>JALOPD010000574.1 GCA_025454075.1 Desulfobacterales bacterium | reverse complement strand
GGACGGCGCTGCGCATCTCGGCCGCAGATTCAGGCGATACCGCGAAGGCCCCGCGCGCATACCCCTTCACCGCTCCCTGCCGGTCGGCAATCGGCATCGCCGCAAAGACAAACGGTCGGCCTCCGATGCGCTGCATGTCAGCCTCGGCCTGCGCGGGCTCGGGAAAAGCGAAGGGCCGCTTTTCCGCGAGAGCCTTCGCAGCGACCGCCTGGAATTCCGGCACCGACACCTCGGCCACCACCGCCCCCGAGCGATCGTAGAATTGCACCCAGACGAAACGGCCCGCCCGGTAAGCAACCTTTTCGGCGATGCCCATCACCCGATGCGTCAGTACGTTGATTCCCTGACGGCCGTTGTCCGCGACCTGCTGCTCGATCCGCCCCTGCTGGACAAAATAGGTGATCGCCCCGGTGATCAGCGCAAGGGCCAGTGTCGCCGTGCCGAGGCGGATGAGCAGCACACGCTTGACGAACACCCTCAGCGGGTAGGTTTTCAATGGGTCGGTTCTACTTCCAGCGGAACGACACGCCGCCCATGCCGAGGATGGCTTCCTGGTTGTAGAAGTCGATGTTGGAATCGACGCCGAAATAGGCCCCGGTCACGAAGAACCGCATCGGCTCGCTGCCGAGCAGGCCCCAGCCCCAGGGGTTCTTGTAATAGACCGTGGCGGAGGCGCCGTAGCGGTCGTCCTCGCGGGTCTTGTCGAAGACCGGGTTGCTCTTGTCAAAGTCCGCCTGGCCGACATAGCCGTTGAGCACCAGGGTGATCGGGTCTCCATCGTAGAGATAGGTCAGCTGCACGTCGACGCCGGTGTTCGCCATGGCCTCGCCGTCCAGGTCCTCGGAGAAAATCGAAACTTGCGGCGTCAGCGTATTCCGGCCGAACTTGAACGCGTAGCCGGCCGATGCCCGGTGAACGGTGCCGTTCCGGTCCAAACGGTCCTGCTCGGAGTTGGTCAGCCCGAGAAACTCACCGCTCTTCTCGCTGCCGATATCCACCTTCCGAACGGAGTATTCCAACTCCAGGTTGGAGCCGAAAATCTTGTCCCAGACCAGTTGCCCGCCCACGTTCTGGCGGCTGGTATCGTCGCGGTTCTGGCCCGTCACGAATGGGTCCTTCCAGACCCGGACGTTTCCGCTGAACAGCAATCCGGCCTGGAGCACGCCGAGCGATCCGATTCCTTGCTTCACGCCCAGCTGCTGGGCCGTGTCGAAAGACAGCAGGTCGCCCACCTCGGTGCCCAGAAAAATTTCGGTGCGGGTACCGGCGAAGGTGTAGGCCAGCTTGAACGGAGCTGTGAAAATGGCCGTCGACTCCGAGTCGGGCTCCTCATCGAGATCGTTGATGCGCTTATCCGATAAATCAAAACTCAGGACCTTGGCCACCGTGTTGCTTTCGATGCTCAAATAGCCGACTCCCGGCTGGATGTAGCCGCTGAAGCCAGACTGCTGGGAGATCGGGTCCAGCGCAAACGCTGCGTTCATTCCTAACAGCAACACAATTGCCGCCACGGCGGCGATAGAAACATGCTTGAACATTGTTCTCCTCCTTGTTGTATGATTTTTTTTTGAGCATCTAACCCAACCGCTATCGTGTGTATATAGGACTTTGGTCTGATAGAAAAGCGGTTAAATCGTCAGCTCAGGGTTCAGCCGCTCCGAATGCTGAAAAAATGACACCCCCACGGGGGGAGGTCGACGAAAAGTCCATTCTCCATGATCTCGCGTCCGTCGCGCCGGTAGCGAGCGGGGGACAAGAGGTCCTCGAGCTCGACATCCCGGTCCGGAACCGAAGCCCCCATCAACCGGACCCGCCCCTGGGATGGGGCCGCGGAGAGGTTCACCACGCACGACGAGACGGCAGTCCTCTCCCAGGCTCCAGCACCAGGCCACGAGATTCCGATAGCTGGTGTTGTCCGGCCAGCCGCCGCACTCGCAGAGTCGCCACTCGCCGGATTTGAAAATATCTTCGCCGACGGCCTTGAGCAGCCGGCAATAGAATTCCTTCAGGCCTTCATCCGGTGCTTCCCACTGCGGCCGCGCGCAGCCGCTCCGGTGAAAAAACAGCCGCCGCACGGGGTTCGTCGTGGTTTTCGATGAAACGCACCAGCTTCTCCTGATATGCCATCTCGGCCGACAGGTGGAGCCGCACGGACTCCGCATTCTCCTTTTCCAGCCGGTCGTAGAGCCGCTTGTCGTAGCAGAAGTCGAAGCCCTGTTGCTGTAGCTCCCATTCCAGGTCCCAATACGCCTCGGCGATGAATTTGAAATCCGGGTAGCGAGCCTTGACGGCGGAGATAACGGTCGGCCAGAAATCGGCATCCGGCCGCTCACCCGCGCGGCCGGCCCATGTGCGTCCGAAGACCTCATTCAACATCAGCATGGCCATGTCGCAGCGCACCCCATCGCACTGCCCGGCGATATCGAGCAGGGTCCCCGCAGCCGCTCGCCTGAGACCGGGATCGAAGGCGTTGAGTTGCAGTACGTCCGGCCAGGCCGGAAAGAAGGGGTCGCGGCCGCAGGCGAAAACCTTCCCGCTGGCCTCGATGAACGATCGCGGATCGGTTGCCACATCGATCGATGAGCCTTGAATGAAGTACTCGGGGTGGCCGGCCGCCCAGGGGTGGTCGGGTGCGACATGGTTGGGAACGAAGTCGAGGATGAGGCCGATGCCCCGGCCCGCCAGCCGGGCGCGCGCGGCGGCCAGGCCGGCAGCGCCCCCCAGACGCGGATCCACCTCATAGCGGCGCACACAGTAGGGTGAACCCACGTTATCCGCTTCGGTGAAGTCGGGTAGCGCATGGCGGAAGCTTGCCGTCAGGCCTTCGTTTTGCATCGCGATGCGGATGCCGGCCGGGCTGCGCTCCCACACCCCCATGAGCCAGACGGCGTCGACTCCAAGAGCGGCGATCATGCCCCATTCCGCCTCCGGGACCGACGCCAGCGTAACGATCGATCCATGTTTCCGGCTGAGTTCGTTCAACCAGACCCAGGTGTTGATTTCATTGATGACCGGCCGTTGAGATAAACGCATGCGAGAGCCCCTGCTAAGCAAGCCATGGCGCGCAGCGCCACTTTATCGGCAAGAAAGTTTTTTTGTGGGAGAGGCTTTCAGCCTCGATCAGCGCGGCTGGAAAGCCGCTCCCACAGAAAATGACCCAACTTACTTGAAAGGTTTGCACTCGGTGCGGGAGCGTCGGTAGAGCATCATCCCCGGCCGCGTGAATCCCTCGGGTATGACCTGTTTTTCCAGATAGCCAGCCACCTGGATCAAGCGTGCGACGATGCCCGTCCAGCCGGTCTGGTGGCTGGCGCCGAGGCCGGCGCCGTTGTCGCCGTGGAAATATTCATAGAAGAGGATGTGGTCGCGCCAGTGGGGATCGGCCTGGAATTTCTCGGCGCCCCCGTAAACCGGCCGCCGGCCGGACGCGTTGCGCAGGAAAATGCTCTCCAGGCGGTGGATGAGGTCGAAGGCCGCCTCTTGGAGCGTCATGAACCGTCCGGAGCCCGTCGGGCATTCGATCTTGAATGACTCGCCGTAATAGAGGTACAGCTGAAAAAGCCCGCGGATGATCAGCAGGTTGACCGGGAACCACACCGGCCCGCGCCAGTTGGAATTGCCGCCGAACATGCCGGTGTTCGACTCGGCCGGCAAATACTCGACCCGGTATTCCTCACCGTGCACGGTGAAAACATAAGGATGGTCCTGGTGCCACTTCGACAGCGAGCGGATGCCGTAAGGGCTCAGGAAGCGCTCCTCGTCGAGCATGCGCGCCAGCACGCGGCGCAGCTTGACCTCGTTCAGGATACATAGCAGGTGGGTGCCGTTTTCGCCCGGCTTCTCCGGGGGATGGATGGTGCTCAGGACCTGCTTGTGGCGCGTCAAAAATTCCCTGGCGCGCTCCAGAAAGCGCGGGTTC
>JALOPD010000047.1 GCA_025454075.1 Desulfobacterales bacterium | reverse complement strand
TCCCCGGCCGAAGCATCTCAATGGCCGCCTTCTGCACCCGCAGCACGGCGTCGTAAACCGACCTCTGGCGCGGGGTGAAGCGCCCGTTCACCGGCACCGTGCGCGTGAGGTCCCCGGCGTAGTGGGCGTACTCCGCGCCGAAGTCGATCAGCACCAGGTCCCCGTCCCGGCACTGCTTGTCGTTTTTGACGTAGTGCAGGGTGCAGGAATCGGCGCCCGAGGCCACGATCGTCTGGAAGGCGGGGCCGCGGGAGCGCGCGCGCAGGAACTCGTGCCAGATCTCGGCCTCGATCTCGTATTCCCAGACCCCCGGCCGGATGAAGCCGAGCAGCCGCCGGAACGCCCGGCCCGTTATCCCGGCGGCCTGCCGGATGAGCGCGACTTCGATCGGCGACTTGACCGCCCGCAGGCGGTGCATGATCGGCGCCAGGCGTTCGTATCGGTGCAGCGGGAAGGCCTCGCGGCACCACTTGCCGAAGCGGGCATCCCGGGTTTCGACGAACACCGCGGCCCGCAGGTGCTCGTTCGCGTTGAGGTAAACCCGCTCGGCCTGGAGCACCAGCGGCCGAAACACGGGATCGAACTCCGCGTTCCAGTAAACGGTTTTCACACCGGAGGCGGCCGCCGCTTCGTCTTTGGCGTATTTCTTCCCTTCCCACAGGGCGATCGGCTCGCTGGTCTCTCTTAGGAACAAGACCTCCCGGTGCTTCTCCTCTTTGGCGTCGGGAAAGAGAACCAGCGTGCTCTCCTCCTGATCGATCCCTGAAAGATAGAACAGGTCGGTCTGCTGGCTGAAGGGGTGAACGCCGTCCGCGCTCTTGGGCATGACATCGCTGGAGTTGAACACGGCGATCGAGTTGGGTCTGAGCTGCGCCGCAAGCCGCCGGCGGTTTTCGATGAAGAGCTGCGGGTCGATCGGGTCATAGCGCATCGGCAACACCCGGCAAGCGGATCACTCTTTGTGCTTCAGGTCGTAGGCCGCTTTGAAATCGTGCCACTCGTCATGGTCGATGCCGCCGTCCTTGTTGAGGTCTATGGCGGCAAATACTTTTTCGTCCGCTTTCGGAAAATGGGCCTTGAACTCCTGCCAAGTGATCTTGCCGTCCTTATCGGGATCCATGTTTCCGAAGTGCGCGTTGTAGCTCTCGGCGTTGGAAATGTTGTAGGCTTCTTTGGCCGGCGGGGAAGCCGCATAGGCAAACGCAGCAAGGCCCAAAACCATCAGTGCCAGCAAGTTGAATGGCTTCTGCATGAACGCCCTCCTGTAGTTGAAATGCAAGCTTGCGGCTATTCTAAACATCTACGCCGCGGCGTCAACACGGAATTTCAAAGCGGCCCCTCAGGGCCTTTGGGAATGGAACGGCCCTTGGTTTCATGGCCGGGCCGTTGCACAGCCTCACTGCTGTGGGGGCTGAGAGGGCGGCACGGCGGTCGAGTCCATCCCCCCGGCCGGGGACTTCCCCAGGTGATCCTTGAGGGTTTCCAGCACCAGCAGGGACTGCATCTCCTCCCGGCTCAGCCCTTCCCAGTAGCTCTCGGACCAGAAGGCCTCCGGCAGGTTCTTGCTCGCACCGCCGCTCAGCTTTTCCCCGCGCGCGGCCAGCAGCCGGCGGTAGGATTTCATTCGGTCCCGCATCGCGGCGTCCGGAAGCCCCGCAATCTTCAGGCAGTCCGCCTCCAGAGCCTTCACGGCGGGCAAGCGCGGGGATTCCATGATCTCCTTGAAGGACCGCGCGAACCGCACCAGGCCTTGGCGGATGTGCTCGTTCTGCACCATGTTGATGTTGGACCAGCCGGCCCGGAGCCATTTGAAGTTGGCGATGCGCACCAGCCCCGCGTCCGGTCCCGCCTCGGTGTAGACGGATAGCCCGGCCGAGTCGTACATGTAGGATTTGACCCATCCGAGCCCCGTGACGTTCAGGCCCGGCTCCCCGGAATAGAAATAGGTCCAGTCGTCGTCGCTTCCGACGATGAAGCCCTTGCGGCCGACATCCGACACGTCGGCCTGCTTGGAAATCGAGATCACGGTCCGGCGCGGCCCGCTGGTGAAAAGAAGCAGCGTCCGGTGCAGACCGTAGCGGTAGTAGCCCCCGGTCGAGAGGTCCGGCGTGTTTTCAACCGTTTCCATCCCCCGGATCACCACCGGCGCGTCGCCCGCGCCGAAAAGCTCCCACAGCCGCGGAAGCTGCCCCCAGGGCTTTTCCGTCTGCTGCCAGGAAGTGCTTCGCAGCGAAGCCGGGCTCGTGGCAAACCATGGGATCGCGGGGTTGAAGGAGTATTTCAGAACATCGACCAGACGGGTGCGCACATCCACCTCGTTGTAGCTGGAAGCGAACCCGTTGGCGGAGCCTGCCGAAAAAATCTCCCCATCCTTCTTGTTCCGGGTGACGAAGTCCATGAGACCGGCGATGCGCTCCGGTTGGAATTCTGCCTTGCTGCCGGGGCCGACCAGGCTCAGCAGGTGCTCGGTCCCGGATAAAACTTCGGCCGGAAGGATCTTTTCGTCCGCGGCCCTGCTTCCGGACGGAAACAAGACCGAACAGGCCGAAATGAAAATCAGGACCCACAAAGAATGGAGGAATCGGTTCATGGCGTCTGTCCCGCTGCAGGCCCGACCCGTCGAGCCCTTCCAGAGGCCGACGTTTAACCGATGGGGTCGGACGCATTTCATCTGCCGCTACTAGTAGCCATCCATGCGGCGTTTCGCAAGCGGATTTTGAAGGTTTGCAAAAGTCGATTCACGGGATTACTTTAGCCTCGAAATGAAACACGACGCAATTCTGATATCCGGCGCCCGCCAGCACAATCTGAAGAACCTGAACCTGCAAATCCCCCTCAACCAGATCACCGTCGTGACGGGGGTGAGCGGTTCGGGGAAATCGTCGCTGGCCTTCGACACCCTCTACGCCGAGGGGCAGCGCCGCTACATCGAGACCTTCTCGCCTTACGCCCGCCAGTTCATGGACCGCATGGACCGGCCGCAGGTCGACTCGATCGAGGGCATCCCGCCCGCCATCGCCATCGACAGCAAGGACCCGGTGCGCACCTCGCGTTCCACGGTGGGCACCATGACCGAGATCACGGACTACGTGAAGCTGCTTTACGCGCGCCTCGGCCGGCTGCACTGCCGTTCCTGCGGCCGGCCGGTCGAGCCTGAGACGCCCGAGCACGTCTGGCAGAGGCTGCAGCGCCTGCCGGAAGGCTCCCCGGTGGTCCTCACCTTCCCCTACCCGCTGAACGGCGCCGGAAGCGAGGGGCTGCGCGGCGCGCTCGCGCCGCTCGGGTTCGACCGCCTTTACCGGGACGGGCAGATCGTTCCCATCGACGAGTGGCGGCCGCAGCGCGGCGAAAAGGAGGCCGCCGTCGTCGCCGACCGGCTGAGCTTCCGGCCGGGGGAACGAAAGCGCGTGCTCGACTCGGTCGAGCTCGCGTTCCGCTTCGGCGCCGGCCGGCTCGATGTGTGGGTGCCGCCGGACGGACACCACGCCTTCAGCAGCCGCTTGGAATGCGCGGCCTGCCGGATCGCCTACAGCACCCCCCTGCCGAGCCTCTTCTCGTTCAACAGCCCCCTCGGGGCCTGCGGCACCTGCCGCGGGTTCGGCCGCACCATCGGCATCGACCTGGACCTGATCATCCCCGACCGGTCGCGGTCGCTGGCGGAGGGAGCCGTCAAGCCGTTCGGGGGGGCCCAGGACGGCCGCATGGAGTTCGAGGACTTGGCGCAATTCTGCCGCGGCCGGAAAATCCCCCTGGACAAACCCTTCCGCAGCCTGTCGGCCGCCCAGCAGCGGTCCATCGTTGCGGGCACCTCCGCCTACTACGGGATCGAGGGCTATTTCCGCTGGCTTGAAAACCGCACCTACAAGATGCACGTGCGCGTGCTCCTGTCGCGCTATCGCAGCTACGACATCTGCCCCGCGTGCAGCGGCACCCGCTTCCAGCCGGACACCCTGCTCTACCGGCTGGGCGACCTCACCATCGCCCAGATCTACGCGCTGAACGTCGCGCAGGCCCTCGATTTCTTCAACCGCCTGCCGGTGCCCGAGGCCGACGAGGCCGGGTGCATGGTCCGCGACCAAGTCCGCAGCCGGCTCGCCTACCTGCGGGACGTGGGTTTAGGCTACCTCACCCTGGACCGGCAGTCCCGCACCCTGTCGGGCGGCGAAGTCCAGCGCGTCGCCCTGACCTCGGCCCTGGGCTCCTCCCTGGTCAACACCCTTTACGTGCTGGACGAGCCCAGCATCGGGCTGCACCCGCGCGACAACCACCGCCTCGTCCGCATCCTCAAAGGGCTGAGGGACCTGGCGAACACGGTGGTGGTCGTGGAGCACGACCCGGAGATCATCCGCGAGAGCGATTACATCCTGGACCTCGGGCCCAAGGCCGGCGCGGAAGGCGGCCGGTTGATGTACTTCGGCCCCACCGACCGGATCAACGGGTCGCTGACCGGCCAGTACCTGCGGGGCGCGCGCCGGATCCCGGTGCCCGGTCGGCGGCGAACGCCGGATGGCCGATGGCTCACCCTCCGCGGCGCGGCCGAAAACAATCTCAAAGGCATCGACGTCGGCATCCCGCTGGGGCTGCTGGTCTGCCTCACGGGCGTCTCCGGCTCGGGCAAGTCCACCCTCGCGGAAGAGATCCTTTTCAAAGCGGCCCGGCGCGCGCTGGGCCGCCCCGAGGGCCGACCCGGCCAGCACGTTGCGATCGAGGGCATCGAGCACATCGACGAGGTGCTGCTCGTCGACCAGCGCGCCGTCGGGCGCACGCCCCGGGCCAACCCGCTCACCTACACCAAGGCCTTCGACCCGATCCGCAAGCTCCTGGCGGCGACGGAGGACGCCCGCCGGCGCAACCTCGGCCCGGGCCACTTCTCCTTCAACATCGCCGGCGGGCGCTGCGAGACCTGCCGCGGGGAGGGGTACGAGAAGGTGGAGATGCAGTTCCTGTCGGACGTCTATCTCCCCTGCCCGGACTGCAACGGCCGCCGGTTCAAACCGGAGGTGCTGGAAGTGGCCTACCGGGGCAAGACCGTCACCGACATCCTCGATTTGACGGTGGACCAGGCCGTCGAGTTCTTCGGCGACGAGAAGGCCGTGACCGCCGCCCTGCGGCCGCTGTCCGAGGTCGGCCTGGGCTACATCCGGCTCGGCCAGCCCGTCAGCACGCTCTCCGGCGGCGAAGCCCAGCGGCTCAAACTCTCCCGCTACCTGCGGTCCGACGACGGCGGCGCAAAGCGCAAGCTGTTCATCTTCGACGAGCCCACCACCGGCCTGCACTTCGAGGACATCCACACCCTGCTGGCCTGCCTCCAGCGCCTGGTCGAGGCCGGCCACACGGTGCTGGTGATCGAGCACAACATGGACGTGGTCAAGACCGCCGACTGGGTCATCGACCTGGGGCCGGAGGGCGGCGAGGCCGGCGGCGAGGTCGTGGCGGCCGGGCCTCCGGAGCGGGTCGCCGCCGACAACCGCTCCCACACGGGCCACTTTCTCAAGGCGTATCTCGACGGCCGGGGCCGCCTCAAGACGGCGCCTTTTTCCGGCGACCGGGCGGCCGAGCCCGCCGTGGGCTACCGCGCCCGGCCGGAGGCGCGCGGGATCGAGTTGAGGGGCGCCCGCGAGCACAATCTCCAGGATCTCAGCCTGACCCTGCCCCACAACGAGCTCGTCGTGCTGACCGGGGTTTCCGGTTCGGGCAAATCCACCCTGGCCTTCGACATCCTTTTCGCCGAGGGCCAGCGCCGCTACCTGGAGAGCCTGGCGCCCTACGTCCGCCAGTACATGAAGGTCCTGGAGCGCCCGGATGTGGACCTCGTGACCGGGCTGTCGCCGACGGTGGCCATCGAGCAGCGCATCAGCCACGCCAGCCGGCGCTCCACCGTGGCCACCCTGACCGAAACCTACCATTTCCTGCGGCTTCTCTACAGCAAGCTCGGCGCTCAGCACTGCCCGGGCTGCGGCCGGCCCCTGGCCGCCCAGACCCAGGCCGCCATCGTGGCGCAGGTCGGCGCGCGATACGGCCGCCGCCCGGCCCGAGTGCTGGCGCTCAAGGTGCTGGGCCGCAAAGGCTTCCACAAGGAGCTCCTCGAGCGCGCCGCGAAGAAGGGGTTCGGCGAGGCGCGCATCGACGGCACGCTCACGCGGCTGACCCCGGGCATGGCCCTTTCGCGCTACCACGAGCACACCATCGAGCTGGTCACCGGAAAGCTTCCGGCCCGGGACCTCGCGGCCGTCGTCGCCCGCAGCCTGGAGGAGGGCGACGGCCATATCAGCGTGGTCGACGGCCGCGGCCGCGAAGAGGTTTTCAGCCTGCACGGCGTCTGCCCGGGCTGCGGCATCGGGCTGGAGCCGCTCGACCCGCGCCTGTTTTCCTTCAACAGCCGCCAGGGCGCCTGCCCGGCCTGCAAGGGGCTCGGGGTGACCGTCGCCGACGAGGAGAACGAAGCGCCGGCGGACTCCCCGGTGTGCCGGACGTGCGGCGGCAGCCGCCTGAAGCCGCAGGCGCTGGCCGTCCGAATCGACGGCCGCTCCATCTGGGACCTGATGCAACTGCCCGCCGGCGACGTGCAGGGGGTCGTCCGCGGCTTCCGGTTCCCCGCCCACCAGAAACCCGTGGCCGAGCCCGTGGTCTCCGAGATCCTGACCCGGCTGGCGCTCCTAAACCAGCTCGGGCTCGCCTACCTTTCGCTCGGCCGCAGCGGCGACACGCTGTCCGGAGGGGAGGCCCAGCGCGTGCGCCTGGCCGCCCAGCTGGGCTCCAACCTCACCGGGGTGTGCTACATCCTGGATGAGCCCACCATCGGACTGCACCCGCGGGACAACCGCGTGCTCGTGGACGCCCTGAAGACGCTGCGCGACCGCGGCAACAGCATCATCGTGGTGGAACACGACGAGGAGACCATCCGCGCGGCCGACACCATCATCGACCTCGGCCCCGGCGCCGGCCGCGACGGCGGGAAGGTGGTGGCCGCCGGCAGCCTGGCGGACGTTCAGCGGGCGCCGCTGTCGGTCACCGGCGCCCTGATCGACGGACAGGGCCGCCGCATCACCTCGCGGCAGAGGCCTTGGCGGGACTCGCCCGCGGTCCGCGTGGAGGCGGCGGCCGCCAACAACCTGCAGGGGGTCGACGCCGATTTCCCCCTGGGCCGGCTGATCGCGGTCACCGGGGTTTCCGGCTCGGGCAAGTCCTCCCTGCTCAAGGAGACCCTCTACAAGGGCCTCCGAAACCGGCTGCTCGACCGCCGGGACCCGGCCGGGGCCTGCAGGGACATCACCGGGTGGAAGGCCGTCGGCCGCGTGCTGGAGGTGGACCACAGCCCCATCGGCCGCACGCCGCGCTCGGTGCCCGCGTCTTACATCGGCTTCCTGGACGACATCCGCCGGCTGTTTGCCATGACGCCCGCCGCGCGCGCCCGAGGCTACGGCCCCGGTCGTTTTTCCTTCAACGTCTCCGGCGGCCGCTGCGAGGCCTGCAGGGGCCAGGGCCGCCCGAAGGTCGAGATGAGCTTTCTGCCGGACGTCTATGTGCCCTGCGAGGTGTGCGGCGGCCGGCGCTTCAACCCCGAAACCCTGGAGGTGCTCTACAAGGGTCGGACCATCGCCGACGTGCTCGCCATGACGTTCGCCGAGGCGGCGGTGTTCTTCGGCGCCGTCCCGCTCATCCGCAAGGCGGTCCAGTTCGTGTGCGACGTGGGCCTGGGCTATCTCGCACTGGGCCAGCCGAGCCCCACGCTCTCCGGAGGCGAAGCCCAGCGCATCAAACTGGCCGAACAGCTGGCGAAGCCCGCAAACGGGCAGACCTTCTACATTCTGGACGAACCCACGACGGGCCTGCACCTGGCCGATGTCCGCCGCCTGGTCGACGTCCTCCAGGCCCTGGTGGATGCCGGCCACACGGTGGCCGTGATCGAGCACAACCTGGAAATCATCACGGAAGCCGACTACATCATCGATCTGGGGCCCGAGGGCGGGTCCGCCGGCGGGCGGCGGGTGGCGTCCGGTTCGCCCCGCGAGCTTCTCAAATTCGCCAAAGTGTCGCACACGGCGCGCTGCCTGAAGGACTATCTGGCGGGGAAGAGATGAGTAACGAGCAACAGACCATCAGTAACGAGTAATGAGCAACGAGTAACGAGTCAAATGAAGAAAGATCGGTCGACAGGTGCCAGTGTCGCCGGTCGGATTGAGATGCCGGTAACAGCTCTCCTGTTCTTACCTGTTACTCGTTGCTCGTTACTCCTTGCTCTTATAGTTCACTGCCCGATCTTAACCTGTGAGGCTGCATGATGAACTCGATCACCGTCGCCGTCGTCCAGTTCGACCCTCGCCTCGGGGCGAAAGACGAAAACCTGCACCGCATGGAGGCGCTGACGTCCGGCACCCGGGCGGATATTATCGTCTTCCCCGAACTGAGCACGACGGGCTACTTTTTCACGTCGCGGGACGAGGTGGCCGCGGTCGCCGAGGAGGCCTCCGGCGCAACGGTGGCGTACTTCCGCGCCATGGCGAAACGCCGCAACGCCGTCGTGGCGGCCGGTTTTGCCGAAGCCGATCGGGGGCGTCTGTTCAACTCCTGCCTCGTCGTGGTCCCGGAGCAGAAGAAGGTCTTCATCTACCGCAAGACCCACCTCTTCTACAAGGAAAGGCAGTGCTTCGACGCCGGTGACACAGGGTTTTTCGTGGTGCCCGACGTCCGGCGGGATGTGCGCATCGGGCCCATGGTCTGCTACGACTGGCGCTTCCCGGAATCCGCGCGGGTGCTGGCGCTTCTGGGGGCCGATCTGATCGTCTGCCCGGCCAACCTGGTCACCGAGGCCTGGCACAGGGTCATGCCGGCCCGGGCGATCGAAAACAAGGTGTACCTGGCCGTGGCCAACCGCGTCGGAACCGAATCCCGGGACGGCGAGGAGCTGGTGTTCAAGGGCCGCTCCGCCATCTACGACTGGAACGGCAACACCCTGCAGCAGGCGGGCGCCCGGGGCGACGCCGTCGTCACCGCCGACATCCGACCGGCCGAAACCCGCGACAAATCCTTCAACCCCATCAATGACGTTCTGCTCGATCGCCGGCCGGAGCACTACGGGCCGATCGTCTCCCGGCAGCGGTGAAGTCGGCCGTTGGCCGGCTGCCCCGCAGGCCGTTTTCAAGCTCGACCGGTTGAGCCTTTCGCCCTGGCAGGGAGTCCGTTCGCGAGGTTGTCAGCCTGGCGCAATTCGGATAGACTGGAAGGACCAAACGGTCGCGGCACGCCCTGACCCTCCATGGAAGGAGCCTTCGATGCCCAAGCGCCTGGAACTCAAGCCGTCCGAACTCCGCCGCGTCTGCAACCCCTCCCGGTTCGGCTTCAAGGACACATCGGAGCTGGCCTCCCTGGACATGGTGATCGGCCAGGAGCGTGCGGTTCAGGCCATCGAATTCGGGTTGGAGATGCGCAGCCCCGGCTACAACATCTTCGTCACGGGGGCCGAGGGCACCGGCAAATCCACGATCGTCAAGGACCTCGCCTCGCGGTTCGCGAAAACCCAGCCGGTCCCGGACGATTGGTGCCTCGTGAACAACTTCAGCGATGAGTTCCGGCCGCGGGCGATTGCGCTGCCGCCCGGCCGAGGGCCGTCCTTCGCCAAGAAGATCAGCCGGTTCGTCAACGATCTGAAAAAGGAGATCCCCAAGGTCTTCGAAACGGAGGCCCACCAGAAAAAGCTGGCCGCCATCAAATCCCGTTTCAACTCCCGGCAGCAGGCCGTTTTCAAGAAGATCGAACGCTTCGCCGCGGAGCGCAGCCTGCACATCGATTCCTCCCAGAAGGACTACCCGGTGGTGCCGGTTGTGGACGGGAAAATCCTGGCTGCGGACGACTACCAGAAACTGCCCGCCGGCGTGAGGGCCGCCATCGACCAGAAAGTCGGCCAGATGCAGGCGGAGATCGAAAAGTCCGGCCGCACCATCGAAAAACTCGGCCAGCAGCTGCATGCCGACATCGAGCGGCTCATGAACGAGGCCGTGCTCGCACTCGTAAAGAAACGCCTCGATCCGTTCCGCAAGGATTTCAAGAACCGCCGTCCGCTCCTTGATTACCTCGAGGCCCTGCAGGCGGACATCGTCGAAAACTTCAACCTGTTCATGCCGGCGGAAAAGAGCGAGCCGCCCGCCGCCGGCGACTGCCCCCAGCCGCCGAAAGCCCCCTTTCAAAAATACCAGGTCAACGTGCTGGTGCATCGCGAGCTGATGAAGGGGGCGCCGGTCATCTACGAGGCCAACCCGACCTACTTCAATGTGTTCGGCCGCATCGAGAAGCGCGCCTTCATGGGCACGGTGACCACCGACTTCACCCTGGTCCTGGCGGGTGCGCTGCTCAACGCCAGCGGCGGCTACCTGATCATGGAAATCGAGTCGCTGCTCATGTACCCGTATGTCTGGGAAGCGCTCAAGCGGGCGCTGCAGGCCAAGAGCCTGCAGATCGAGGACGTTGCCGAGGAGTCGGCCTTAGGCGCGACGTCCCTGCGGCCCGAACCGATCCCCCTCGAGGTCAAGGTCATCCTGCTGGGCAGCTACGAGACCTTTGAAGTGCTTCAGAACTTCGACTCGCGGTTCAACAAGATCTTCAAGGTCAGGGCCGACTTCGACCAGGAAGTGACCCGCACCGCCGAGACCGAACAGCTCTACGCCCGTTTCATCGCGCGCGTCTGCCGGGAGGAGAACCTGCTGCCGTTCAACCCGCGCGGGGTGGCGGCCATCGTGGAGTTCGGCGAAAAGTACGTCTCCGACCAGAACAAGCTTTCGATCCGGTTCGGGCCGCTGCTGGGGGTCCTGAAGGAGTCCGATTTCTGGGCGCGGCGCCAGCACGCCAAGGTGATTTCCGAAAAGCACGTGGTGCGCGCCTTCCAGGAGCACCGCTTCCGCTACAGCCTCTACGAGCAGAAGGTCCACGAGTCCTACCGGGACGGCTCCATCATGATCGACGTCGCCGGGGCGGCGACCGGACAGATCAACGGCCTGGCCGTCTACCAAATCGGCGAATACTCCTTCGGCCGGCCCGTGCGCATCACGGCCGAGACCTTTTTGGGCAAACCGGGGGTGATCAACATCGAGCGCGAGGCGGACCTGAGCGGCAGCATCCACGACAAGGGCGTGCTGATCCTCTCGGGCTACCTCGGCAGCGTGTTCGCCCAGCACCACCCGCTGAGCCTGGCGATCAGCATCACCTTCGAGCAGAGCTACAACGACATCGACGGCGACAGCGCCTCCTCCGCCGAACTGTATGCCATCCTCTCCAGCCTCTCCGGCATACCGATCCGCCAGGGCATCGCCGTCACGGGGTCGGTCAACCAGAAGGGCCGGGTCCAGGTAATCGGCGGGGTCAACCAGAAGGTCGAGGGGTTCTTCGAGGTCTGCCGGGAGAAGGGCTTGACGGGCGAACAGGGAGTGATCATTCCTTTCTCCAACGTTCAGAACCTGATGCTGCGCAAGGATGTGGTCGATGCCGTCCGGAAAGGGCAATTCCATGTCTACCGGGTGTCGACGGTGGAGGAGGGCATCGGGATTCTGACCGGTGTGAGCGCCGGCCGGCCGGACGGCGAAGGCCGGTACCCGCCGGGGACCGTTTTCGGAGCGGTTCAGAAAAAATTGAAGACGTATATCGACCGTGCCCGCCGGGCCAGGCAGAAACCCCGCGGAGAGGCGGAATGATTCAGGAGAACTCGGGATGAAGACCGATATCGGGAGAGTCATCGATCGGATCGGCGAGGATTTCAAAAACGATATCCTTGCGACCTCCAGGTTCTATCGCGAAGTGAGCATCGGCGAGCGGGCCGAACGCCTCGGCCTGACCGGGCTCAGGGGTCGATACCGGGACGTACTCGCCATCGTGCCTTTGAAGCACCCTGCGGACGGGATGAAAGTGCGCGTTGACGGCCGCACCTTCGTGAACTATGCGCAGTTCGAATCCGGCGTGGCGGTCCCGGGCTATGTGGCCGAGGATGCCGGGCTGCCCCACACACCCTTCGTGCCCAACGACAGCATGATCCTGAACTTCACTTGAAATGAAGCGGCCGGCGGCCGCTTGATTTCAAACAGGGAAGATCAGGGCCGGCTTTACGGCGCCCATGTATAAAAAAACCCGGACGGCCGAGCGAGCGCGCACCGCGGATATTCTTGACGCCCCCGGAAGGCTGGCTCAGCGGCTGCGTGACTACAAAGCCGTGAATTCGCAGCGGCGGGGCGGGACGGGCAACGGTTCGCTGAACGTTTTGCACCTGCTGTCCCAGCAGCCGGGGAAAACCGGCAGCGGGGTGGCGCTGCTCGCCCTGGTCCGCCTCGGGGCGGAGGCGGGGTGGCGACAACATGCCGTGGTCGGCCTGCCCGGGGAAGAGCCGCTGCCGGACCTTCCGCCGTTGGCGCCGGCCGCCGTCACGCCGGTGCGCTTCGACCGGCCCCCGGTCCCCTTTGCCCTTCCCGGCATGAGCGACATCATGCCGTATGTCTCCACCCGGTTTTCCAGCTTCACACCGGACATGCTGGAGGGCTACCTGCAGGCCTTCGCGGCCGCGCTGATGGACGCCGTCCGGGGGTTTCAGCCGGACCTCATCCAATCCAACCACCTCTGGCTGCTGACCGCTCTGGCGCGGGTTCTCTTCCCGCAGACGCCCATTTGCGCCTACAGCCACGGCACCGAGCTGCGCCAGCTGGAGAACGCCGCCCACCTCGCCCCGTGGGTCGTGCCGGCCTGTGCAGACGTCGACCGGGTCTTTGCCCTGCACGCGGACAACCGGGATAGAATCATGCGGGCCTACGGCATCCCCGCGGCGCGCATTTGCATCGTCGGGGCCGGGTTTCGGGAGGAGCTGTTCAAGCCCGACGCAGCCTGCGCGTGCTCTTCGGGCGGCGAGGTCCTGACCATCGTCTACGCCGGCAAGATCAGCGCGCCGAAGGGCGTCCCGTGGCTGATCGAGGCCATGCGGCGGGTGAAGGCTCCGGAAGGCCGGCGGGTGAGGCTTCTGCTGGCAGGCGCGGCCGGGGATGCCGGGGGCGAAACCATCCGCCGACAGGCGGCGGGCATTGACAACGTGGTTTTCCTCGGCGAGCTTCCTCAGGAAAAACTGGCCGCGGTGCTGCAAACGGCCGATGTCTTCGTGCTTCCCTCCTTTTTCGAAGGGCTGCCCTTGGTGGTGGTCGAGTCGCTCGCCTGCGGCTGCCGTGTGGTGATGACGGATCTGCCGGGCGTCGATTCCTGGATGCCTCAAGGCCTGTGCGCGGAAGGCCGGGTGGAACGCGTGCCGCTTCCGCGTCTGACCGGGCCGGACACGCCCGTGGCCGACGACCTGCCGGCTTTTGTCGAACGGTTGGCCGAAGCCCTCGACCGCCAACTCGCACGCCGTTTGGAATGCGGCCGGGCAGCGCAGCCGGACGGCCGCCTGAAGCCGCTCTCCTGGTCCGGGGTTTTCGAAAAAATGCAGGCAGGATACCGGGAACTGGCAGAATTTTAAAACCCTTACTATTATTTGTTACCCGGCACTTCCACCTTCGGTGCTTCCGTGCGGCGCTTTCTTTGGTATGATTCCAGCTCCTCGAACGCGACGATCTTTCGCCCTCTGTAGTGTGCGTAGTCGTCGATAAACCCCTGCACATTGTTGTAGGGGCCTGCCATATGCCCCGGGCGTTTGGAGTCGGCAAAAAAGAACACCCTGCCGCCACGTTTGAAACTCACCAGCCAATGCAATCGCAGCGTGTTGCCCCCGATCTGCACCGGGTCGAACTCGATCATTAAATACTTCGGTTCGCTCTGCGGATCGATTCGTTTCAGCGTCTCGACGCCGAAGCGCGAAAGATCGACGCAGACACCGGTTTTCGCATCGAAGAATTCAGCCGGGGTATAAATCGAGATCCGCTCATTCTTCGCTTTTTGAGTCTCCGCCAGCCGGAGGGCCCGCTGCATGTCATACGTGAAATGGGCGGCGACCCATGCATTTATGTCTTCCGGCGTTTCCCAGACCTGCAAAGCGCCCTCGTAGGAGTCTGCCGCCTTGAACGGAACGGACAGAGTGCCTGCCGTTTCCGGCGCATCCGAGAAAGGATCGGCAATCTGAGAGCTGCCGGTGCAACGGGTGAAAAAAAGCAAAGCTGAAAGAATGAGCGTTCCGGCCATTGCGTTCATCGGCTGGGTCCTATGGGTGGGGGAGCGTTGGCGCCGGGTCCGGGTGCCGGCTCAGGCGCCGGAATACGAGATAAATTCCAGCAGCGAGCCGTCAGGGTCCCTGAAGTATACGCTGGTGCCGGGCCCGTGTGCTCCAAAACGAAGGACCGGCCCCAACTCGATGGGAACCCCGTGCGCGGCCAAATGCGCTTGCGCTGCGCTGATCGGCCCTGGCCACTCGAAGCACAAATCGCTTCCGCCCGGCTGGACCGGCAGCCGCGCCACCGGCGCCGCCTGAACACCGGGCCCGTGCAAATTCAGCTGCACATCCCCGAAGCGATACGCCCACCCCGTTCCATTCGACACGAGTTCTGCCCCTAAAACCTCACGGTAAAAGGGGTGCGAGCGGTCCCAATCCGACACATGAATAACGCAGTGATCGAGTTTGATGATTGGCATTTTTGCCTGCTCCTTGCAGTCGGCGAGCCGGCCGTATCGGTGCCAGCGTCGGTGTTCGACGCATCCGATTCGCGCGGGGATCAGCGTTCATCGAAACGTTTTCCCAGGATTGCTCGAGCAATTTTATCGACATCTCCGCGCAAAAACAATGGCCGCCTTGTCATCCGCCGCCCGGGTGTTATGTTAAAATTACATTTTCGACTGCTTGAACGGAAGCCATTATTCGGGAAATGAAGACAAAAACCAACCTGATCGAGCAGACTGAATCGGGGTTGCACTGCCCCGAGGGGGAGTTTTACATCGACCCCTGGCGCGCGGTGGAGCGGGCCGTAATTACCCATGCCCATGCGGACCACGCCCGACCGGGGTGCGGAAGGTATCTCGCAACACCGGAATGCGCCCGCCTGATCAAAACCCGTCTCGACCCCGAAGTGAAGGTCCAAGAGATACCTTACCGGGCGCCACTGACTCTCAATGGCATCCGGCTCTCCCTGCACCCGGCCGGCCACATCCTCGGCTCGGCCCAGGTTCGCCTGGAGCGCAGCGGCGAGGTCTGGGTGGTCACCGGCGATTTCAAGCGCGACCCGGACCCCACCTGTGCGCCCTTCGAGCCGCTGCGCTGCCACACCCTCGTCACGGAGTCCACCTTCGGCCTTCCGGTCTTTCGGTGGCCGGATCCGGAAACGGTGATGGCGGACATCCGCGCCTGGTGGCGCCGGAACGCGGCGGAGGGCAAACCGAGCCTGCTGTTCGCCTACGCCCTGGGAAAGGCGCAGCGCATCCTCGCCGGTTTGGACGCGGCGGCCGGGCCGATCTTCACGCACGGCGCCGTCGAACCCATCGTTCAGGTCTACCGGGAGGCCGGCGTCCGCCTGCCGCCGACCCGCGCCGTCGCCGATGTCCGCAAGAAAGAGGAGTTGGCCGCGGCGCTCGTGGTGGCGCCGCCCTCGGCGGAAGGCTCCGCCTGGATGCGGCGCGTGGTGAACGCGAGCCGGGCGTTGGCGTCGGGCTGGATGCAGATCCGCGGCAACCGCCGGCGCCGGGCGCTCGACCGCGGCTTCGTGCTCTCCGACCACGCCGACTGGAAGGGGTTGCTGGAGACCATCGAGGCCGGCGGCGCCGAACGCATCCGGGTGACCCATGGGTATGCCGCCGAGATGGTCCGATTTCTGAGGGAGAAAGGGCTTTCCGCCGAGGCCGTGCCGAACGCCTTCAGCGGCGAAACGGAAGCGCCGGACGCATGAAACGCTTCGCGCAGCTTTACACCGAGCTGGACCGGACCAACCGCATCAGCGACAAGGTGCAGGCCCTGGTTGCCTACTTCCGGGCCGCCGCGCCGGGAGATGCGGTCTGGGCCGTCGGTTTCCTCATGGGACGGAAGCCGCGCCGGGCCGCGCCCTCGCCCCGGCTTCGCCGCTGGGCGGCGGAGGAAGCCGGCATCCCCGACTGGCTTTTCGAGGCCAGCTACGAGGTGGTCGGCGACCTGGCGGAAACCGTCACCCTCCTGCTCCCGCCGGGGAGCGGCGACGACCACCGGCCGCTGAAGACCTGGGTCGAGCAGCATCTCCTGCCCCTGCGGGAGCTTCCGGAAGATCGACAGCGGGAAAACGTGATCGCCGCCTGGCGGTCGTTGGACCCTGTCCAGCGCTTCGTCTGGAACAAGCTCGTCACCGGCGGCTTCCGCGTGGGGGTATCGCAGAAGCTCGTGATCCGGGCACTGGCTCAGTTCAGCGGGATCGACGAAGCCGTCATCGCCCACCGCCTCATGGGAAACTGGGCCCCCGAGCCGCTGTTTTGGGACCGCCTTGTCTCCCACCAAACCGACGATGCCGACTTCAGCCGGCCCTATCCATTTTTCCTGGCCTATCCCCTGGATGCCGGCCCGGGAGAACTGGGGGCCGCGGCGGAGTGGCAGGCCGAGTGGAAGTGGGACGGCATCCGCGCCCAGGTGATCCGGCGCCGGGGCCGGGTGTTCATCTGGTCCAGAGGCGAGGAGCTGGTCACGGAAAAATTCCCGGAGATCTGCGCGGCCGCGCAACACCTGCCGGAAGGCAGCGTTCTGGACGGCGAGATCCTCGCCTGGAAAGAGGGTCGGCCGCTGGGTTTCGCCGCCCTGCAGCGGCGCATCGGCCGCAAACATCTGGCCGCCGGCGTGCTGCAGTCCGTGCCGGCCGGCCTGATGGCCTACGACCTGCTGGAGCTGGGCGGCGAAGACGTGCGCGCACGGGAGTTGGCCTGGCGGGCGGCCGCCCTGGGAGATCTTTTGGGCCGGCTCGGAGACCCGCGGCTGCTGGCCTCACCCGAGGTGAGCGCGGCCGACTGGTCCGAGCTGGCGCGGTGGAGGGATGATGCCCGCCGGCAGGGCGCGGAGGGGCTGATGCTGAAGCGGCGGTCCTCGGCCTACGGCGTCGGCCGGCGGCGCGGCGACTGGTGGAAGTGGAAGGTCGACCCATTGCGCGTCGACGCCGTGCTGACGTACGCCCAGAGCGGGCACGGCAAGCGCTCCGGGCTTTTCACCGATTATACGTTTTCGGTGTGGGACGGCGACCGGCTGGTGCCCTTCGCCAAGGCCTACTCCGGCCTGACCGATCAGGAGATCCGCGAAGTGGACCGGTTCATCCGCCGCAACACCGTCGAACGCTTCGGGCCGGTGCGCTCGGTGAAGCCGGAACTCGTGTTCGAAATCGCCTTCGAGGAGATCCGGCGCTCCCCCCGGCATCGCTCCGGAATCGCCGTGCGCTTCCCCCGCATCGCCCGCCGGCGCACCGACAAGAGCGCTGCCGATGCGGACCGGCTCGAAACCATTGCGGCCCTGTTGAATGCCTCGCAGGGACACCGGTCCGCCTGAGCCCGCCCGCGAGCCCGCGCACGCCGGTGCCGGTCGAATGGAAGCCCCCTCCGGATGCGATCGAAGCGGACAGGGCTTGATATTTGGCGGCACTCAACGTAAAAAGTCGGACGTTTCGAAGCCGGTCGCTTTCCCAACGACCGCCCATCCCTGACGCAGAGGAGGCCCCAACGGTGCCCACCCACCGAAAAAAATCTTCGCCGTGCGTCGCGGTGTTCTTCACCGGCGGGACCATCACGATGCGGCCCCGGCCCGATGAGCGCGGGGTGGTCCCCAGCAACGAGTTCGACCGGTTGTTCGAAGAGCTGCGGCCGCACGTCCGGGATGTGGATTTCAAACCGGTGCTCTGGTCCAATCGGCCCAGCCCGCACATGACGCCCGAGCACATGTTCCGCCTGGCCCGGGACATCGACCGGGCGCTGGCCTCGCCCTCCGTGCCGGGGGCGGTGGTCCTCCACGGGACCGACGTGCTGGTGGAGTCCGCCTACATGGCCGACCTCACGCTGCGCTCGCACAAACCGGTCGTGTTCACCGGCTCCATGCGCTATTACAGCGAAACGGGCTTCGACGGCATCCGCAACCTCCTGAACGGCGTCAGGGCATGCCTCCTGCCGCTTCCGGAGGACACGGGCGTGGGCCTGCTGATGACCGACCGGATCTTCGCCGCCCGGGAGGTGATCAAGGTCAACTCCCTCAACATCGACGCCTTCGAGGCCCCCGAGAGCGGC
>JALOPD010000232.1 GCA_025454075.1 Desulfobacterales bacterium | reverse complement strand
ATCGGCCTCCGCCTTGGCTTTGGCGTCCGCTTCGGCCTTGGCGCGGGCGGCAGCCTCCGCTTCGGCCTTGGCTTTCAAAGCCGCCGCGTCCACCGCCGGGGCGGCCGGCGCCGCTGGGGGGGCCGCCGGAGCGGGTTTGGGTGCAGCCGCTGCCGGTGCCGGTTTGGGCGCGGCCGCTGCCGCCTTGGGCGCGGCCGCCGGGGCGGCTTCGGCCTTCGGAGGAGGCGGCGCCGCCGGTTTCTTCTCTTTTTCTTCGGTGATGGTCAGGTTGGGCGCCGGGGACTTGCTCAGCAGATCGATCTCAGCGGCGGGCAGCCGCTTGGCGACCGGGGCAACCGTCTTGGCGTCGCCGCCCTTGTACATGAGGCCGATGAAGCTTTTGACCAGCCGGACGGCCTCGGGATGGCGCATGATCAGGATGTTGGAGCCGCTCATGAGATACGCCACGGCCCCGACGGCCTCCATCATGACGGCGCGCCGCTCGGGATCGCCCAGCGTGGGGGCCTCCTGGGCGCCCAGCTTGGCCTCCTTGGATTTCCAGACTTCGTTGCCGAGGTTGTTGATGAGGGGCAGCTGCAGCTTGTCGTCGCCCTGGGCGAGCGCGGCCATGCGGATGCGCTCCATGACGGAGTAGGAGTATTCCAGGCCGTAGCCCAGGCCGCCGGTGGTCGGGTCGATCAGCATGCGGTCGGTGGGCACTCCCAGGTTTTCAAGAAGAATGTTGATCTGCTTGGCGAGGTTCACGTCGATCGGCGAGGAGGAGATGATGGAGTGGCCGAACCCCATGGCCGCCGCGCCGATCGCCTTGTGGTTCTTGTCCTCCACCGGGCCCAGGATCAGGTTGTCGCCCTGGCACTCCTCCGCGATCTTCTTGAGGACGGCCTCGTCTTTTTCGACATTGGCGCACCCCCAGACCACCAGCGGGACGTCCACCGCCGCGCGGACCTTCTTCACCGATTTCACGGCGTCCGCGGCCGAGGCATTCTTGCCGTTCGGGTCGATGCTCTTGAGCTGCAGGACGATCAGGTCGGCGCCGTATTCGGCCACGCATTTCTTGGCCCATGCCGCCGGGTCGGACAGCACGTCCTTGAAAGGCGCCGCGGCCGCCTCGGCCCAGTCCTCCGGCGCCATGTCCCAGACTTCCATGGCGATCTTGGGCGGGTGGGGCATGGCCCCCTCGAACTGGTAGAAGGGATAGCAGCTCTCGCCGCCGACGGTGACCGCCTTCTTGCCTTTCCCCAGCGTGATTTCCCTGATCTTGCCGGTGTAGGATTCTTTATAGAATTGGAAGCCCAATGGTCCCTCCTTGTTCTCGTTAACCGGTTAAGTTGTGAGGTGATGGACCCTGCATGGGTTCACCGGTCCATGGGAACAGCACTTGAACACTCGGATGTCAGCCCCCCTTTCGTTCGCGGTGTTAACGGTATCCAAATCCACGGGTGTGGATAATTTCAACTCTCGAGAGGTCAACGCTCTTTCCGCGAGGGACGCCGGGCGGAAAAATGCCTGCCCCCGGTTTCTGCCTGATGGGTCCGGGGACGGAGGCACATTTCAGATTTTTTTTCTTTATAGGGAGCTTAGCGGTTTGTCAAGAGAGGACATGAACGAATCGGTAATTGCTGGAGATATCCGACCGAAAGGCTTCGCAAAAAGGCCCTCCCGGCCGGACGCTCGGCCCGTCCGGGTGATCTCGAAAAAAACCGGCCATACCGGTTTCGTTGCCCTGTTTTAAACGACTATCCGGCGCGCCTCGATCCTGGCCCTGAGCCGCGGGAACCGGTTGATGTCGGTGTGCGGCAGGAAGAGCGCCGCAATGTAGTTGTCCATGTAGGACGCCGTGTCGGAGAGCTCGAAGTTGGTCATCTTGCGCACGACCGCGGCCACGTCTCGGCGGATCCGGTTGGTGAGAGAGCTCATTTTGGCCCCCAGCAGGGAGCCGTTGCCGAGGTAGATCACCTTGTCGGGGTCCATCTCGGGCAGCAGGCCGATGGTCATGGCCTTCGCGAGGTCCACGAAGCTGCCGAAGCCGCCGGCCAGGATGATGCGCTGGATGTCGCCGACCCCCAGGCCGACTTCCGTCAACAGGGTCATGCACCCGCTGTAAATGGCGCCCTTGGCGCGGATGAGGTTCTCGATGTCGATCTCGGAGATGCTGATGTCCCGGTCGATCTGGGTTTCCGCCTTCCAGGCCACCACGAATTCGCGGCCCCCGTCGATCTGGCGGAGGCGCGGCGTCTTCAGGCCCGGGTCGAATTTGCCGAGGCTGTCGATCACCCCCATCTCGAACATCACGGCCACCATGTTGATGAGACCCGAGCCGCAGATGCCTTTGGGGCGAACCCTGCCGATGGTGACGATCATGGGCTCCAGCGTCCCCGGGTCCAGCGAGAAGTCCTCGATCGCGCCCTTGGCCGCCCGCATGCCGAACTTCAGGCCGCCGCCTTCGAACGCCGGTCCGGCCGAACAGGCCGCGCAGGCCAGCCAGTCCTTGTTGCCGATGACGATTTCGGCGTTGGTGCCGACGTCCAGGAACAGCGTCAGCTCCTCGGAGCGGTAGATGCCGGAGCCCATCACACCGGCCACGATGTCGCCCCCGACGTAGCTGGAGACGCAGGGGTAGACCAGCGCCGTGACGTGGTCGCCCAGCTCCATTCCCAGGTCGCGGGCCTTGATCGGCGGGTAGATCGAGGCGGCCGGAACATACGGGGCCCGCCGGATGCAGCGCGGGTTGATCCGCAGCAGGAGCTGGGTCATGGTGGTGTTGCCGGCCAGGGTGATGGTGGAGATGTCCTCCGGGTCCACCCCCGAGCGACGGATGATTTTGCGCAGGATCTTGTTGATGGTGCCGATCACCACCTCCTGGATGCGGTCCAGCCCGCCCGGCTTTTCGGCATAGACGATGCGCGTGATCACGTCCTCGCCGTAGCTGATCTGGCCGTTGAACTCGGCGTGCTCGGCGCGCACCGCGCCGGTGATCAGGTCGATCACCTGGCCGTAGACCGTGGTGGTGCCGATGTCCATGGCGATGGCGAAGCTGCGGCCGGAGGTGTCGCCGGCCTGAAGGTTGATGATGCGGGTCTTGCCGTCCTCGCGCACGGGCCGCACCAGGGTGGCGGTCACCCGGAAATCGTCCCGCCGCAGGACCTCCGGGATCTTGCGGATGACGCCGAGGTCGGCCTCCAGCCGGTGTTCGCCGTGCTGCAGCGTGAGAAACCCGATGAGCCGGGTGAGGTCCGGCAGGTTGTCCTGGAGGGAGGGCGGCGGGATCTCGAGGTATTTTTTCTCGACCGGCGCCAGAAACAGCCCGTGCTCCTTCAGCTCGTCGAAGTTGAACTCCCGGATCCGGGCGGTGCGGCGCGGGGATGCCGGCCGGTTGAGCACGCCCGTGTCGATGGCCGATTCCACCGGGATGCGCACCGCCGCATCGGCCGTCACCAGGGATCGGCACGCCAGCCGATAGCCGCTGCGGACATCCTCCGCGCTCAGCTTCTCCGAAACGCCGCCCTCGACGCTGCCCGCCTCGAACCGCACGCGGCATTTGCCGCAGACGCCCTCCCCGCCGCAGGAGGCGTTGATGTGCACCCCCGCGTCCAGCGCCGCCTGGATGACGGAGGTGCCGGGGGCCACCTCGATGGAGACGTTGTGCGGCAGAAATGTGATTTTAGGGTTGGGCATGGGGCCGAAATCCTCGGAGCGTTGCGTAAATAGTTATAAGTTATGAGTTATGAGTCATGAGAAAAGCAAAAGAAGCGCCAAATCGAAAACTGTGGGCAGGGAGGCCGGATGCGTTGTCAGGCGCTTCTCGAGCATCCGCCGCAGGCCTGTAACTCATTACTCATCACTCATAACTCACAACTCATCACTCATCACTCATCACTTAGTGACCGGTTCGCTGAAGCTGCAGCGCAGCGTCACCATGTCGCCGTCGAAGGCCGTCGTCACCTTGTACGGCAGGCGTTTGAACAGCCGGATCATTCCCTGGTTCTGGGCCGAGGTGTAGGCGAAGAAACCCGCGATCCCGTGCTCGCGCGCGGCCGACTCCAGCTTGTGCAGCAGGACCCGGCCGAGGCCCATTTTCTGGAAGGGCTTGCTGACGGAAAAGGCGATTTCGGCGTAGTTGGTGGCCGTGTCCAGCAGATATTCACCGATGCCCACCACCTGCCCGAAGCCGAACTCGCCCACCACCGCCAGGAGCGTGAGGTCCTTGATGTAGTCGATCTGGGACACCCCCTCCATTTCATCCTTGTCGAAGCTCTGCTTGTCGTGAAAAAAACGGGCGACGACGTCGTCCTTGTCCAGGCTGTAGAAGTGCTCCTGGATGCGGCGTGCGTCCACCGGCTTGGCCGGCCGCACGGTGACCTGCTCGCCGTGGATCTCCAGCACCTCCTCGAGATGCACGGGATAGACGCCGTGGATGGATTCGTGCAGGGTGCGCTCGGCGCTGAGCAGCCCCATCTTCTTGGCCTGGAAAAACAGCTCGTCCCGAAAGGCCGGATGCGCGATGCTGATCAGGCCGAGGGCCCGCTCCTGGAAGCTCTTCCCGAAGAGGTTGACCGCGCCGTACTCGGTCACCACGTGCTGGACGTCGCTTCGCGGCACCACCACCGCCGTGTCGCTCAGCAGCGGCACGATGCGGCTTTTCTTGCCCTGGGCGGCGGTCGAGGCCAGCATCAGGATGGATTTTCCGCCCGGGGACAGGCTGGCCCCGCGGATGAAGTCGAGCACGCCGGTGACGCCCGAGAACTGGTTGTGGGGCAAAGCGTCCGCCGCCACCTGGCCGGTCAGGTCGATGGTCATGGCCACGCTCATGGCCACCATCTTGTTGTGGCGGGCGATGACGGTGGGGTCGTTGACGTAGTCCGAAGGGTGAAATTCGATGGCCGGGTTGTCGTTCAGGAACTCGTAGAACTCCTCGTTGCCGATGGCGCTCGCGGCCACCATCTTGCCGTCGTTGAAGCCCTTCTTACGGTTGGTGACGACCCCTTTGGAAAACAGGTGCATCATGTCGCCGGTGAGGTACTGGGTGTGGACCCCCAGGTCGTTCTTGTTCGACAGGGCCAGAAGCACCGCCTCGGAGGCGGCCCCCAGGCCGATGGCGATGGTGGACCCGTCTTCGATCAACCGCGAGGCGATCAGCCGCGCGATGCCCTTGGCGGCTTCGACCTCCGGGGTCCCGCCGATGGAAAGCAGCGGCTCGTCGTGCTCCACGAACACGTCCACGTCGTTCACGTGGATGAAGCTTCGGCCCAGGACTCTCGGCATGCGCGCGTTGACCTGCGCGATCACGAGATCCGCGGACTCGGCGGCCGCGAGCGTGATGTCCACCGACACGCCCAGGCTCATCCAGCCGAAATCGTCGGGCGGGGAGACCTGGATCAGGGCCACCTGGATGGGCAGCATGCGGCTCTTGAACAGGCGCGGCACGGCCGAGAGGTTCACGGGGGTCAGGAAGCGCTGGTTGCGGGCGATGCCCTTGGTCTTGGCCGAGCCGGCGTAGAAGGAGCGGATGTTCAGCGCCTGGTCGCCGGTCTTATTGGCGATCAGGGTGAGCGGCGTGGTCTCGAGGTTGAACAGCCGCACGATCTCGATGTCCGTCAGGGACTCGAAGGCGTTGGTCAGCTCCCGCACGAGGTGCTGGGGCTCGCCGCACGAAGAGCCGATGAAGACCCGCCGGCCGGGCCGGATCATGGCGATGGCGTCCGCCCCGCTGCGCCGGTTGGCGATGTACTTGTCGGCCCAATAGGTAATGACGGCCATGGGACGTCTCCTCCAGGGATCGAGGGTGCCGTTCCGGGCAACACCGGAAGGACATTATCACTTCGGCAATCAAGTATGGCAAACTCCAGCTGCTCACGCAGAGGCGGAGCGGGGTGCCCGCCGCGGCGAGCCGCAACCAATTTTTCAAGTGATCCTGCCACGCCCCCCAGCCGTCTTAGGGATACCGCAGACAGGCAGCGACGGCTATCGGCTCCGTGAGGGTCGGTCCTCCGGGGCTGTCCGGGTCGGT
>JALOPD010000231.1 GCA_025454075.1 Desulfobacterales bacterium | reverse complement strand
GAGCCGACCCAGCAGACCGTGGACGCGCTGATGAAGCTGGACCTGTCCCCCGGGGTGGATGTGGAAATCAAGCTATAGGGCCGCCGCGGGACGGCCGTCGCGCGCAATAGCGCCGGGGTCGGGCCGGGGGCGAGCCTGCCGGAAGGATGCGTTGGATTATGTGCAAAGGACTGATGGGAAAGAAACTGGGGATGACTGAGCTTTTCGCTCAGGACGGGCGGGTGGTCCCGGTGACCGTCATTCAGGCCGGCCCCTGCGTGGTGACCCAGGTCAAGGTGGTGGCGACCGACGGTTACAACGCGCTGCAGCTCGGCTTCGACGAGATCAAGCCCAAGCACGTGACCCGGCCGCTGCAGGGGCACTTCAAGAAAAGCGGCCCGGTCTGCTTTCGCCACGTTCAGGAATTTCCCGTGGACCACCCCGAGGCGTTCACCGTCGGCCAGAGCGTCACAGTGGACATCTTCACCGTCGGCGAGCACGTGGACGTGAGCGGCACCACCAAGGGGCGCGGTTTCTCGGGCGTCATCAAGAAAGAGGGGTTCAGCGGCGGCCGCACGACCCACGGCAGCAAGTGCCACCGCATCCCGGGCTCCATCGGCTCCAGCGCCTGGCCGTCGCGGGTCACCAAGGGCAAAGGGATGCCGGGGCATTACGGCTTCGAGCGTCAGACGATGCAGAACATCGAGATCGTCGACATCCGGCCGGAAGACAACATCCTGCTGGTCCGCGGCGCCGTGCCCAAAAAGAAATAGCGCAGCGGCGCGAGAGATGATGGTGGAATTATGGCGGTCGTAGACGTTCACAATATCGAAGGCAAACCCGTGGCGCAGATGGAGCTCTCGGACGAGGTCTTCAACGTTCCGGTCAAAACCCATGTGCTGCACGATGTCGTGACCATGCAGCTGGCCAACCGGCGCTCGGCCCACCCCAAGGTGAAGCACCGCGGAGACGTGGCCGGCAGCACGCGGAAGCTCTACAAGCAGAAGGGCACCGGGCGCGCCCGGCGCGGCGACATCAAGTCGCCGCTGCTGAGGGGCGGCGGCGTCATTTTCGGCCCCGACGGCCGGACGTACGCCCGCCTGCTGCCCAAGAAAGTGCGGCAGCTGGCGCTCAAGATGGCCATCAGCAGCAAGCTCCAGGAGAAGGCGCTGGTCGTGCTCAACGGGTTCGACCTGGCCGAGATCAAGACCCGCGGGTTCGTTGCGGCCCTGCAGGCGCTCCGGCTGAAAAGCGCGCTCATCGTCACCGAGACGAAAAACG
Organism: Desulfobacterales bacterium; assembly: GCA_025454075.1. The sequence continues at coordinate 10,352 of JALOPD010000231.1, read as the reverse complement.
ACACCCTGGAGCGGTCCTCGCGCAATGTGCCGGCCGTCAAGGTGCTGCGCAGCGAGGGGTTGAACGTCTACGACATCCTCAAGTACGACACCCTCGTGCTGCTGCAGCCCGCCATCAAGACCATCGAGGGGAGGCTGACCGCATGAACTACTACGACGTCATCATCCGGCCCCTGGTCACGGAGAAGACCAACCTTCAGAAGGAACTGCACAACCAGGTGTCCTTCGAGGTGGACCGCCGGGCCAACCGCATCGAGATCAAGCGGGCCGTGGAAGAGGGCTTCAAGGTGCGGGTCGCATCCGTGCGGACCCTGCAGATGCTTGGCAAGACCACCCAGCGCGGCCGCATCCAGGGCAAGCGCCGGGATTGGAAAAAAGCGATCGTGCGGCTGATGCCGGGCGAACGCATCGAGTTTTTTGAGGGGGCCTAACAGGAGCAGACGATGGGACTCAGGAAAGTAAAACCGACCTCTCCGGGACGCCGTTTTCAAACCTATGCCGATTTCGCGGAGATCACCAAGGCCTCACCGGAAAAAGGCCTGCTGCAGCCGCTGAGCAAAAGCGGCGGCCGCAACTGCTACGGCCGGGTGACCGCCTGGCACCGCGGCGGCGGCCACAAGCGGCACTACCGGGTGATTGATTTCAAGCGGGACAAAGTCGGGGTCCCGGCGCGCGTCGCGGCCATCGAATACGACCCCAACCGCTCGGCGCGCATCGCCCTGCTGCACTACGTCGACGGGGACAAGCGCTACATCCTGGCCCCCTCGGATTTGAAGGTGAACGACGTGGTCGAGGCCGGGCCGAAAGCGGACATCAAGCCCGGCAACTGCCTGCCGCTGCGCAACATGCCGCTCGGCACCCAGGTCCACAACATCGAGCTGCGCATCGGCAAGGGCGGCCAGATGGTGCGCAGCGCCGGCGGCTACGCCCAACTCATGGCGAAAGAGGGCAATTACGCCTTGCTCAAGCTGCCCTCCAACGAGGTGCGCAAGGTGCTGCTGGACTGCCGGGCGACCGTGGGCCAGGTGGGCAACGTGCAGCACGAGAACGTGTCCTACGGCAAGGCCGGGCGCAAGCGCTGGCTGGGCAAACGGCCGCACAACCGCGGGGTCGCCATGAACCCCATCGACCACCCGATGGGCGGCGGCGAAGGCAAATCCTCCGGCGGGCGGCACCCCTGCAGCCCGTGGGGCATGCCGACCAAGGGGCACAAGACCCGCAAGAAGAAACCCAGTGACCGTTTGATCGTGAAACGGCGGAGATAGGCTGCCGCCGGAGCGTCGGCGGCGCGATGATCAGCAACGCCAACGAGTGGAGACCCTATGGCAAGGTCGTTGAAGAAAGGCCCCTACATCGAGGGCAGGCTTTTGAAGAAGGTCCAGGAGGCGCAGGACACCCGCAGCAACCGGGTGGTCAAAACCTGGTCCCGGCGGTCCACCATCGTGCCGGAGATGGTCGGGTTGACGCTGGCCGTGCACAACGGCCGCAAGTTCATACCGGTGTTCATTTCCGAGAACATGGTCGGCCACAAGCTGGGCGAGTTCTCCCCGACCCGGACGTTCCATGGGCACTCGGGCGACCGGAAGAGCAAGGCGGCCTGATCCGGGGTTCCGGCTTAACCAGAAGGAAGAAGGACGACAGAGATGGAGTCGAAAGCCGTTTCAAGATACGCCCGCGTGTCCTCCTTGAAGGTGATGAAGGTGTCGGCCGCGGTGAAGGGCAAACCCGTGGAGTCCGCCCTGAACATGCTGAAGTTCATGCCTCAGCAGGCGGCCAAAAAACTGGAAAAAATCATCCGGTCCGCCGTTGCCAACGCCGACCAGAAGCCGGGCATCGACGTCGACCGGCTGATCGTGCGCAACATCACGGCCGACGACGGCCCGATGCTGAAACGCTGGGGCACGAAGGCGCGCGGACGAGGCACCCGGATCCAGAAGCCGACCTGCCACATCACCGTGGTGTTGTCGGAAAAGACTTCGGTTTAGCAAAGGAGGTTCCAGCTTGGGCCAGAAAGTCAACCCGATCGGATTGAGATTAGGCATCATCAAGACCTGGGAGTCGCGCTGGTTCGGCGGCAAAAACTACGCCGACTACATCTTCGAGGATCACAAGCTTCGCAAGTTCATCAAGCAGAAGCTCTACCACGCCGGCGTTTCCCGGATCGAAATCGAACGATCGGCCAAGCGCATCCGGATGCGCATTTTCACGGCCCGCCCCGGCATCGTCATCGGCAAGAAGGGCTCGGAGATCGCGCAGCTCAAAAAAGAGATCGAGAAGCTGACGGCCCACGAAGTGCTGATCGACATCCAGGAGATCCGCAAACCCGAGATCGACGCCCAGCTCGTGGCCGAGAACGTCGCGACCCAGCTGGAGCGCCGGGTGGCCTTCCGACGGGCCATGAAGCGCACGGTCCAGTCCGCCCTGCGTTTCGGCGCCCTGGGCATCAAGGTCATCTGCGCCGGCCGGCTCGGCGGCGCCGAGATCGCACGGACCGAATGGTACCGGGAGGGGAGGGTGCCGCTCCACACGCTGCGCGCGGATATCGATTACGGCGCGGCCGAGGCGCACACCACCTACGGGATCGTCGGTGTCAAGGTCACGATTTTCAAGGGAGAGGTCCTGCGCAAAGATCAAGCGCCGGCCGAACCGGCCTAAGGTACAGGAGAATCGACGATGCTCAGTCCCAAGAAGGTCAAGTTTCGAAAGCAGATGAAAGGCCGCATGCGGGGGGTGGCCCGGCGCGGCAGCACGCTGAACTTCGGCGAATTCGGGTTGCAGGCGGTCGGCAGCGGCTGGGTCAATGCACGCGAGATCGAGGCCGCGCGCATCGCCATGACCCGCTACGTCAAGCGCGGCGGGCGGATTTGGATCCGGGTCTTTCCCGACAAGCCCTACACCAAGAAGCCGGCGGAAACCCGCATGGGAAAAGGCAAGGGCGCGCCCGAGGGCTGGGTGGCGGTGGTGCGGCCCGGGCGCATCCTCTACGAGATCCAGGGGGTGACACGGGAGATGGCCATGGAGGCCTTCCGGCTGGCGACCCACAAGCTTTCGGTCAAGACCAAATTCATTGAGAGGAGCGTATCTCTATGAACGCCCGCGAGATCCGCGAGATGACGCCCGACGAGATGCAGCGCAAGGTGACCGATCTCAAGCAGGTGCTGTTCAACCTGCGCTTTCAGCTCGAGATCGGGCAGCTCGAGAACCGGGCCAAGATCCGGCAGACCAAACAGGACATTGCCCGGCTGTTGACGGTCATTCGTGCAGCTTCCCTGAACCCGAAAAAAGCGAAAGCATAAGTGGCAGACATGAAAGAGCAAGGAACCAAGCGGCAGGTGGTCGGCGTCGTCGTCAGCAACAAGATGAACAAGACCGTGATCGTCTCGGTCGAGCGTCTGGTCAAACACCCGATGTACCAAAAGTACGTCCGGCGCCAGACCAAATATGCCGCCCACGACGAGACGAACACCTGTCAGATCGGCGACAAAGTGCAGATCACCGAATCGCGGCCGCTCAGCCGCAGCAAGCGCTGGCGCGTGAGCAAGATCGTCCAGAAAGCGGCCTGACGCGAAAGGGACATGACCCATGATCCAGGTTGAAACACGATTGAAGGCGGCCGACAACTCCGGGGCGAAGGTCCTCTACTGCATCAAGGTGCTGGGGGGGTCCCGCCGGCGCTACGCCACGGTCGGCGACATCATCGTCGTCTCGGTCAAAGAGGCCATCCCGAACGCGAAGGTGAAGAAGGGGGATGTGCTCAAAGCCGTGGTGGTCCGGACCACGAAGGAGGTCCGCCGGCCGGACGGATCCTACATCCGATTCGACGAAAATTCGGCGGTCCTGATCAACCAGGCCAAGGAACCCATTGGGACCCGCATCTTCGGGCCGGTGGCGCGGGAGCTGCGCGCCAAGCGGTTCATGAAAATCATATCGTTGGCGCCCGAGGTGCTGTAGCAGGCCCGACGGAGCGGCCGTCCGCTGGAGACACGGTATATGAAGTTCGAAAAAGTAGCCATCAAGAAAGACGACAAAGTCAAGGTCATCACGGGCAAGGACCGGGGCAAGATCGGCAAAGTGCTCAAGGTGCTTCGGAAAAAGGACCGCATTCTCGTCGAGAAGGTCAACCTCATCAAGCGCCACACCCGGCCGAATGCCAAGAACCGGCAGGGGGGCATTCTGGAGAGCGAAGCGCCGATCCCCTGGTCCAACGTCATGCTGATGTGCAACAAGTGCATGGCGGCCACGCGCGCGGCCTTCAAAGTGCTGGAGGGAGGAGCAGAATGTCTCAGTTAAAGGACCGTTACGAAAAAGAAGTCGTTCCCAAGCTGATCGAGGCCTTCAAGTACAAGAACCACATGCAGGTTCCGAAGCTGAAAAAGGTCGTTCTCAACATGGGCCTGGGGGAAGCCATCCAGAACATCAAGGTGCTGGAGACGGCGGCCGAGGAATTGAAGCTCATCGCGGGCCAGCAGCCTGTGATCACCAAGGCCAAGAAGTCGATTGCGGCGTTCAAGCTGCGGGAAGGCATGCCGATCGGCTGCATGGTGACGCTGCGTCATGACCGCATGTACGATTTCCTGCAAAAGCTCATCAACGTGGCGCTGCCCCGCGTGAGGGACTTCCGCGGCGTTTCCGGCAAGGCGTTCGACGGCCGCGGGAACTACGCCCTCGGCGTCCGGGAGCACATTATCTTTCCCGAAATCGACTACGACAAGATCGACAAGATCAAGGGGTTGAACGTGAGCATCGTCACCAGCGCCCGCACCGACGAAGAGGGCAAGGAACTGCTGCGGCTGCTGGGGATGCCGTTCCGGAATTGATGCGGCCATCGGGCCGTCCGGTCCGCGCGAGCGGCAGGCGGCGCACAGAGGCGGGATCTCAAGGAGGATGATTTGGCAAAGAAGTCGCTCAGATTGAAGGCGATGCGGACCCCCAAGTTCAAGGTCCGCGCATACAACCGTTGCCCGGTTTGCGGCCGGCCGAGGGCGTTTCTGCGGAGATTCGGCCTCTGCCGCATCTGTTTCCGTAGCATGGCCTCCCACGGCAAACTTCCCGGGGTGATTAAATCCAGCTGGTGATGGGCGAACGGGCCGTCCTCCCCGGCGGCGGCCCGGCCCCCGGCGCCGCCGGCCGCTGCGCCGGCTTTCGCGACATTTAGGAGAACATCATGGCAATCACTGATCCAGTAGCCGACATGTTGACCCGCATCCGCAACGCGGCCAAGGCCAAATTCAGCAGCGTGGATGTGCCCGGGTCCAAACTGAAGGTTGAAGTGGCCCGCATCCTCAAGGATGAAGGGTTCATCAAGAACTATAAGTTCCTGAAGGACGGCAAGCAGGGCATCCTGCGGATCTACCTGAAATACGGTCAGGGCCAGGCGAAGACCATCTACAGTCTCCAGCGGGTCAGCAAGCCCGGCCGGCGCATGTACGTCAAAAGCAAGGACATCAAGCCCATATTGAACGGCATGGGGATCTCGATCCTGTCGACCTCCCGGGGCCTGATGACGGACAAGCAGGCGCGCAAAGAAAACGTCGGCGGCGAGATCCTGTGCACCGTCTCCTGATGGACGAACGCGGCGGATCCGACCGAGCAAGAGGGAGCAGGGTATGTCACGAGTAGGCAAAAAACCGATTCCGATTCCAGCGAACACGAAGATCTCCTATGCGGGCCGGTCGCTGACGATCGAGGGCAAGAAGGGCAAGCTGAGCCGGGAGCTTCACCCGGCCGTGGACCTGAGCATCGCGGATGGGACCGTCAACGTCCTGCTCGCCCAGCAGCTCAAGAACAGCCGGGCCTTGCAGGGGCTGACCCGCAGTCTGGTGGCCAACATGTTGATCGGCGTGTCGCAGGGGTTCGAGCGCGTGCTGGAGATCAACGGCATCGGCTACCGGGCCGAGCTGAAAGGCCAGGTGCTGGTGTTCCAGCTCGGTTTTTCCACCCCGAAGGAGTTCGAGCTGCCGGAGGGGGTGAGCGCCGCGGTCGAGAAAAACACGATCATCAAGCTCTCCTGCATCGACAAGGAAGCGCTGGGCCGCACCGCGGCCGCCATTCGGCGGATGAAGCCGCCGGAGCCTTACAAAGGCAAGGGGATCAAGTACGCCGAGGAGCGGATCCAGAAGAAGGCCGGCAAGACCGGCACGAAGTAACCGAACCCAATCACAGGAGTTTGGAACGACCATGGGCGTGAAAACCAAATCAAATCAACGGATACGGCGCAAAACTCGGATCCGCAAGAGGGTCATGGGCACCGTGGAGCGGCCGAGGCTGTCCGTTTTCCGCAGCGCGCGCCACATCTATGCCCAAATCATCGACGACACCTGCGGATGCACCCTGGTGGCCGCCAGCAGCCTGGAGGCGGACGTGGCCCAGACGGCCGCTGAAAAGAAGAAGGTCGAGAAGGCCGTCATGGTGGGCAAGCTGGTGGCGGAGCGGGCGAAGTCCAAGGGGATCGAAAAAGTCGTTTTCGACCGCAACGGGTTTCTGTACCACGGCCGGATCAAGGCGGTTTCCGACGGGGCCCGGGAAGCCGGTTTGCAGTTCTGATCCCTCCGCGCGGCGCGGGGGGATCGATTGAGGCAAAGGAGGCAGTTCCTTGTACAAGCATGACAGCGAAGATCAATTCATCGACAAGGTCGTCCACATCAACCGCGTGGCCAAAGTGGTCAAAGGCGGCCGCCGGTTCGGGTTCAGCGCGATCGTCGTCGTCGGCGACGGCAAGGGATCGGTCGGGTACGGCCTGGGAAAGGCCAGCGAAGTCCCGGAGGCGATCCGCAAAGGGGTGGAGAAGGCCAAAAAGCACATGGTCTCCGTCCAGCTGACCCAGGGGACCATCCCCTTCGAGGTGACGGGCCACTTCGGTGCCGGCCGGGTGATGCTCAGGCCCGCCACCGCGGGCACCGGGCTTATCGCCGGGGGCGCCGTGCGCGCGGTGCTGGAGGCGGTCGGGATTCAGAACATCCTCACCAAGTGCCTCGGTTCCCACAACCCCCACAACCTGGTCCGGGCGACGGTGCAAGGCCTGCAGCAGCTCGAAAGCCGGGAGCAGGTGGCGCAGCGGCGGGGGGTCGGGATGGAGCAGGTGGCCTGAGGCGCCGAGACCGGCGACCAACGCCGCACACAAGGACATGAGCATGGCTAAAATGTTGAAAATCACTCTCGTCAAAAGCATGATCGGAAGGCCTGAAAAACACCGCCGGGTGCTGCGGGGCATGGGGCTGAATCGGATGAACAAGACCGTCGAGCTCCAGGACACCCGCGCCGTTCGGGGAATGATCCAAAAGGTCTGCCATCTGGTAAGGGCCGAGGAGAAGACGGCATGAAGCTGCACGAACTGAAACCGGCACCGAATTCCCGCAAGGGCATCAAGCGCGTGGGGCGCGGCGTCGCCTCGGGCTGGGGCAAGACCGCGGGCCGCGGCAACAAGGGCCACAAGGCGCGCTCCGGCGGGCAGACCAGCCCCGGATTTGAGGGCGGCCAGATGCCGCTGCAGCGGCGCGTGCCGAAGCGCGGGTTTGCCAACATCTTCCGCCGTCGGATCGCTATTATCAACTTGCGCGACCTGGCCCGCTTCGAAAGCGGCAGCGTCGTCGACCGCGCGGCCCTCATCAAGGCCGGCCTGGTGAAGGGCGACTGGGACGGCATCAAGCTGCTCGGCATGGGGGAGATCGGCCACCCCCTGCACATCAAATTGTCCCTGGTCAGCGAATCGGCCAAAGCCAAGATCGAGGCCGTCGGCGGCAAGGTCGAGGTCGAGTCATGATCGGCAGCGGGTTCGCCAACATCTTCCGGATTCCGGAGCTGAAGCGGCGGATTCTGTTCACCCTGGGGCTGCTGATCGTCTACCGGGTGGGCGTCCAAGTGCCGGTGCCCGGTGTCGACGGCGCGGCGCTGGCGGCCATCTTCGCGACCGCCAAGGGCACGCTGCTCGGGCTGGTGGACATGTTCTCGGGCGGCGCGCTGGAGCGTCTGTCCGTCTTCGCCCTCGGCATCATGCCTTACATCAGCGCCTCGATCATTCTGCAGCTGCTGACGGTGGTGGTGCCGCACCTGGAGCAGCTGAAGAAGGAAGGCGAGCAGGGACGCAAAAAGATCACCCAGTACACCCGCTACGGAACGGTGGTCCTGAGCCTCATCCAAGGGTTCGGCATCGCCGTCGGGCTCGAGACCATGACGGCCCCCGGCGGCGCGGCGGTCGTGATGTTTCCGGGGTGGGGCTTCCGGCTGCTGACGGTCATCACGCTCACGGCCGGCACCGCCTTCATCATGTGGCTGGGCGAGCAGATCACCGAGCGCGGGATCGGGAACGGCATTTCGCTGATCATATTCTCCGGCATCGTCTGCCGCATGCCGGTCGCCATCGGGCAAACCTTCACCCTGATGTCCACCGGCGAGATCGGAATCTTCATCGTTATCGCCATGCTGGTGCTGATGGTGACGGTGGTGGGGGTCATTATTTTTGTGGAGCAGGGCCAGCGCCGGATCCCGGTGCAGTATGCCAAGCGCGTCGTCGGGCGCCGCATGTACGGCGGGCAGAGCACGCACCTGCCCCTTAAGATCAACAGCTCGGGGGTCATACCGCCCATTTTCGCATCGTCGATCATCATGTTCCCGGCCACCATCGCCAGCTTCATCAATATCCCCTGGGTGCAGGGCATCGCCGATATGATCCGGCCGGGGCAGATGGTGTACGAGCTTCTGTATGTCGGCTTCATCTTTTTCTTCTGCTACTTTTACACGGCGGTGACGTTCAACCCGACGGACGTGGCGGACAACATGAAAAAGGCCGGCGGCTTCATCCCGGGGATTCGGCCCGGCAAGCGCACTTCCGAGTACATCGACAAGGTGCTCTCACGCATCACGCTGGGCGGCGCCACCTACGTGTCGGCGGTGTGCGTGCTGCCGTCCATCCTGATCAGCCATTTCAATACGCCGTTCTACTTCGGCGGAACGGCGCTGCTGATCGTGGTGGGGGTGGCCATCGACACGATTTCCCAGATCGAGAGCCACATGCTGACCCGGCACTACGAAGGGTTCCTCAAGGGCGGCGCCGGGCGCGTCAAGGGTCGATACTAACTGAGGATGCCCGCGGTCGGCTCAAGAAGACACGCAGTGGGAGTGATTCATGCCGAAAGAGGAAGCCATTCGAGTCGACGGGGTGGTGCTCGAGACGCTGCCCAATGCCATGTTCAAGGTGGCGTTGGAGAACAAGCACCAGGTCTTGGCTCACATCTCCGGCAAGATGCGGATGCATTTCATCAAGATTTTGCCCGGGGACAAAGTCACCCTGGAGCTGTCGCCCTACGACCTCAGCCGGGGGCGAATCGTCTACCGATCCAAGTAAAAGTTCCGCCGGCGCCGGATGCGGCGGTTCGGAAGAGGAGAATCAGGCACCATGAAAGTCAGGGCATCGACGAAAAAGATGTGTCCCAAGTGCAAGATCGTGCGGCGTAAAGGGGTGGTGCGCGTGATCTGCGAGAACAAGCGTCACAAACAGAGACAAGGATAAGGAGGGCCTCCACCTTGGCACGTATTGCGGGCGTCGACCTGCCCAGGAACAAGCGGATAGAGATCGGGTTGACCTACATTTACGGGGTAGGAAGGTCCAGCTCTCGAAAGATTCTCGAGCAGTTGAACATCGACCCGAACATGAAAACCGACGACTTGACGGAATCCCAGATCAACAATATCCGTAAGGTCCTCGACAGCGAACACACAGTGGAGGGCGAGCTGCGCACCGAGGTGTCCATGAGCATCAAGCGGCTGATGGACCTCGGCTGCTACCGGGGTCTGCGGCATCGCAAATCCCTGCCGGTGCGAGGGCAGCGCACCCACACGAACTCGCGCACCCGCAAGGGACCGCGGCGCGGCGCCGTCAAGAAAAAGGCCATCACCAAGAAGTAGCAGCGATCGTCTCGCGACCGGCTTCATACCAGAGGTAACCGACAGGAAGAGGAATTATGGCAACCAAGACCACCCAGGCCAAAAAGAAGGTCAAGCGGAGCGTCGCCAGCGGCGTCGTCCACATCCAGTCCACGTTCAACAACACGATCGTCACCATCACCGACGGCATGGGCAACACGGTGGCCTGGTCCAGCGCGGGAGTGCTGGGGTTCAAGGGCTCACGCAAGAGCACGCCCTTTGCCGCCCAGGTGGCGGCGGAAGACGCCGCCAAAAAGGCGATCGAGGCCGGGATGAAAAGCGTGGAAGTGTTCGTCAAGGGGCCCGGCCCCGGTCGGGAGTCCGCGCTGCGTGCGCTGCAGAACACGGGTTTCAACGTCACATCGATCAAAGACGTCACCCCCGTCCCGCACAACGGCTGCCGGCCGCCCAAACGCCGGCGCGTGTAGGTCTCGA
>JALOPD010000230.1 GCA_025454075.1 Desulfobacterales bacterium | reverse complement strand
CGCGTCGCGGGCCGCCTGGGCCTCGAAATGGTTGCGGGCCTTGCGGAAGTCGATGCCGGTCGCGCGCGCGATCCAGGCGATGGCCGCCGCGGCGAATTCGGGATGGGCGTTCACGCCGGTCCCCACCGCGGTGCCGCCGAGGGCGAGTTCGGCCAGCCGCGGCTCGATGGATGCGAGCCGTTCGATTCCCAGCTCCACCTGCCGGGCATAGCCGGAGAACTCCTGCCCCAGGGTCATGGGCACGGCGTCCTGGAGATGGGTGCGGCCGATTTTGCGCACGTCGGCAAACGCCTCGGCCTTGGCCGACAAGGCCTCCTGCAGGCGATGCAGCGCCGGGACCAGCCGGCTGCGGATGGACTGGAGGGCGGCGATGTGGATGGCCGAAGGCACCGCGTCGTTGCTCGACTGCCCGAGGTTCACATGGTCGTTGGGGTGCACCGGCGCCTTGCCGCCTTTTCGCCCGGTCAGCATTTCGTTCGCCCGCGAGGCGATCACCTCGTTGACGTTCATGTTGCTGGAGGTTCCCGAACCGGTCTGGAAGACACCCACGAGGAACTGGTCGTCCCATCGTCCTTCCAGCACCTCCCGGGCGGCGGCCGCGATGGCCTCGGACCGTTCGGGGTCGAGGAGACCTAAACGGCGGTTGACTTCGGCCGCGGCGGCCTTGATCAGCGCCAGCGCGCGGATGAAGTCGCGCGGCATCTTCAGATCGCCGATCGCGATGTTCTCGACCGCCCGCTGGGTCTGGGCGCCGTAATGGGCGTTCTCCGGCACCCGCACGATCCCCATCGTGTCTTTTTCTTCACGGAAATTGGCCATACATGAACATGGGTGTTTGGGTGTTTGTCAAAACACCTGAAAACCCGGACAACCCAATACCATCATGCCTCTTTAAGACGCTCGACGTTCGCCCGCAGTTGCGCGATCTCGATGCCCAGTCCGACGCATTTCTGACCCAGCAGGCACTTCTCGGCGTCGCCGTCCTCGAGGAAGGTCTTGAGCGTCTGCTTGTTCTTCTTCAGGTGCACCACCCAGGACTTTTGAGCCGGGTCGAATTCGACATCGACGTCGATCCCGCACTCGCCGATGTCGGGGTAAAGCTGCCTGATTTTGTCGCAAAGCGTTTTCCGGTCGATCATCGCCGCCTCCCATGGATGAAAGTTCTTGGGTGAACTCCGCGCGCCCTTGGCAAGCATGGGGCGGTTTTGGATGAGAGAAGATAATGCATGACCCGGACGAGTCAAAGATTCTCTTTATTCGGGAAAGGGCTCTTCCCCCGCCATGCGCTCGGCCGCCGGCCGGAGCGTCTCACGGCCGATGAAGAACAGCAGCAGCGACGGTATCACGAAGATGGTGAAAAGGGTCGAGAGCATCAAGCCGCCCAGCACCACGCTCCCCAGGCCGCGGTAGAATTCGGACCCCGGACCGGGCACCAGCACGAGCGGCAGCATGCCGAAGACGCTGGTGAGCGCGGTCATGAAAATCGGCCGCAGGCGGGTGCGGGTGGATTCGCGCACCGCCGCGCGGTGCTCCATGCCGTAGAATCGGATGTTGTTGAGGGATTGGTGCACGATGAGGATCGCATTGTTCACCACCAATCCCACCAGGATGACGAAGCCCAGCATGGTCAGAATGTCCAGCGGCTGTTCGGCGATGAAAAGGTTCACCAGCTTGAGTCCCAGCAGGCCGCCGACCGAAGCGAGCGGCACCGTGAAGAGAATGATGAACGGATAGAAGAAGTTCTCGAAAAGAGCCGCCATGAGCAGGTAGCAGATCACCGCCGCAAGGATAAAATCCCACTGCAGGGTCCTGCGCGCCTCGGTCAGCTTGTCCGCCACCCCGCTCTGCCCGACAGCGATCCCCTTGAGCATGCCCTGGGCTTTCAAGCCCGGCACCACGCGGTCTGCGATGGTCTCCATGGCCTGCTCCAACGGCACGGAAACCGGTGGAGTTACCTGCAGGCTGATGGTCCGCTGGCGCTCGAGGTGCCGAATCTGGGTGATGCCCGTCGTGCGCTCCAGGTCCGCCAGGGAAGACACCCGCACCACCCGGCCGCCGGGCACGGCGGTGAGGGATTCGTAAAGGATCTCCGGGGTGGTGATGTCCTCCTCGGAGGCCTTGAGCTTGAGGTCGATCTTCTTCTCGCCCTCCTGCTTGAACTCGCCGATGTCCCGGCCGTCCATGAGCACGTCCACCGACAGCCCCAGGTCCCGCGCGCTCATCCCCACCGCCCGCAGCCGCTCGCGGTTCGGAATCAGCCGGACTTCCGGGAAAAGCAGCTCCAGAGACGGCACGGGCCGGACCTGGGCGCCCGGGATCTCCTGCAGGATGACGCCGAACATCATGCCGGCGGCCGCCACCAGGCGGTCGAGATCCTCTCCGCTCAAATCCACCTCGATGGTGCGGCCGCGGCCGAGGCTGGTCTGGAAGACGCCCGCCTGCAGGCTGACCCCCAGCATGCCAGGGATGGATCCGATGGTGCGCCGGAACAGGGGGATCAGCTCGCCGGCGCGCTGCTCGTGCAGGCTGATGGCGCCGAAGAGCATGAGCTGCTCGGAGCCCACGAAAAACATGTTCTTGATCCCCGGATATCCCTCGTGGTCTTTGCCGACATATTCCCGCGTGGCCTCGAAGACCTGCTCGCCGATGGCCTTGCGCTCGGCGTAGGACAGCCCGGGCGGCGGAATGAGCAGGTTGATGACGAGGTTGCGGTTGCCCTGGGGCAGGTACTCCATCTTCGGAAACAGCAGGATGGAGCCGGCGGCCGCGACCGTCGTGAATCCCAGGACCGTCAGCAGGCGCGCCTTCCAGTTGCGCGTGGCCAGGTCCAGCAGGAACATGAAGGCGTTCACCAGGGCCGCGCCGATGCCTCCCATCGTCTTCTTAAGCCCGCGCGAGGCCGCGTCCTCCCGGATCAGCCGGTACAGCAGGCGCGAGAGCATGGGGATGACCAGGACGGACACCACCAGGCTCAGGGAGATGGAAGCAGTGATGGCGATGGCGATGTCCCGGAAGAGCTGGCCGGCCTCCTCCTGCATGAAGACCACCGGCAGGAAAACGGCGACGGTGGTCAGGGTGGATGCCAGCACCGCCCCCCACACCTCGCGCGCCCCGTCGTAGGCCGCCTGGAACGAGGATTTGCCCATGTTGCGGTGCCGGTCGATGTTCTCGAGCACCACGATGGCGTTGTCCACCAGCATGCCGGCGGCGAAGGCGATCCCGGCCAGACTGACGACGTTCAACGTGCGGCCGAAGAGGTGCATGAAGACGAAGGTGCCAATGATGCTGATGGGGATGGCGGCGGCCACCACGATGGTGGAGGCCAGGCTGCGCAGGAAAACGAAGAGCACGGCAACGGCCAGCAGCGAGCCGAGCAGGATGTTTTCACCCACCAGATCGATAGCCCCCCGGATGTAGGGCCGCTGGTCGTAGACCCAGTGCAGGAAAATTTTCTCCGGCTTGAGTTTTTCCTCGTTGAGCCACGTGACCACCGCTTCGAGCTGGTCGCTGAGTTCGAGGATGTTGGCGTCCGGCTCCGGCTTGATGCCGACGGCGATGCCCTCCCGGCCGAGATGGATGGTCGCGGCGCTGAGCTTGTCGTATCCGAAGCGCACGCCGGCGATTTCCCCCAGCCGGATGCGCCGCTCGCCGGTGGAGGTGACGATGAGGTTCTCCACGTCGGCGATGCTTCTGAACTCGGCCGTCGCACGGATGCGGTAGTCGCGCCGGCCCACCCCCATGATGCCGGCCGAGATGTTGACGTTTTCGGCCCGCAGGATGTCGATGAGCTGGGGGATGGTCAGGCCGTGGGCGGCCAACCGCTCGGGCGACACGACGATGTGCAGTTCCTTCTCGGTCCCGCCGCCGATGAACAGGTCGGCCACGCCTCGGACCCGCTCGAGATACTGCCGGATGTTGTTCTCGAAAAAGGTCCGGTAGGTGTAGATCGAATGGGGGTTGTCCGCGTCCGTCTTGAGCACCATCCACACCACGGGCGATGTGGCCGCTCCGGTGGCGGTAATGATCGGCTTCTCCACGTTTTCGGGGTAGGAGGGCACCTCGTCGAGCTTGTTGGAGACCCGCAGCAGGGCGTCGTTGACGTCGGTGCCGATGGCGAACTTGAGGGTCACGGTTCCCTGGGAGTTGAACGAGGAGCTTTCCATCTCGATCAGGTTGGGGATGCCCTTGAGCACCTTCTCCTGCTCCTCGATGACGTCGCGCTCGACCTCGTAGGGGGTGGCCCCCGGCCAGGTGGTGCTGACCGAAATCTCCGGCTCGATCACCGTCGGGCTGAGCTGATAGGGCATGCGCATCAGCCCGATCCACCCGAAGAGCACCACCAGGATGATGCCCACGAACACGCTGACTTTCTTTTCGATGCAGATCTTAATGATGTCCATCGGTTGCGCTTACCGGCTCACCACAACTTCCTGGCCGTCCCGGAGCCGCTCGTTGCCCTTGACGACCACCGGCATGCCTTCCTTGAGGCCCTCGGCGGCGATGCCGACCTCGGCGCCCTCGTAGGCGATCACCGCCGCGGGAAGGGCGCGGACCTTGGAGCCCTCGAGCACGAAGACCACCGTGCGGCCGGAGTTGGAAATGAGCGCGTCGCGGGAAACGATGAGGGCATTTTGGGTCTTGGCCGTGGGCAGCCACACGGTGGCGGACATCCCCTCGATGAAGGATTGACGGTTGGCCGCGCGGACCTTGACCGGGAAGTTGCGCGTGGCCACGTCGCCGCGGGGGATCAAGGCCGTTATGCTGCCTTCGAGCTCGGCGCCGTCGATGCGGACCCGGACCTGGCCAACGGAGCGGACCTGGCGGATAAAGCTTTCCGGCACCTCGACCATGACGTCGATCACGTCGTCCCGGGCCAGGACTGCCACGGTCTTGCCCTCGGCGAGCCACTCCCCGCGGTCGACGCTGCGTTTGATTACGACCCCGTCGAAGGGGGCACGGATCACGGCCTTTCTGATCTCGAGCTCGAGGCGTTCGACCTCGGCGTTCAGCGCATTGGCGCGCCGCTCCAACGCACGGGCACGGAAGCGGTTGTCGTCGAAGCTCTGCTCCGAGATGGAACCCTTCTCGAAGAGCTTCTCCTTGCGGCCGAACTCGATCCGGACGACCTCAAGCTCGGCCAGCACCTGCTGGTGGCTGGAGCGCGCGGCCTCCAGCCGCTTGGCCTGAAGATCCGTGCGCAGCTCCACCAGCGGCTGCCCGGCCTTCACCCGCTGGCCGTCCTCGATCTTCACGGCTTCCACGATGCCCGCGACCTCCGCGGCCACATCCGAAACCTCCACGTAGTAGACCGTGCCGATGAACTCCGCCTGGGGCGAAACCTTGCCGGCCTTGACCTCGGCCACCGCCACGAGCGGCGGCGGCGGGCCTTTGGGTTTTTCCTGGGCAAGGCCGGAAGCCGAGAGCATCAGCGCGGCCACGGCGGCCGGCGCGCACAACCCCCCAAGCGGCCGCCAGCTATTCTTTTTCCAAAGATGTGAGGCCATACCTTTTGAACTCGTTCGGTCGGTTTCTGGCGATGTTCAGGAGTGATTTAGATCATCGAGCGATATAAGGCAACTGGCGATCATGGCGAATAATCAGGTCATGGCGCACTGCGCCATGACCTGATTTTTAGTTAGAAGAGGTGGGCCACGTCCTTGACGATCTCTTTGACCTTTTCTTCGACGCCCTGAAGGGCTGCGGAGGACATGGCCAGCAGCTGGGCCGAAGGCAGTTCGGCGGGGTCCTTGCCGTCCCACTCGAAGAAGCTGAAACCCATTTTCCGCGTCAGCTGGTTGGCCAGGTGCACGACGAGGATTTCCTTCTTGGTCTGGTCGGTGAAGCTGGCACCCTCGTGCAGGGCGACCACCCGCGTGAAATCGTCTCCGAACCCCCAGCGTTTGAGGAGCATGTTGCCGACGCTCTGGTGGGCCTCCTGGATGGTGGGCAGAAGCGCCTCGGGCTTGAGCTTCTCTTCCTGCGGGATTTCGGCAAAGGCTCGCAGCAGCACCACCTTGCCGACGTCGTGGGTGAGCCCCATGAGAAAGATCGTCTCCGGGTCGTTGAGGGCGAGGCTCTGGGCGATCAGCTTG
>JALOPD010000229.1 GCA_025454075.1 Desulfobacterales bacterium | reverse complement strand
ATGCCGAGAGCAGGATGGGCAAAAAGATAAAAACAGAGGGCCGGACATAAATCGCAGCCAAAACGGTTGGTTCGCTAGAGTAGAAACGCGGCGATGCTGAAATAAAAGAGCAGGGTGAAAATGTCGGAAAGGGCCAAGGTCATCGGTCCGGCGGCGATCTTGGGGTCCAGCTTACACGCATGTAAAACCGTCGGGATGCTCAGGCCGAACCCGCACGACGCAACCAGCGCCAGCAGAATGCTTGCTCCGATGGAGATGGCTGCCATTGCTTCCCCCCGCCACAGCCAGACGATCAGGCCGACAATCGTGCCGCACCCGGCCCCCAGCAGGATCGCCGTGGCGGCCTCGCGGCGCAAGGTGCGCAAATACCAGCGGACCGTCGGCTGCGCCGATCGCAGCGCTTGAATGGTGATGGTCATGGCCTGGATGCTCACACTTTCTCCTAGCCCCAGCGCCAACGTCAGGAAAAATGCCAGAACGAGGCTCTTGGCGAGAGTCATCTCATAGGCGCTCGCCAGAATGGCGCAGATGGTGCCGCTGCCGATCGTGGCCATCAGCCAGGGGAAGCGAAAGCGAAATGCCCGCAACGGGGACGCGTCGCGCACCTGGGACAAGCGAAAACCGATGGTCTCGAACACCTCATCCCACTGCTCCCTTTCGGCCACATCGAAAACCTCGTTGGTGAGAACCCCGACGTCGACGACTCCGACCATCCGCCGCTTCTCATCCACCACGGGCAAAGCAAGGAACTTGTGCAGGATAAAGAAATCACAGGCGTCCATCACCGTTGCCGTCTGCGGAACAGCGACCACCTTGGGTATCATCAGTTCTGAAATCCGTTGATGCAGCGGTGCCGCGAGTAGACGGCGCGTCGGCAATACTCCTTTTAGACGGCCGCCCTCATCCACCACGTAAAAATAGACGATCTTTTCCCCCACCCCTTCGCGGCGAATGTAATCAAGCGCCTCCTGCACGGTGAACTCCGGCAGAAGCTTTGTGAAGTCCCGTCTGGCAACGTTCATGACCGGGAGCTGCAAATGGTCGGTGTCGTAGGGCATCCTCCCCCCTTGAGGTTCAATCGGCTGAATACAGATTCCCTAGCAAAATCATCCGACAAAAACAAAATGCTTATTAGCCGCTTACCCGCTGAAAATCCATCAAAAAAACACCTCGGGGCCCGCATGGGTTTTGGATTTTTCCCAAGACCGATCGAGTGTCGGCGTCGACAAATGCTGGACGATTCATTATACTTTCTCATTACCGCGTTGGGAAGGCAGGAGGCCGAGTCGATGAAAAACAGTATTACGGTGCTGGTGCTGCTGGCTGCGACCGTCATGACGACGGAACCGGCCTTCCCCGAGACGGTCAGCTTCACCTGTCGCTACGATTCATACAGCAATGAAAAAGGCCTGCAAAAGGTGCAGGATGACTTCAGGCTGGCCTTTGCCGTGGACACGGAAAAAGAGACCGCCCAAGCCCTCACCGACAAAGGTAAATTCAACGTCGACATGCTGCCCTCGCCCTCCGGCGGGATGACGTTCGTCGAAATGGTCGACGGCGGCAAAGTCTTGACCACTTCCATCGACCTTCACGGAAAATCCGTTCACAGCCGCAACATCATCCTCGAGGGACGCATGTCCCCGTCCCAGTACTACGGGACTTGCTCAAAGCGATGAACCGCATGCACCTCTGCTAAAGGTTTCATTGTTTCGGGTCGATATTCAGATCGTTCCTGAACCTCCAAAAATGGTCGATCCAGCGCAATGAGGATAGAGGTGGTTTCACAACCTCGGATCACGGTTGCGGGCAAGGCGCAGGCCGATTCGAAAGCGCAGCAACCTCAACAGGTTGTGAGCACGTTCGAGAGGGCTGCAACGCAGCCCCCGGCCGTCAGACGGGGTTATGAAACCACCTCTAAAAACATCCAAGCAGCGGGGAGCAATATGGGCGCCGAAACCTACCAGGTGATCTACAAGGGGGAAATCCTCCCGGGATTCGACGAACAGGCGGTTTTTCAAGAGGTGGGCAAGATTCTATCCATCAGAGAGGACATCGCCGCAAAGATCCTGAACGGCAAGCGCGTGGTGTTGAAGAAGGGACTGGATGAAGCGACGGCGCGCAGCCAGTGCATCCTTCTGAAGAAGGCCGGCATCCGGGTCGCACTCGGAGTGCCCTCGTCCCGGGAGACGAGCTCCGAACCGCCTGCGCCCCGACCCTCCCCCCCGGCCGCCATGACAGCACCTCCCTCCAGACCGTCCATAGGGGTCGACTCCGACGGATCCGCTACCGCCAAACTCGATCTTGACGCAAAGGAGGGGATCTCGAAACCATCGGCTTCGCCGGCGCCTTCCCGAATCCCCTTCGAGTTCAAAGGCAACGGCTCCGAGTATTTCCGCATATGGGTCGTCAACATCCTGCTGTCCATCGTCACGCTCGGAATCTACTCCGCCTGGGCCAAGGTCCGCCGCAAGCAGTACTTCTACGGCAACACCCGGGTGAACGGCGCCGGCTTCGAATACCTGGGCCGTCCCGCGAAGATCCTCAAGGGCCGCCTCATCATCGGCGGTCTTCTGGTCATCACCGGGGCAGCGTCCCACTTTTACCCCATGATTCATTTTCCGCTGGTGCTGGTGTTGGGCGTCTTCGCCCCCTGGCTCATCACACGCTCCCTGATGTTCAACGCCCACAACAGCGCCTGGCGCAACATCCGTTTCGGGTTCAAGGCAGGCTACGGCCAGGCGTTCAAGGCTTACGTCCTTTGGCCGGTCCTGGCGGTGCTGACCCTGGGCTGCCTCTCGCCGTATGCGTATTGCCGCCAGAAGAAATTCCTGGTCGAAAACAGCTCCTTCGGCAAGACCGCTTTCACTTTCAGCGCCTCCTGGAAGGACTATTACCGCATCCTGATGGTCGCCTCCCTGATCGGGATCCTGGCCGTTGCCGCCGTCGTTGGTGCGGCGGTCTTGTTTGCACCGCTGGCTATCTTGGCGCTGCCGATCTATCTTTACGTGTATGCCTACTATGCCGTCCACACCGGCAACCTGCTGTACAACGCCAGCCGCCTGGGACGCCACCGCCTGCTCTCCACCATGGAGGTCAAGAGCTTCATGATGCTGGTGCTGACCAACACCATCGCCACCGCCCTGACCGTGGGGCTGTTTCACCCCTGGGCCAAGGTGCGTACCATGCGCTACAAGGCGCAGCATCTGGCTTTGATCGCCGCGGGAGACCTGAACACATTTGCGGCTGAAAAGCAGAAGGAGGTCGGCGCCATCGGCGACGCGTCGAGCGACTTCTTCGACTTCGATCTGGGGCTATGATCGTCATCCGCGGCAGCCTCTACGACGGCAAGACCTCGGCCCAAATGCCGGCGGAATGCCGCGTCTTCGACAACGGAGCCGTCCACCTGCACGGCGCCGGCATGCGCAAGCCCCTGCTGGTCCTGCCGCGCTTCGATATACAGGCGTCCCCCCGCCTGGCCGACACGGCCCGCTACATCTATTTCCCGGAAGGCTGGAAGTTTGAAACCGAAGACAACCGTGCGGTAGACGACCTGCTGAAACGATTCAAACAGCGGCCGCGCCTGCACCTGGTTCACGTTCTGGAAAGCCGCAAGCGCTACATCCTGATGTGCATCGCGGCGATGGCGGCCGTCATTTGGGGTGCGGGGCGCTACGGCGTGCCCGCCGCCGCACGGGCCATCTCCCGCAACCTGCCCGCAGCCGTGGTTCAGAAAGCCGGGAGCCAGACCTTGGAGATCCTCGACCGGGCGGTCTTCAAACCTTCGCAGCTCGACGAAACGTCGAAAAAACGGCTGCTGGCGCATTTTCAACCTTTAATTCAGAGCCGCGAAGGGCTTCACCTGCAGGTGGTCTTCCGCCAAGGCGGACGGCTGGGGGCCAACGCTTTCGCCCTGCCCAGCGGCGTCGTCGTATTCACCGATGAAATGGTGAAGCTCGCCCGGCACGACGACGAACTCCTGGCCGTGATGGCTCACGAGGCCGGCCATGTGGCCTACCGCCACGGTATTCAACGCATCGTTCAGAACTCTCTGCTGGCATTCGCCATCATGGCCGTCACCGGGGATGCCTCCGGCACGTCCCAGATCTTTCTGGGACTGCCGGTGATGCTGACGGAGCTTGCCTACTCCCGCGAATTCGAGCGTGAAGCCGATCGCTACGCGCTCGCCTACCTGGAGTCGATTGAGGTGTCGCCCCGGCGGTTCGCCGATCTAATGCGCCGGCTGCAGAAGGGAAAACTGCCGCACGGTTCGGACACGGAGGGGCGCTGGTCGAACTACCTCTCGACCCACCCCGACATGGAAGAGCGGCTGCGGCATTTTGAAGAAGCGGAATGACGGGCCGCTCCGATCATCCTTTTTGGCCTCCGGGTCGCCCGGCCAACTTCAGAATCAAGGGTTGGATCGGCCGGCAGCGGGGTTATGCGGACAGGCCCTGGATCAGCGCCAGCGCGTTTTTTCCCAAAACATCGCAATTGTAGCCGCCCTCCAGGATGGCAAAGCAGCCGCCGCCGTTGCGCTGCGCGGCGCTGCGCACCATACGGCCCATATCACGGTAGTCGTCGGTCGTCAGCAACCCGCCCCAGTCCTGACGGTGGTTGTCGAATCCGGCGGAGATGCCGATGATGTCCGCCGGAAAACGGCCGAGTTCATCTTCGATCTCCGCCAGATAGGCCGTGCGGTCATGGGCCCCGGGGTTGTGGATGCCGACGTAGTTCTTGCGGCCCAGGATGTTCTCGGTGCCGTCCCCGAAGTGCAGGTCGAAGTCCAGAATGTAGGCCGAGCGGATCTTGCCCTGCTGCTTCAGCGCCTCGACCGCCACGGCCATGTTGTTGAAAAAGCAGAACCCCCAGCAGGAGCCGGCCGAGGCGTGGTGGCCGGGCGGGCGGATCGCGGCAAAGCAGGGCTCCGCAAGGCCGATGGCGGCGGCCTGGACGGCCCCGCCCGCGGCCAGGGCCGCGATGTCATAGAGCCCGAAGCGGCGGATGCGCTCGATGTGCGCCGCCGTGTGAACGGCGCCGATCTGCGCCTCAGCGGCGGGCTCGGCCTTCACGAGCTCCACATGCGGCTCGATGACCGACATGATCGCTTCCATGCGGCCCGAAGCGGCGGCGGGATCGTCGGTATAGACCTTGTAAAAATCCGGGTGGAACACCACCTTCATGGCACCCTCCTTTCTCATCTCTTTGCCAGTCGTGCGACCGACTCCACGTGAAAGGTGTGGGGGAACATGTCCAGCGGCTGAATTTCAAGCACCGCATAGCGCTCCTTGAGCAGGGCCAGATCGCGGGCCAGGGTTGCGGGGTTGCAGGAGACGTAGACGATGCGCGCCGGCGCCATTCGGAGCACCTGCTCGACCACCTCCCTGGCCATTCCGACGCGCGGCGGGTCGATGATCACCACCTCCGGCCGCAGGTCGATGGAGGCCAGTCCCTCCAGGATGTCCCCCCGGACGAACCGGCAGTTGGACACCCCGTTGGACCTGCAATTTCTCTCCGCATCCTCCACCGCACCGGCGACGATCTCGATGCCGACGACCTCCCGGCACTTCTCGGAGATATAGATGGGGATCGTGCCGGTGCCGCTGTAAAGATCGAGCACGGTCTCGACCCCGTTCAACCCGGCGTAGTGGAGCACCGTCTCGTAGAGCCGCACGGCCGCCCGGGTGTTCGTCTGGAAAAAGGAGTTGGCGGAAATGTCGAACTCGAACCGGCCGACGGCATCGCGGATGCAGGCGTCGCCCGCAACCCGCCGCTCGAATTCGCCCACGGCGATCCCGGCTGCGCGGCCCGTGACATTGTTCACGACCGAGGCGATCTCGGGAAAAACCGCCGTCAGCCGCTCCGCCAGGGCCAGCAGGGGCTGCCGTTCCTCGAAGGCGGTGACGAGATTGACCATCCAGCGGCCGGTCGAGGCCGAGTTGCGCAGCATGGCAAAGCGCCAGAACCCCTCACGGCTGCGCAGCCCGTAGACGGGTCGTCCGGAGGACCGGATGCCGTTGCGGATCTCCGCCAGGATCCGGTTCCCCAGCGCCGGCTGGAGCAGGCACTCCTGGGTGTCGATGACCTTGTGAAAGGTCCCCGGCACGTGCAGGCCGAGCGCA
>JALOPD010000228.1 GCA_025454075.1 Desulfobacterales bacterium | reverse complement strand
CCACGACCCGGACATGCTGATGAACGGCCCCTACCCCTGGTTTCTGAAGCAGCGCATCCGCAGCCGCACGGGCCATCTCGCCAATCAGGACACCGGCCGCCTGCTGGCCGACATCCTCCATCCCGGCCTCGAGCGGGTGGTCCTGGCCCACCTCAGCGAAACCAACAACACTCCTGAAAAGGCACTGGCAGACGTCTCGGCGCCTCTCGCCGGAACGCCCGTCCGGCTGGAGGCCGCCTCCCAGAGCGTTGCATCGCCCGTCTGGCGCCTGGCCTGAACCGAACCATCCATGACCTTTTGCAGTCGAAATCGTTGCTTGACAAGCAACCGCTTTGTTGCCAAGTAAACGATGAACGACCTGGTTGCGGCCGGGACGAAACAACGGTTAGCGGGCCGAGGAGGAAGCATGCGCACATTCCACGGAAAAGCCGGCCTCCTGGTCGGTGTTTTGTACGCGGCTTTCGTCTGCTGGTCCATCTACGGCGCTATTGTCCCGATCGAAACCCACAGCTTTCGCATGGTCCACGTGGGGTTCATTTTCGGGCTGGCCTTCCTCACCTACCCGATTCGCCCCGGGGCCGGGCGCTGGTGGATGGGGCCGGACCTGGTGCTGGCGGCCCTGGGGGTCGCGACTCTCGTCTACCCGCTCGTCCACCTCGACCCGTTCCTGCGAAGTTCAACCCTGCCGGAGCCCCTGGATGTTTTCTTCGGCATCACGGCGATCCTGATGCTGCTCGAACTGTCACGCCGGCTGGTGGACAAAACCTTCGCGCTGGTGGTGCTGGCCTTCATGCTCTACTGCTATTTCGGCCGCCACCTGCCGGGCGTGTTCGCCCACCGCGGCTACCCCATCGACCGGATCGTGGGGCACATGTACATGACGCTCGAGGGCATCTTCGGGGTGCCGCTCGAGGTCAGCGCCTCGTTCGTGATCCTGTTTGTGGTCTACGGGACCTTCATGGATGCCGCCGGCGCCGGCAACTTCTGGCTGGATCTGTCGCTCGCCACCATGGGCCGGTCCCATGCCAGCGCCGGCCGCGGCGCCCTGGTCACCACGGCGCTTCTCGGCGGCCCGCAGGCGAGCGGGGTCGCCACCACCATGTCGGTGGCGCCCATCATGTGGCCCATTCTCCGGAAAGCGGGCTACACGGCCAACATGGCGGCCGGGCTGGTGGCCGCGGGGGGCATCGGCGCCGTCATCTCTCCGCCGCTGATGGGCGCCGCGGCCTTTCTGGTCATGCAGTTCCTGAACGTGCCCTTCATCGACGTCGTCATCATGGTGCTCGTGCCGACCTTGCTCTACTACGTCGGCACCCTGTTCATCCTGGAGGTGGAGGCCCGCAAGTACCGCTTCCATCCCCCGGACACCGAGGCCAAGACGATCCGGCACATCATGGCCACCAAGGGCTACCACCTGGTTTCGCTGGCTGTGCTGGTGGCCCTGCTGGTCGTCTGGAACAAGTCGCCCGAATATGCGGCCATCGGCGCGCTGATCACCACCATCCTCACCAGCTACCTCAGCCGGGACCACCGCGAATGGCTCACGCCCAAGCGCATTTTCGAAGCCTTTGTGGAAGGGGCCAAAAACGTGCTGCCGGTGGCTGTCCTGCTGGCCGGGGCCGGCCTGATCGTGGGCACCTTCACGCTCACCGGACTGGGGCTCAAGGTCTCGGGCATCATCATGTCCGCCAGCGGCGGGTCGCGGATCATCGCCATCCTGCTGGCGCTGGGGGCCTCCATGGTCATCGGCCTGAGCCTGCCGATCACGGCCACCTACATCATGACCGTGGTGATGGTGGCCCCGGCGCTGGTGAAGGTGGGCGTGCCGGACTACGTCGCCCACCTGCTCGCCTTCTACTTCGCGGTGCTCTCCGAGGTCTCGCCGCCGGTCGGTCTGTCCCCGTCGGCGGCCGCCGCGGTCACCGGCGGAAACCCTTTCAAATCGATGATGCAGTCCTGGAAATACTCGCTGCCGGCCTTCCTGGTGCCCTTCTTTTTCTCGATCACTCCGGACGGGGCCAACCTGCTGATCATCAAGGCCACCCTCGGCGGCTTTTTATTGGCTTGCGCCACGAGCCTGTCCGCGCTCTTTTTTCTTTCGATCGGGATCATCGGCCACTTCCGGGGCCGGGTCCCTTACCTGGAAAGGTCCCTGCTGATTGCGGCCGCACTCGTCATGGCGTTGTACCCCATCGGGTTTTCCGCCGAGGGCGTGCTGCCGCTGGCGGTCGGACTCGTGATAACGGTCCGCAACTTGTGGAGCTACCGCCAGGCGGTCGTTTCGCCAGGCCCGTAATGCCCGCGGCGGCCTGAGGAGCCCGGCGCGGGATGCGGGGAGGATGCCGCCGGCTTGGCAGGGACCCGTTCGAGCAACCCAAACCATCAAGGAGGTTCAGCATGACACGTAGAAGAGCCAAAAGCCTAACCACGGCCGTCGCGGCCGCTGCCATCCTGCTCGCATCCGCGGCGGGATCGCCGGCCGCCGAGAAATTGTTCTTCAGCATCGCCACCGGCGGCACCGGCGGGGTGTGGTACCCCCTGGGCGGCGCCATCGGTGGGGTGGTGGGCCAAAAGGTCCCCAATACGGAGGCCACCTCGGAAGCCACCACGGCCGCGATCGACAACCTGAAGCTGCTGATCGCAGAGCGCGCCGGCATGGCCTTCTGCTACGACTACCACGTGGGCTGGATGAACGAAGGCAAGGTGGAGGGCATCAAGGGCAAGCACAACGTGCGGCTGGTCCTGGGCTTCTACGAGCAGCCGTTCCACATCGCGACCTTCGAGGACACCGGCATCAAGTCCGTCATGGACCTGAAGGGCAAGCGCGTCTCCACCGGCGCCCCGAACAGCGGCACCGAGGAGCAGGCGGACTACGTGCTCAAGGCACTCGGCTTCAACTGGGACAAGGACTTCACCCGTGAAAAGCTCGGGGCGACGCAGTCGGTCGGTGCGCTAAAGGACAACAAGATCCACGCCTTCTTCTGGAGCGGAGCGGTGCCGACCTCTTCGGTCATCGACCTCGCCTCCACCCCCGGCCGCAAGCTGGTCCTCCTGCCCATCGACGGCGATATCCGGGACAAAATCTTCAAGGGCAACCCCGGCGTGTTTCATCCGACGGTTATCAAGAAGGGCACCTACACGGGCCTTGACAGCGACGTGCCGGCCATCGCCATCACGGCTGTGTTGACCGCCATGGACAAATTCCCGCAGGACAAGATGTACGAAATCGTGAAAACCATCTTCGACAGCAAGCTCGAGCTTTCCGCTGTCTGGAAGGGCGCGAACGACATGACCCCGGAGACCGCCGTGAACCAGGTGACCCCGGACGCCCTGAATTACCTGCACCCGGGCGCGCTGAAGTATTTCAAGGAAAAGGGCGCGCTGAAATAGATGCGGCGCAGGCTGGCCATCGCCGCTGGCGTCTTGTTGGCCTGTGTTGCAGTTTGGCTGGTTCTATCCCCGCGGGCGCCGCGCCCGCGGGGACTCACCTGGCTTGAACTCACCGATGCCGGCAGCGGCCGGACGATCTTCGCCGGCGCTTTAATCTACGATGAACCGATCGTCCTGACCTGGAAAAATTCCCTCTTCAACCTGACCGTCACCGAAGTCTTCGCGGCGCGCGCCGGACGCCTCGACCTCACCCAGGTCACCTTCGCCGACCCCCGCGGCCTCCCGCCGCCCGTCGCCCGGCCCGAAGACCTGGACGACTTGTATCACACCGGCGGCTCCTTCCACGTCGAAGGCCTGGCCCGCCCCCTTGCCCGCGCCGTCTTCCGGATCGGCGAGATCGGCGACCCCGCCCTGGCGATCACCGGCCGGAAAATCCGCTTGAAGGAAGAAGTGGGATTCGGCGGCGCGGTCCTGATCCAGGCCCGCAGGCCGTGCTTCAGGTTGGATTCAAGCTTATCTGAAATAGGCGCCGGCCTGCGCGATCTGATGTGAGCCGACAGCGGGGATGATGCATCGCGGCTTTAAACAATCCGGTGAGAAGTTTCTGCGCTGGAATTACTATTGGACCCGGGGCCAATGGGTCGAATAGGTGGTCATTTTACGGATAAAAACAGTTCCACATCCGCTTTGTCCTGAGCCCGATTGGATATCTTTTTCGCCCGTATCAGATTTTCCCTGTCAATATAGTTGACGGTCTGACGGCCGTAAGGTCCTTGGACTCGGTTCTTCCAAATATCGTTAAAATCAATTCGTCATGCCTGTTTAATAATTCTAAAAACTCTTCGTAGTCTTTTTCCGTCTTCACGAAATTCTATGCCCTTGGATTTAAAATATTCTTCCCGTAAAAATTGAACGCCTTCGATCCGCTCCTCACTTGAAAGACCCGAATAATAGGCGGTATCAAAATCCAGGGCCTCTTTAAACGATCTGGCCTTATTGACCCATACTTTATTCATGCCTGAACAATACCATTCCGGACTGGCAAGCGCAATATATCGTTTGGCTGAACCGGGGCAAGTGCACAGACTTTTTTTTCGGTGTGGAGGGCCTGGCCCAGCCGCTCGCCCGCGCCGTCTTCCGGGTTAGCGAAATCGGCAATTTCGCTCCGACAATCGCCGGCCGGACCATCCAATTCAAGCAGGAAGTGGGCTTCGGCGGCGCCGTTCTGATGCAGGCCCGCAAACCGCAGATCCGTCTGTACGGGAGTCTCGGTGAAATCGGGCATACCTGCGCAACCTGATTGGAGTCGGCGGCGGAAGCGATGATTGATTGCCTCTCGAATTCCTGTCCGCAGCTTCAGACGCGTTCAATAGATGAAGCGCAACGCAGAGATTGGACTATTTACGAAGCCATCGATATCGGCACGAGCGACCTCCACCGCTTGTGCAGGGCACGCATTAATACTCACTGTAGTCAACGTCGTCACACGTGCCAACGCCACTTTTTGCGCAAAATACATGATAGACAGTATTGATGCGCATAGCTCCCGATAATTAGTGTTCGTCCATAAACCGGCATCAAGGCATGCACCCGACCGCCCGAGAACCTGGCAGCGAGTGATGCCCACGTTAGGCGGCGAGGTATGACAAGGAGAGGATGCGATTACACCGGTGTGGAACTAATCCTTCCCAACGGCCGTCGTTTCGCCATCGTGGCCTATGGGTTTATCCAAAGAAGCTCTCGGAAAAAGTTGCGGCGAAGGTGCGCGTCAGACGTGCCGGCTAACCGGTTACGGCGGACGCCCCCAAGCGGTCGCCGCTGAACCGGAGCGTTAGGCGTCGATTCAAGCCAAGGCATATCAAGATAGTAGGAGGTTCCAAATGAGCGATCTCGAACTGGAAGAACAGAACGAGGCCGAACGCAAGACCGAGCTGATCGCGATCGCAGCCGATCTCGGTCCCGATCAGCTGAAGCGCTTTGCCGACTCGATTGTGCTGCTCATCAGGCCGGAGCTGCCGAACAACGGGCATTACCACGCGCTCAAAGGCATTGCCGGCGGCCGCGGCAACGGCCTCGTCGGCGAGGCGACGACCGGTCACGGCGTGCGCGGAACGAGTCAATCCAACGTGGGAGTCTCGGGAGCAGCACAGAACGGCACTGGCGTGATTGGCGATAGTCAAAGCGGGTGGGGAGTAATCGGCCGCACGCAAAGCCGAGGCTACGGCGTGCTCGGCGTGACCACCGACAACGCGGCTGTCGTCGGACGCTCATCAGCGTCGGTCGGCGTCTGGGGGGACGCCCAGACCGAGGCGGGTGTGCTCGGCGAAAGCCAGGGTAACATCGGTGTGATCGGGCGCGGTAAAACGAGCGGCACCGGCGTGTTCGGGGAGAGTCAGACCGGGACGGGAGTGGTCGGCATCTCGAAGACGAACGGTTTCGGCGTTTACGGGCGGAGTCAGGACAACGTCGGCACCGGCGGACAATCGGTGTCGTCGGCCGGCGTCTGGGGCACGTCGCAGAGCGACGCAGGCGTGCAGGGGGAGAGCGAGCGGCACATCGGCGTCGCCGGATTCGCCAACAACGAAGGCTACGGCGTGCTCGGCCACAGCCCCGGCAATGCAGGGGTCGTGGGCCGCTCCGATACGTCGGTTGGCGTATGGGGAGACGTGCAGAACGATATCGGCGTGCTCGGAACGAGTGCGAACCACGTCGGCGTGTACGGGTTCTCGGAGAAATCGGAGG
>JALOPD010000227.1 GCA_025454075.1 Desulfobacterales bacterium | reverse complement strand
GCCGAACTGGTTACAGCTGATGGTGCCGGTCAGACCCTTCATCCCCTTGGTCGCGTAAAGCGCGTCGCGGAAGGCCTTGCGCGGGACGTACAGGGTGTCCCCGTCCTTCACGCCGACCTTTTCGACGGCCGCGAAGACCATCATGGCCGCGTCGTAGCCGTGCGCATGGAACGGCGCGATCGGCTTCTCACCGTACTTCTTCTGGTGCTTGGCCAGGAAGTCCTTGTACCCGGCGCCGAAGGCCGAGAAGTCCGGGCTGGAGTGGAACATGCCGACCGCAGCTTCACCGGCGGCTTTGTAGAAGTCCGGGGAGAAGGTCCCGTCGGCGCTCATCAAATAGGTCTTTTCGAGCCCGGCCACTTCCTTTGCCTGGCGGGCGAGATGGCCGCCGGCGGCGATGAAGATCGGGAAGTAGATGAACTCGGGCTTGCCGGTGGCGATCTTGGTCAGCACCGGACGCATGTCGGTGTCGGTCGGGGCCACGGCTTCCTGGGCCACGATGGTGCCGCCCAGTTTCTTGAACTCTTCGGCGAAGACCGCCTGCAGCTGTTCGGCATAGACGCTGCCGTCGTGGACGGTGGCGGCGGTTTTGACGCCCAGCTTCTTGATGGCGAACTGCGCGGCAACGGCGCCCTGCACCTTGTCGTTGTGGGCGGTGCGCAGGTAGCCGTCAAACTCTTTGCCGCGCTTCGGGTCGGTCAGGTAAGGTGCGGTGTTGGAGGGCGAAACCGTGGGGATGCCCTGCTTCCAGAGGATCGGCGCGCCCGGCCGGGCGGCGCTGGAGCAGTTTGAGCCGATCGCGGCGACGATGGTCGGATCGGAGGCGAGTTTGGTGGCCGCCGCCTGCCCGCCTTCCGCGTTGCAGCCTTCATCCTGGCCGCTCAGCTTGATCGGGTACCCCATGAGCTTGCCGCCCTTGTCCTGGATGGCGATTTCGACGCCGCGCCGGGTGTCGATCCCCAGAGACGAATCCCCGCCGGCTACGACCATCCAGTAGGCGACGTGGATCGGCTGTCCTTTTTTGATGGCAACGCATCCGATCGGGTCCTTCGGCGGAGCGGCCTGGGCGATGCTCATAAAGGCGAACCCGGCTACCAGCAACAGTGCGACAACGAGAGCAAAACGACGATTCATGGCTGCCTCCTTCTACAATAATGATGTAGGTTGTTGGGTGGGGAGTTTATGGGCCTCCGTGTGCGACGGGGGATCGCATCCAAAACCCCGTGGGACGGAACGCAGGAAACCTACTAAACGAACTTCATTCTGTCAAGTGTCCCATAGCGAGTAGCAGGATGACCAATGGCGGCTTTACAGCTATTAGACAATTCCCACCTCGCTCAACGGCCTGTTTTCCAAAACTCGCTGGGGGGTGAAGATAGAGAGATCGAGCGACAGGGGCCTTTCGAGGATCAGCTCGGATAGGTATCGGCCCACCCCCGGGCCCTGCTGCAGGCCGTGGCCGGAGAAACCGGTGGCGAGGAAAAGTCCCCTGATTTCGGGCCACTCCCCGATGATCGCGTTGTGATCCAGAGTGTTGACGTCATAGAGGCCGGCCCAGCCGCGGACGAGCTTGAGACGGTCCCAGGCGGGGACGAACTCGGCCAGCTCCGGCCAGAGGACTTCCATGAAACGCTGGTCGTCCCAGGTGAAGTTAAAGCCTACCGGGTCCTCCTCCATGGATTTGCCGAGCAGGATCAGGCCGCCGGTCTCGGACCGGAAGTAGAGGCCCGAAAGCAGGATCGTCAAGGGCAGCGCCCCGGCGGGCTTCACGGCCGTGTCGAGCGTGAAGATCTGGCGTTTGACGGGGACCACCGGCAGCTTGACCCCCGC
The DNA here is from genome assembly GCA_025454075.1 of Desulfobacterales bacterium. Next base: position 6,767 of record JALOPD010000227.1, on the reverse strand, counting down.
GGTTTCGGCGAGCTCGGCCGCCCAGGCCCCGCCGCAGTTGACCACGCAGCCGGCCGTGAGCTTCTCGCCCGACCCGAGGTCGACCCCGGTCGCCCGGCCGCCGCCGGCTCGGATCTTCACCGCCTCGCCCGTCAGGAATTCTGCCCCCTGGGATTTCGCCTTGGCCCGGTAGGCCATCAGCGCAGCGTACGCGTCGAAGTGCCCATCATCCGGGCCGAACGTGGCGCCGAGGATCTCGGCCCCGGGCTCGTAGAGCGGGTAGCGGTCCCTGATCTGCTGAGGCGACCACCACTCGATCCGGCAGCCGAGGCTGCGCTGCAGGTCGAAGGCGCGCCGCGCGGCGTCATGGTTGGCCGCGCTGACAAGGAACAGGTTTCCCTCGCGGCGAAAGTAGATCTTGGGCCGGCGGTCCTCGACGGCCATTTCGTCTTCGAACCGTTCGAGGACCTGGAAGGCGTACCGGGAGATCTGGATGTTCTCCTTCAGGCTGAACTGGATGCGCACGTTGCTCATCGACAGGGTGGTCGAGGCGCGCGCATAGGTGGGGTCGCGCTCCACCACGGCGACCTTCAGGCCCGGTTGCATCTTCGTCAGATAGTAGGCGGTGGAGCTGCCCATGATCCCGCCGCCGGTGATGATGACGTCGTACGTCTGGTTGTTTTTCATTTTTTTCCTTTATCCATAGTTATGAATCAGGCCGCCCGGGGGCGGCCTGATTCATAGGGGCAGCCAGGTGCCGATGCCCTGGTCCTTGGCGCGCTGAAACAGCAGGGGCGCCACGGCCATGTCGTCGATGGCCAGCCCGAGGTTCGCGGTCATGGTGCGTTCCCCGGCGTTTTCGCGGCCCTTCTTCCGGCCGGTGACCAGCTCGCCCAGGTCGGCGTGGATCGGCGGGATGTTTTGAAAATAGCCCATGCTTTGGTAGAGCTTGAGCTGCGGCACGTCGTCCGTGCAGAACTTGGCGGCCTGGGCCAGGGCGTCCCGGCTCCAGTAGGAGTCGTAGTCCACGAGCGAGGCGAAGGCGCCCTCGCCCAGCCAGCCGGCCTGGATGGTGGCGTGGGGCACTTTAAGGATCGGGCCGGCGGTGACCACGATGTCGCAGCCGCGCACCGCCTCGCGCGGGGTCTTCACCGGGACGACCTCGACGCCGAGGCTTTGGCCGATCTCCTGGGCATAGCGGGCGGCGCTGGCCGGATCCTGGTCGTAGGCCATGATCTTCTTGATCGGGAAGAGCACCTTGAAGGCCTCGGCGTGGCTGCGGCCCTGCACCCCGCAGCCGAGCATGCCCATCACGGAGGACTCCGGCCGGGCCAGCCGGCGCGCGGCGATGGCGCTGGCGGCGCCGGTGCGCTTGGCGGTGATCCACACGCAGTCCATGACGGCCAGCGGCAGGCCCGTGGCCACGTCGTTGTAGATGAGCAGCCCCGTGATGTAGGGCAGGCCCCGCTTGTGGTTTTCCGGGTAGCCGCTGACCCACTTGACCCCGGCCGACTTCAAGTCCTCGATGTAGGCCGGCATGGCGTGGATGAAATTGTTGCCGCCGCCGGGATGAACCCCGGGCTTCGGGGGCATCTCCGTGCGCCCTTCACCCTTGGCCCGAAAGGCGGCCTCCAGGGCGTCGATGATTTCGGCCATGGACAGCCCCGCGGCGACGACGTCGGCCTGGGAGAGATAGAGGAGTCGGTTTTCAGCCATATGACCTCCATTATAGTTTCAAGGTTTAACGCTAAAAAAAAAGAAGTAAAACGAACAAGGTCATGTCGTTGAACATTAAACATTAAACCTTAAACCCTTCCCTTGCCCTTAAGCTGTCAGCCCCTTGGCTGGACGGCCCGACGCCTGTTGAGGCGCTACCCCCTATACCGGCAGATCGATTCGGGTGTCAAGGGCATCGCAGCGTTTTGCGTCGGTTTCCGGTTGACCGCCTCGCGCGGGGCGATCTATATTCACCGGAATGGACACGGCGCCCTTTTATGCGTTTCTATCCGCACACGGCATTGCCTATCAGCGCTGCGATCACCCGGCCGTTTACACCGTCGAGGAGGCGGCGCGGTGGGTGCCCCCGTTGCCCGGGGCCAAAACCAAGAATCTCTTCCTGCGCGACAAGCCCGGGCGCAGGCATTTTCTGGTCTGCGTCCCGGCGGCCAAGTCGGTCGACATGAAGGCGCTCTCCGATGCGATCGGCGCCGGCCGCCTGAGCTTCGGGTCACCGGAGCGGCTGAAAAAGCACCTGGGGGTGGACCCCGGTGCGGTGACCCTGCTGGCGGTGTTCAACGACCCGGCGCAGGCGGTGGATCTTTTCGTCGACGAAGAGCTATGGCAGGCCGATGCGTTCCAGTTTCACCCCCTCGTGAACACCGCCACGCTGGTGCTGTCCCGCGAGGCGGTGGCGCGGTTTGTCGAGTTGACCGGACATCGGCTGTGCCTGGTGAAGGTGTTGGGGAAGACAGGAACGAGTAACGAGTAACGAGCAACGAGCAACGAGAAACGAGTGAAGGGAAAAGAATGAGTCGGAGTGCCGAGTCGGAGCATAAAAATGACAGAATACCATCGACTCTGACTCGGGACTCCGACTCTGACTTTCACCCGGCACCAAACACCAAACACCAAAAACGAACCACTCTCTCCCTTTCCCCGTGAGGCCTCTACATGGAAAAGTACATCTTGGCGATCGACCAGGGGACGACCGGGTCGCGGGTTCTGATCGTCGACGCGGCGGGGCGCATCGTCGGTAATGCGTATTCCGAATTCCCGCAGGTCTACCCCCGGCCGGGCTGGGTCGAGCACGATCCCGAGGTGATCTGGCAGACGACCCTCGGGGTCATGCGTCGGGCGCTCGCTTCATCCGATATCCAGTTGAATCGGATTGCGGCGCTGGGCATCACCAACCAGCGCGAAACCACCGTGGTGTGGGACAAGCACACCCTGCGGCCGGTCCACAACGCCATCGTCTGGCAGTGCCGGCGTTCCGCCGGCATATGCGAAACGCTCAAGGCCGAGGGCCTGGAGGGGATGTTCCGTGAGCGGACCGGGCTGCTGCTGGACGCCTATTTCTCGGGGACGAAACTCAAATGGCTGCTGGACGAGGTGCCCGGCCTGCGCGCGCGGGCCGAGTTCGGCGAGCTCGCCTTCGGCACCGTCGACAGTTGGCTGATCGCCCGGCTCACCGGCGGCCGCCGTCACGTCACCGATTACACGAACGCCTCGCGCACCCTGATGTTCAACATCCATGATCGGGTCTGGGACCCCGACCTGCTGGACGTGCTGGACATCCCGGCGGCCCTGCTGCCGGAGGTGTCGGCCTCGGCGCAGGTGGCGGGCCTCACGGACGCGGGGATCGCCGGCGCCGAGATCCCCATCGCGGGCATCGCCGGCGATCAGCAGGCCGCGCTTTTCGGCCAGGCCTGCTTCGACGAGGGGCAGGCGAAGAACACTTACGGCACCGGGTGCTTCCTCCTGCTCAACGTCGGCCGGAGGCGCGTCGACCCCGGGCCGGGGCTGCTCCTGACCCTCGCCTGCGACCGCAGCGGCGGGCCGTGCTATGCCCTGGAAGGTTCGGTCTTCATCGCCGGGGCCGTCGTCCAGTGGCTGCGGGACGGGCTGGGCCTGGTCGCCAGCGCCGCGGAAACCCAAGCCCTGGCCGAAAGCGTTGTCGACACCCAGGGGGTGCATCTCGTTCCCGCCTTCGCGGGCCTCGGGGCCCCCCACTGGGACATGTACGCCCGCGGCGGCATCCTGGGCATCACCCGCGGCACGAACCGGGCCCACATCGTGCGTGCGGCCCTGGAGAGCATCGCCTTTCAGACGGGTGAGCTGACCGCCGCGGTCGAGGCCGCCACGGGGTTTAAATTCACCGAGCTGCGGGTGGACGGCGGGGCCTGCCGCAACGATTTCCTGATGCAGTTCCAGGCCGACCTGCTCGGCTGCCCGGTCAACCGTTCCGGCACCATCGAGTCGACGGGGATGGGGGCTGCGTTTCTGGCGGGGAGTGCGGTGGGGTTCTGGCAGACGCCGGAAGCGATGGCGGCGCTGCGGGTCTCGGAGAAGATGTTCTACCCGAAAATCGATGCGGAGCGCCGCCGGCGGCTGTATCGCGGCTGGACGGATGCGGTGGAGCGGGTGAAAAGCCGCCTTTAGCGGCTTTTCAGCTCAACCCCCTCAACCGGTCCGCGCGGCTGGTGATCTCGGCTCCCCGCGGGCGATGAGGACGTCGTTGGCCAGGATGTCGACCGGCTCGCCCTCGAGCCGGGCCAGCTTTACGGCCGACCCCGGCTGAAGTTTGAGCAGCTCGTGAATCGGCATGCGAATTCGGCCGAGCTCGATTGTTAGCTCGACGGGAATCTCGACGAGGAGATTGAGGATGAAAAGGAAATTCTGCGGGAAACGATGGGGGCCGAGAAACCCAGCAGACCGTCAATTGAGTGCAAGACGGATTTTGCCTTCTCGCCTTCTACCGAGGCCTATGCCGCGCGGGCGGCCCCTTTGGGAGCAGGAGAACCCTGCAGCAGTCCCTGCGTACTCAGGTCCTCGTCGACATCCGGCCAGTGGATGCCGTAACCAGCTCCCGCGACGCACCAGTTGGCCCGCTGCTCAGGTGTCGCATGGAGCAGGCGGGGAAACCAAGCCAGCGGAGCAGATATGGTTCGTCCGTCATATAAATCAACGCTGATCGTGTCCTCCGTGACGCGCACATCCAGGACACGTTCACCCGCTTTGGGTTCCGAAGTATTCATTCCAAGCCTCCACTATCTCCTGCTGGTGCTCCGATATGATCGATTCGATCCTACGCAGTTCCCTCGGTGGATAGCCGAGATTGTAAGCCAGTGCCACAGGATTGATCCAGAACTTGGCAGAGTAAGCATCCCGGTCGACATGTACGTGAGCTGGCTCGTGGAGGTCATGACTGACGAAGTAGAATCTGTAAGGTCCTGACCTCAGTACCGCTGGAGCCATATATGCCTCACAGGTCTTGACGGTTACGAGCGACCCAACACGATTTCAATAATATCCTATGACCTGCCAACCTTGCAATAGACAATGAAACCTAAGCGAACCTTCAGCAAAATGAACGGTTACATCCTGGTCTCCGCCTGCAACAGCCGATGAAAGTTTCCTGATCCTCTTTGCGCGTGGAGTCCGATGGCGAATCTTTTTCGGCGCGGAATGAATATTCGTGCAGGCGACCCGCCGGCCCGGGAGATTGGGTTTGATGCCGGCGAGCCTCCCCGCGGGCGATGAGGACGTCGTTGGCCAGGATGTCGACCGGCTCGCCCTCGAGCCGGGCCAGCTTTACGGCCGACCCCGGCTGAAGTTTGAGCAGTTCGTGAATCGGCAGCTTGGTGCGCCCCAGCTCCACGGTGAGCTCCACCGGGATGTCGACCAGGATGTCCATCCCAAAGTCCTCCGGTGCGGGGGCGGCCTCGGCCGCCGGCGGCTTAAGCGGGGCTGGCGCCGCGGGCGGCTTGGGCCGGGCGGGTTTCCTGCCGGCCTCGGCCGCGGGCTTGGCGCCGGCTTCCGCAGCCGGCGCAGGGTCCTGGGCGGCGGCAGGGGCCTCCACCCGGTAATGGACGTCCTTTCCGACGGGTGCGGCGGCCTTCGCCAGGTCGGAAATCTTGACCCCCATCTCCACGAAGACCGTGTGGCTTTCCGCCTGGAACGCGAAACGCTCGTAGCGCTCGAGGTTCAGTGCCTCGATCATGAAATCGGACCCGGTGGTGAAGGACGGGGTCGACAGGGCGCAGCGCAGCCCGGTGTCGGTCAGGGCCGATTTGAGGCCGCCGCCCACGATGTTGCCGAGTTCGCCGAGCAGGTCCTGGATCTCGCTCTCGCCCTCGATCTGCCCGGGTTCCGCCCCCAGCATGTTGGCCGCCATGCGCCGGGACAGCTCGGTGCCGACGTGGATGCTGACGATGCCCGTCGCGTCGCCGGCGAAACACACCGAGGAGACGTTGCGCACGCCGGTGAGGCTTGTCTCGGAAACCGTTTCCACGGCCGCAAGCTTAATGGAGAACATGGTCTCGAAGACATCGATCACGGACCCGGAGACTTTGGCCCGGTAGTCGAGCGCGTTGAGTTTTTCCAGGTCCACGTTCGGGATCCGGTTCATCGCGTCCGGCGAGCTGAAGTCGAGGCCCGACCCCGCGCCCTCCAAAACCTTCAGGCCGACTTCGACGATCAGGAGGTGGGCGTCCTTCCGGAACACGCAGCGCTCGAAGCGATCCATGTCGAGGGACTTGATCGTGAAATCGGTGCCGTAGGTGATGGCGGGGGTGGAGAGCACGCAGGCGTGGCCGGCATCGTTGATGGCCGACTTCAGGTTGCCGCCGACGATGTTGGTGATCTCGGCGAGGAGGTCTCTCACATCGCTGCCGGGGTCCACCTCGTCGGGCTCCATGTCCAGCAGCGCGGCCGCCATGACCCGCCCGAAATCCACGGTGACCTGGACGTTGAAAATGCCGGTGACGTTTCCGGCGAAATTGAGAGTGGCGACCATGCGGTGAACGCCGGACCCGGGCGGCGGCTCCTCCGCAACGGGCTCCACCTCCAGGGACAGCATGGTGCTGCAGGTCTCGACGACCGAGTCCGTCACGCGTTTCTGGATGTCGAAGTTCTCGATGGCGTTCATCATTCCCTGAACTGAAAAAAATTATTAGTGTCCATCCATAAACGGCGTCTTTCGGCTCATGCCGGCGTTCTCGCTCTTCGCAATCCTCGGCGTAGACGGACTACGCCTGCGGTTGCGAAATCGCTGCGGCCTTGGCCTGAAC
>JALOPD010000226.1 GCA_025454075.1 Desulfobacterales bacterium | reverse complement strand
CCAGCTTGGCGAGCGAGAACACCTGGAAGCCGCCGCTGTCGGTCAGGATGGCATGCGGCCAGTGCATGAACCGGTGCAGGCCCTTGAATCGGCCGAGCACCTCGCGGCCCGGCCGCAGGTAGAGATGGTAGGTGTTGCCGAGGATGATCTGCGCGCCGCAGGCCGTCAGTTCTTCCGGAGTGACCGACTTGACCGAGCCCAGCGTGCCCACCGGCATAAACACCGGCGTTTCCACCGGCCCGTGGGCGGTCTGCATGACGCCGGCGCGGGCGGCGCTTCGTGTCGATTGTTTTATAATGCCAAACTGGAACATTCGTATTGATGTCCGACAAGGCCGTGGGCAGCGTGATACTGGATCCTCGATACTGGATACTGGATGTGCGCTTCGCGCACGAAAACAGTTCTTCGATCCCGGCTTTTATCGAGCATCCAGTATCCAGTATCTATTTGCCAACACTGCAGCGGCCGGATTGAATCGGAACTCAGTATCAGCACGAGACCCAGCTCACAGAATCAGCATCGCATCCCCGTAGCTGTAAAACCGGTAGCGCGCGGCCACCGCTTCCCGGTAAGCCTTCAGGATCCGCTCGCGGCCGGCAAAGGCGGCGACCAGCATCAGCAGCGTCGACTTCGGCAGGTGGAAATTGGTGATGATGCCGTCGACCGCCCGGAACCGAAAGCCCGGAAAGATGAAAAGCTCGCACCAGCCGCTGCCCGCGGCGATCGTGCCGCCCGCTCCGGTGGCCGCCTCCAGGGTGCGCACCGAGGTGGTGCCGACCGCGATCACCCGGCGGCCTCGCGCCCGGGCGGCATTGACAGCGGCCGCGGCCGCCGCAGGTATGGCAAACCGCTCCGCGTGCATCCGGTGCGCGCGGATATCCTCGGTCCGCACGGGGGCAAAGGTTCCATAACCGACGTGCAGGGTGATGGTTGCGATGACGACGCCGCGGGCCTTCAGCTCATCGAGAAGCTCGGGCGTGAAGTGCAGCCCGGCGGTCGGCGCGGCCACGGCTCCGCGCGCGGCGGCGTAGACCGTCTGGTAGGCCGAGCGGTCCGCCAGGGCTTCCGCGCGCCGGATGTAGGGCGGCAGAGGCACATGCCCCACGCGTTCGAGCACCGCGTCGAAATCGCCGTCGCCCGCAAACTCGACCTGGCAGGTGCCGTCGCCTAAGCCGGTGATTCTGGCGCGCATGCCGGGTTCGAAAAAGAGGCGTGTGCCCACCCGCGACGGCTTCGAGGACCTGACGAGGCATTCGCAGCTGAACCGGCCGGGATCGCCCTGCCGGCGGCCGCCGGCGTAATCCAGCAGGAAGACTTCGACCCGGCCGCCGCTCTCCTTCCGGCCCAGCAGGCGCGCCTTGATCACCGCCGTGTCGTTGACGACCAGGGCATCCCCCGCGCGGAGGAAACGCGGCAGGTCCTCGAACCGCTGGTGCGTCACCGCACCCGTGGCGCGATCGAGCGCCAGCAGCCGCGAGTGGTCCCGGCGCTCGGCCGGCTGCTGGGCGATCAGCTCCGGGGGAAGTTCGTAATCGTAATCGGCGAGGGAATACATAGAAGGTTGCCTGCGCGGCCGGGCAGAGTGCTGCAGGCGGTAGAACGGCCGGCCACGCCCCCTATCAGGATCGCCCCAGATACACCAATAAAAGCCCGGCCGCCATGAGAGCCAGTCCAACCCCCTGCAGATTTCTCTCCGAGGCGGCGATGATCCGGGCCATCCAGGCCTTCATCCGGGCGGGAAATGCAAAATACGGAAGCCCCTCGACGACCAAAACCATTCCGATGACGCATAGAAAGAAGTCCATGCCGCGATCCTTACCTCCGTGCGCGCAAGCGGTCGACCCGCCTCAATCGAACCGTTGGAGAGCGCCCGTTTATATACCTTCAGCTGCGATCAGTTGTCAAAACATTAACGCCGGCCCGACAGGCCCGGCCGCCGCCGGCCGCCCCCTTGATTGACAGCGGAAGTTCGTGTCTTAATAGTCAGTTGAATTCCGGTCGTATGGCAGCAGTCTTCTTCTGCCGACCGCCAACCCGCATGCAGAGGCTGTCCCATGCGCATCATCATCCATTACGTCCTGGCCGTGGTCATTCTGAGCGTCTACGGAGGCCAAGTCTGACCGTTCATGGCCGGGCTACCTCCCGTGAGGCTGGGGGTGAACATTATGGCGGGTTACGCTGCAGTGCTGGCCCTGCGCCGACCGCTCGAGCGCCGGTGGGTCGCATCCGCAAAGGAAGTGTCCCAACCCTTGAGGCAGTTCGTCTTCGACCTGCTCTCCGGCACTTCGGCGGGCCTGATCGCAGCCGCGCTGAATATCGCCGTTCACGGCTTTCCCACGATGAGCACGCTGAGCCTCGTCTTCGGGGCGGCCATCTACGGCTTCTTCATCGCCCTCGACATGTCGCTCGCCCGCGAGCGCACGATCATCCTGCAGGCGCTCGCCAGCAATACCGCCGAAGCGCCGCCCAAGCGCCTCTATTCCATGACCCGGCGCTTCACGCTGGTGGCGGTCGCCACTTCGCTCTGCGTTACGGCCGTCAACCTGCTGGTCCTCGCCCGCGACATGTCCTGGCTGACCACGGTTGGCAGCGATCCGAACGCCACCCGGGAGGCCATCCTTTCAGTGACCTACGAGGTGCTGTTCATCATGGCCGTGCTGCTGGGGCTCGCCATCAATCTGATCGTTTCGTATTCGCGCAACCTGAAGCTTCTCTTCGAAAACGAAACCGGGGTGCTGGAGCGGGTGACCAACGGGGATCTCAGCCGGATGGTGCCGGTGGCCACCAGCGACGAGTTCGGCCTGATCGCCGGCCACACCAACACCATGATCGAGGGTCTGCGGCACCGGATCGAGCTGATCACGGCCCTCCAGCTGGCGGAGGAGGTGCAGCGCACCCTGCTTCCAGCGGCCCCACCGAGTGTACCGGGGCTTGACCTGTCTGGGACCAGCATCTACTGCAATGAAACCGGCGGAGATTACTACGACTATGTCCGGCTGCCGGGGGACCGGCTGGGCATCGTGGTGGCGGACGTATCCGGGCACGGGATCGACGCGGCGCTGTTCATGGCGTCGGCCCGCGCCTTCCTGCTTTCCGAGACCGAACGCTATCAGACCCCCGCCCGGCTGGCCCGCGAGGTCAACCGCTATGTCACCCGCGACAGCGATCCGACCGGCCGCTTCATCAGCATGTTTTTCCTCGAGATCGACCCGGCCGCAAAGTCCCTGCGCTGGTCCCGGGCCGGGCATGAGCCCGCCCTGGTCTACAGCGCGACCGGCGGGGGTTTCAGCCAGCTTAACGGCGAGGGGATGGTGATGGGCGTCTTGAAAAACGCCGAATACCGGAATTACGCCCGGCAGGGGTGGACGCCGGGCTCCGTGGTCGTGATCGGCACCGACGGGATCACCGAGACCCGCAACCCCGCCGGGGAGCTTTTCGGGGCCGAGCGTGTCCGCCGGGTTATCAGCGCCAACGCCTCCCGGCCGGCCGCCGGCATCCAGGCCGCCGTCATTGAGGCCGTAAAGGCGTTTCGCGGTGAAGCCCCGCAGGAGGATGACGTGACGCTGGTGGTGGCTAAGCTGTTGTGAGCTGAACGTTCAAAGCTGAGTGGTTGGACTGTCCGGCCCCGCAGGTGATGATGAAATCCGCCTCCTTTTCAAGCGCGTCGGCCATCACGAATTCCAGCTTGCGGACCTTGTTGCCGCCGGCGGCGAAGCCGAGCAGGTCGTCGCGCTTGAAAAAAAGGTTGGCCCCGCCCAACACCCTGGAAAGCCGCGCCAAGGGCTGAAGCGGCGTCGGGCCGTCGGCATGCCGCCGCGGGAATCGTGCCCGGTTCATATTTCCCTCCTGCTTGGGCCTTAAACGGGGCTTTGGCCGGCGGCGGCGATGGCCGCCCGCGCCAGCAACAGCAACGTGTCGAAAACCGGCACATCGAGGTCGCCGGGCTTCAGCACCAGCGGAATTTCGGTGCAGCCGGCCACGATCCCCTGGGCTCCGCGTTTGATCAGCCGGTTCGCGATGTCACGGATTTCAGCCCCAATCTCGGCCCGGCTCCTGCTGGACGCGGCTCCCTTGATCTCGTAGATGGCCGCCATGACGTGCTTCTGGTCTGCGTCCTCCGGTGCGAGGGTCTCGATCCCGGTAGCATCGAGCTTTTCCCGGAACCGCCCCCCCTGGATGGTTCCGCTGGTAGCCAGCAGTCCAATCTTCCGAATGTCCGGGTGCTGTCGGCGGATGTGCTCTACCGCGACGTCGAACATGGACAGGATGGGCAGGCCGGCGTCCTGCCGCAGCTCGTCCAGAAAGAAATGCGCCGACACGCAGGGGATCACGACGAAGTCCGCCCCCGCCCGTTTGAGGGCCGCAATGCCGGCCTTCATCGCCGGCACCGCCGATTCCCCGCCCGCCAGGATGGCGGCCGTGCGGTCGGGCACCTTGGGGTTGGAATCGATCACCACCCGCAGGTGCTCCTGATCCCTGACGGCCGGGGTGTTGGCGATGATCTTGCCGAACAGATCCAGGGTCGCCTCCGGCCCCATGCCGCCCAATATGCCGATGGTCTTTTCCTTCATATTTCGAATATTACCAGGAAGGATTCCTTGAGCCATCAAAAAGAACTTGTCAAGGCCTTTGCCGATAGTATAACCTAACTTCCAGTTATTCCAACCATAAAGCGGTATTTGCTGTTCCTGAGCATAGAGCGCTGATCCCTTCAGGAGCGGACACCCTCTTTCGGCCGCCTGAGCGAAGAATAGGTGTCAAATCTGGACTAACGACTATCAAGTCATTAATCAAGATTTGACACCTTCTATGTCTTAAAAGGCCGAACAAGGTCTGGCTTTCGACTGCTCACTTCAGTATCTGCCCCAGGAAGTCCTTCGTCCGCTGGCTCTTCGGGTTCTTGAAGAACTCTTCGCCCCGGCCGCGTTCGACGATGCGGCCCTCGTCCATGAAGATGATCTCGTCGGCCACCTCTCTGGCGAAACCCATCTCGTGGGTCACCACCAGCATGGTCATGCCCTCCTTGGCCAGGCCAATCATGACTTCCAGGACCTCCTGGATCATCTCCGGGTCCAGGGCCGAGGTGGGCTCGTCGAACATCATGCATTCGGGCTCCATGGCGAGCGCCCGCGCGATCGCCACGCGCTGCTGCTGGCCGCCCGAGAGATTTGCGGGGTAGGCGCCGGCCTTGTCCGGAATCCCCACGCGCTCGAGCAGCGCCATGGCCTTCTTCTCGGCTTCCTGCCGGGACTTTTTGCGGACCTTCATGGGCGCGAGCGTGATGTTGCGCATGACGGTCATGTGCGGGTAAAGCTCGAAGCGCTGGAACACCATGCCGAGTTTTTCGCGCAGCTTATAAAGGTTGGTTTTGGGATCGCTGAGCGAAGTCCCGCCGACGACGATCTCGCCCTTCTGGTAAGGCTCCAGCCCGTTGATGCAGCGCAAAAGCGTGCTCTTGCCGGAGCCGCTCGGACCGCAGATCACGACCTTCTGGCCCCGTTGGACCACCTCGTTGACATCGGCAAGAACCTGGAAATCGCCGAACCACTTGCTGACATTTTTGATCTCGATCATGGCATCACAAGACCTTGGCTTTGCGGCTCTTCTCCTCGTAGTGCAGACTGATGCGCGATCCGGCAAGGCAGATGATGAAAAACAGGACCGCGACAAAGCTGTAAAGCTGGATCGAGCGCACCTCCATGCTGTCCACGATGGTGGTGCGGCGCACGATCTCCTGTAGCCCGATCACATAGGCCAGGCTAGTGTCCTGGAAGGTGATGATGCTCTGGGTGATCAGGCTGGGCAGCATGCGGCGGAAAGCGATCGGCACCAGGATATAGGCCGCCGTCTGCCGGTATGTGAGTCCCGTGGAATAGGCCGCGCTCACCAGGTCCTTGCTGATGGATTGAAAGCCGGCGCGGAAGATTTCCCCGAAGTAGGTCGCCTCGAACACGATGAACGAAACCGCCGCCGAAACGAACGGGTCCATGGTTCGGCCGACGAGGATGGGCATCACAAAGTAGAACCAGAAGATAACCAGGATCAGGGGGATGTTGCGCAGCAGATTCACATACAGGGTGACCGGATGATACACCCAGGGCCGTTTGGAGATCCGGCCGAGACCCACCAGCGTCCCCAGGAAAAGCCCTC
>JALOPD010000225.1 GCA_025454075.1 Desulfobacterales bacterium | reverse complement strand
CAAGAAGATCCCGACCCCGAAGGAGCCCGGCAAGGCGCTGCTCTGCAAGCCGCTGCTGATCGACTGGACCTTCTACTGCTACAAGTGCGACGGCATGGCCTCCCTGCGCACCTGTCCGCACGGCAAGGAAGACCGCGTGCTGCTGTCCGGCACGGCGCTGCGCAAAGCGCTCTCCGAAGGTGCCAAAGTGGCCGACCACTTCGGTCGCGATGAGGTCCTTGAGATCCTCCGCGAATACTACAAGGGCCTGGACGAAAAGGTCGAGATCAAGCTGCACGGCGCCGCCACCGGCGAAACCAAGAAGTAATATTCAAACAGCGGCATCCGCTGAGCGGATGCCGCTGTTTGAATCATTAAGTTTTACAAAACAATGGGGGCCTCCGCTTACACGGAGGCCCCCATTGTTTTTTTGGTGACGACGGCCGGCAACTACGCTCCTACTTTCGCCCGGCGTACTCCGCATACGTCATGGCCACCGTGCGGTAGACCAGGTGCGCCAGCTTCGAGAAGGGCAGGTAGGCGAAGGTGAACCAGATCAGTATCAAATGGATGAAATAGATGGTGTAGGACGGGGCTGCCCAGCCGGCCAGGCGGGTCAATTGCGCGCCCATGCCGGTCACTCCCAGCCCGAAAACGAGTCCCAGCAGCAGCCAGTCCTTGTAAGCCGATTTCTGGTCGGGTTTGTTCATGCGGGTCTTGATCAATAGAAAACTGCCGATGATGAGCGCGACCCCGCTCACGTTGGCGAGCCACTTGACCGGGTTCAGCTGGGAGTATGGCCCGTGAATCTGCAGGCCGTAGATCGCCACGAAGAAGATCGAGGTGACGATGAACAGCCCGATGAAGGCGAAGAGCACCAGCATGTGGGAGATGCCGCGCTCCTTGTTCTCGGTGCACTCGTCGAACTTGGCGTGCTTGAGGATGGTGGGGATCGTCCGGATCAGGGCCTGGATGAACCCGCCGGCGTCGATGGTCTGCTTGGTCGTCTTGCCCTCGGCCAAGGCGTTCTGATGGATGTCGCAGAGGAAGCGCTTCACGCCGTTGAAGAACGTCAGCGCGGCAAACCCCGCAGCCGTAAGCATCACGACGTCCACCAGCCAGGTGGAGACCATCTTGGCGTGGACGATCGTGCCTTCCGGGCTGAAGTTGAGGAACTGGAAGTTGAAGATCTTGCCCATGAGCGTGCCCATGACGAGGATGTAGACCGCCGGCACCAGCAGCAGGATCGGCAGCATCATGGGGTTGTTCAGGGCCTGGGCCAGGGGCTTGGGCGCCGAGTACTCCGCGATCGCCTGCGCGCGGACCGCGGCCAGCACGTCCGCCGGCTTGGCCTTCCGCGGGCAGCGGGTCGAGCAGTCGCCGCAGTTGTGGCACAGCCAGGGGTCGGCGCTTTTTACCAGCTTGTCCTTCAACCCCCAGGACGCCGCGATCATCTCCTTGCGGGGAAACGGCTTGTTGTCCGGGGAAATCGGGCAGACCACCGAGCAGGTGGCGCACTGGTAGCACTTCTTGAGATCCTCGCCGCCGAGAATCCCCACATCCTTGATGAAATTGAGATCGGGTTCAACAACGAGTCGTTCGGTCATACGTGACACCTCCTGAGTGGCAGCGGGAAGGGGCGGCTTCCCGCCCCCTCCCGATTCATCGTCGCTGCTTTAGAACCCCTTGAACGGGTTCGGGCCGAGGGCTTCGATGGCCCCGACAAACTCTTGCAGCATCTGCGGGGCCTTGTCGTACTCGTCGATGGCCACCTGGAACTGCGCCACCCGCTCCGGCTCGAGCGCCAGGCTGGAAAGGGCCTCGCCGATTTTCTTGACGCGGATTTCAGCCAGCTCGCTGCCCTTCACGAAGTGGCACTGGTAGTCGTCTCCGTGCTTGCAGCCCATGAGAAAGACCCCGTCCATGCCCTTGGAGAGCGCGTCCTTGATCCAGATCACGTTGACCGACCCCAGGCAGCGCACCGGGATAAACCGCACGTCCGCGTTCCAGGACAGCTTGTTGAATGCCGCGATGTCGAGCGCCGGGTAGGCGTCGTTTTCGCAGATCAGCCCCAGGATGCGCAGGGGCGGCTCGTCGAAATCGTCGGTCGATGGCACCTTGATCGCCTTGACCATCGAGCTGACGCTGTCGATGCTGTAGTTGGCGAAGTTGATGATGCGCTCGGGGCAGGCCCCCATGCAGGTGCCGCAGCGCCGGCAGCGCGTGGGGTTGGGTTTGGGAGTGCCGCGCTCGTCGTCGTCGAGCGCCCCGAAGGGGCATTCCTGCGTGCAGCGCTTGCACTGGGTGCAGCGCTGGAAGAAAAAATCCGGGAAGGTCAGGTCGCCGGAGCGCGGGTGCACGGAGACCCCGCGGTTGACCGACTCCAGGCATTGGATGGCCTTGAGGGCCGCGCCGGCCGCGTCCTCCATCGCCTCCTCGGTCGTCATGCTGCGCCGCACGCCGCCGGCCGCATAGATGCCGGTGCGCTGGGTCTCGTAGGGGAAGCAGATGTAGTTGGAGTCGGCGTAGTCGTTGAAGAGGGCGTTGTCGCGGAAGGCCGGTCCCTGGCGGTAGGCCAGGTTGACCACCGGGTCGTCCTTGGTGGCCGGGACCATGCCGGTGGCGAGCACCACGAGATCGGCCTTGATCTGGATCGCCTGGCCCAGGAGCGTGTCGTCGGCCTCGACGATCAGGCCGGCGCCGTTCGGGGAGACCTTGGTCACCTGGCCCTTCGTAAGGAAAACACCCGGGTCCTGCTGCACGGCCTTGTAGAAGTTTTCCGTCATCCCCGGGGTGCGCATGTGCTGGTAGATGATGAAAGCCTTGCCGTCCGCATAGTCTTCGCGCACGTAGGTCGCCTGCTTGAGGGCCACCAGGCTGGTCACCGAGGCGGCGTAGGGGAAGTCCTGGTCCTGGCCCTGGCCGGGGCTCTGGACGAACACCACGGACTTGGCCTCCTTGCCGTCGGAGGGCCGCTTGATCTTGCCGGCGGCCGCCATTTCCTCGAACTGGGCGTTGGTAACCACGTCCGGGGTGGCGCCGAAGCCCAGGTGACTGTATTCGCCCTCTGCGGGTCGGTAGGGGCGCCAGCCGGCCGCGAGCACGACGGCGCCGAACTTCTCGCCGTTCGGGTCGAAGGTCAGGATGTCCACCTTGCCCTGGTTGTATTCCAGGTAGCGCGCGTGGAGCGCCTCGGCCTCGAGCTCTTTGCCGCTTTCATCCAGGCGCATCTCCGGCGGCAGCGGGAAGGGCACGTCGAACTCGATCTTGTCGCCGGGCTTTTTGAAGGTCACGTTGAAATCCCCGGGCTGGCCGGCGATGCGGGCCACCACGGTCCCGGTCTTGACGCGGATGCCGGGGTAATTGCCGAGCTCCTTGATCCTGGACTGGATCACGGGCGCCATGGGTTTTTCGTAAGGGTAGTCCGTGGGCAGCTGCTTGCGCCACTTCAGGGCGTTGCCGCCCAGGGCGGCCTCTTTTTCGACGATGGTGACCTCGTAGCCGGCCTTGGCCGCATCGATGGCGGCCGAGATGCCGGTGATGCCGCCGCCGATGACGAGGATCTTCTTGGTGAAGGTGTCCAGCTTGTAAGGCTCGGGCAGATTGATCTTCTCCACCTTGGCCAACGCCATCTTGAGATAGTCGGAGGCCATCATCTGGACGTGGTCGATGAAGGTTTCGTCGTCCTTCTGCTCCTCGGTGGGCGCCGGCCAAGTCGCCCGCGGGTGGGACCACACCACGTGCTCGCGCAGGTTGACCCGTTCCACGATGCAGCCGTCGAACCGGAAGGTGTCGTAGAGCACGCGCGGTGAGCACGCGCCGATGATGAGCGTGTTGACCCCGGCGGCGACGTCCGTCCTCAGCAGTTCGACCCCCTGCTTGCCGCACAGGGCCGGGCAGGTCTTGACCGAGTAACCCTCGTCGGAGGCCACTTCGCTCAGCTTTTCGATGTTGAGGGATTCGCCGATCCCGCAACCTTGGCAGATGTACACTCCATATTTTTTGTTCATGGTCGGCCTCCTACCTCCTCACCAGGGTTTGAATCGCTTTGAGGGCCATGCCGGTGGCGTTCTGGTTGGACGAAACGACGTCCGCCGGTTTGTTGGCGCAGCCGGCCGCGAACATCCCGCCGGCGGCGTAGTCGTTCAGGATGAACCCGTCCGGCGTGGTCTTGACCGCCCCCGGCAGCTTGTTGACCGCCGCCGTGGGCTGCATGCCCGTCGCGAGCACCACCATCTCGACCGCCTGCTTGATTTTTTCGCCGGTGACGGCGTTCTCCGCAACGACCGTGATGTTGCCGCTGGCCTTGTCCTCGCTCACTTCCGCGACCTTGCCCTTGATGAAAAAGACGTTGGGGTCCTTCTTGATGTTTTCGTAGAACTTCTCGTAGCGATACCCCGGCGCGCGCAGATCGATGTAGAAGATGTAGATCTTGGCCTCGGGATACTGGGCGCGCACATAGGTGGCCTGCTTGAGGGAGGCCATGCAGCAGATGTACGAGCAGTAGGGCAGGTAGTTCTCGTCGCGGGATCCGGCGCACTGCACGAAGGCGATGCTCGCCGGCGCCTGGCCGTCCGAGGGGCGGGTGACCTTGCCCCGGGTCGGGCCGTTCGGCGCCGCCAGGCGCTCCATCATCATGTTGGTGATGATGTTCTGGTGCTTGCCGAATCCGAGGTTGTCCATCTTCTTGGCGTCGTAAGGCACCCAGCCGGTGGCCCAGACGACGGCGCCCACATTGAGGTTGAGCGTTTTCGGCTGCATCTCGAGATCGACCGCGTCGTACTTGCAGGCCGCTTGGGCCCGCTTGCCGTCCTCGGTCCCGACGATCCGGGGGTCGATCACGTAGCGCGCCGGGAAGGCCATGGCAAACGGCAGGTAGGCCGCCTTGATCTGCTGCATGCCGAAGTCGTACTCGCTGGGGATTTGGGTCCCGCAGGCCTCGGCGCAGGCCCCGCAGCAGGTGCAGTTTTCGTTCACGTAGCGCGGCTTGACCTTCACGGCGACCGAATAGTTCCCGGGGCCGCCCTCGACCTTCTCCACCTCGGCCATGGTCAGTACTTTGATGCGCGGGTTGTCCTTGATGCGCCGGAAGTTGATCTCCAGCCCGCAGGTCGGCGGGCAGAGCTTGGGGAAGTACTGGTTCAACTGGGCGACCCGCCCCCCCAGGTAGGGGTTCTTCTCGACCAGGAACACCTCGTAGCCGACCTCGGCCGCCTCAAGGGCCGTGGTGAGCCCGCTGATGCCTCCGCCGACCACCATGATGCTTCCACTCACAGGGGCTGCTTTTTCGTCTGTCATGCCTTCCCTCCGTGCTGTGTCTGGATGTTGAACAGCAGTTGTAATTTACGTTCGCGCCGGCGATATCCTTTGCTGTCTGAATCGGAAAACGCTCCCTGTTGCGACAGAGCCCTTTCCCATTGAGACAACCCGGAATATCTCTCTGGGCCTGCCAATCGGATGTTACAAAAAAACCTCCAGGTGCCTTCCGGCACCTGGAGGTTTTGAGCGTTACCCACTGATTCTCTGACTCACGATACCATCCATGTTACGGGATGAGCTTGATGTAGTCTTTCTTGAACACATCCCACTTGCCGGCCTTGGGATCGTACTTGGAGTTGACGAAGCAGAACCAGTTCTTGTCGTCCTGGCCCGGATGGTCGGCCTGGTAGTAGAAGCCCGGGTAGCGGGTCTCTTTGCGGAACTGGATGTGGCGCAAGTGCGACTCGACCGTCCAAATGCGGTGGATGATCTCCCACGACCGCATCAGCTCGTGCAGGTCGCCGGCCGCCAGCTTCTCGCAGTCTTCGCGCATCATGGCCAGCATCTCCATGACGATCTCGAGGTTCTTGTTGGTCGTCATGTAGAAGGTCGCCGTGCCGGCGCCGTACTCGTGGGTGGCCTTCATCATGCGGTACATCATCCCATTCGGTTTGATGTAGTTCGGGTTGAAGTCGTCGTGCGTGGAGTAGCTGCAGTTGGCCAGGTAGGTACGCACCGGCTTGTAAACCAAGTCGACGATCTGGGCCTTGCTCAGGGCCAGTTCGGGTTTGAAGCCGGCGTTGTCCTTGGCATAGCGCACCAGCTGCTTGGCAACCATGCGACCCTCGGCGTGGGACCCGGAGGAGAACTTGTGGCCGGAGCAGCCCACACCGTCGCCGGCGGTGAACAGGCCGTC
>JALOPD010000573.1 GCA_025454075.1 Desulfobacterales bacterium | reverse complement strand
GGCCGCGCGAATAGCCGGACATCAGGGCGTGATCGCAGACGATGTTGATCAGTCGCGGGTAGCCCTGCGTCACCCGGCTCACCGCCTGGATGGCCGCGGGGGTGAAAACCTCCTGGGAGGCGCCGGCCACGTTCATGCGATGGGCAATGTATTGACGGACCTCTTCCTCCGTGAGCGGCGCCAGGTGGTAGCTGACGGTGATGCGCTGGCGCACGGCCCGGTTTTCCGGTCGGGCGATTACTTCGCGGAACTCCGTCTGCCCGACGAAGAAAATGTTGATCAGCACCTTGCCGGCCAGGTCGATGTTGGAAAGCAGCCGGATCTCTTCCATCAGTTCGTGGCTCAAGCGCTGGGATTCGTCGATGATCAGCAGGACCCGGCGGTAGGAGGCAAACGCGTTCAGGATCATGCGCTTGAAATGGATCAGGAAATCGCCCTTGTTGGTGAAGCTGCGGTCCATGTTGAGCTCGGCCGCCAGGAAATTGTAGAAGTCCATCAGGTTCAATCCGGGGTCCGGAATGGTGACCACAATCGCGCGGGCCTGGAGGTCTTTCTCTATGGCGCGGATCAATGCCGTCTTGCCGGTCCCGATATCGCCGGTGATGAGCAGGAACCCCTTGTTCTCCAGGATGCCGTATTTGAGGATGGCGAGCCCCTCCCGGTGTTTTTCCCCCAGCCACAAGAACTCCGGGTTGGGACTGATATCAAAAGGCTTTTTCCCTAAACCATAGTGCGCCAGATACATCGATTGCGTCCTTTCTCGCGCCTGATACGAAGGCGACTCCAAAACAACTATAGCAGATGCGGCTGGAGAATCAAAGAACCGCGCTCGCGGCGGCCAGGCGTTTGACCTGGCGCATGATCGCCGCGATGTCGAGGGTTTGCAGCTGCCGGTCCTGCAGCAGCAGCCGGCCGGCCACCATCACGGTGCGCACGTCCGAACCCTTGGCGGCGTAAACCACGGCCGCCGCGGGCTGCCGCATCGGGGTCAGGTGCGGCGTGCGGGTATCGAGGACGATCAAATCGGCCTGTTTGCCGGGTTCAAGCGAGCCGATCTGGCGATCGAGGCCCAGGGCCCGGGCGCCTTCGATGGTGGCCATGCGGAGCGCCGCCCGGGCCGGAACCGCCGTCGGGTCACGGCGGGCAACCTTTTGGAGCTTGGCCGCGATGTCCATGGCGAAAAACAGGTCCATGTCGTTGTTGCTGGCGCACCCGTCGGAGCCGAGGCCGACACAGACCCCGGCCGCCAGCAACTGCGCCACCGGCGCCACCCCCGAGGCGAGCTTCATGTTGCTTTCGGGGTTGTGCGAGACCGATGCCTTGCGGTCGGCGATGAGAGCGATATCCGCCTCATCAAGCCACACCCCGTGGGCCAGCAGGGTGCGCCGGTCGAGCACGCCCGCGCGGTCGAGGTGCGCGATCGAAGAGGCGCCGGTGGCCGACCGGAAGTGGTCGGCCTCCGCACGGGTTTCGGCGGCGTGGACCTGAAAGAGCAGCCCGTGCTCGTCGCACAGCCGCTTGGCCTTGACCAGGGTTTCCCGGGAGCAGGTGAGGGGCGAGTGGCAGAACACGGAGGGTTGGATCGTTTCGGCCCGGCCCAGCCAGTCCCGGCAGAAGCGGCGGGCTTGGAGAAGATTTCGGGACGGGTCCGGTACACCGGGGGCCGGATGGTCGATCACGCCTTGGGCCAGCACCGCGCGCAGGCCGGCGGTCTGGCGTTCGTGAAGCCAGGCGGCCAGCGGCAGGTCGTCGGCCAGTCCGCGGAACAGCGTCATGGGCAGATGGGTGTGGGTGTTCACCAGACCCGGCATGACCATGCCGCCCCGGGCGTCCAGGATCCGGCGCGCCGCGGGCGGCCGGCCGCCGCCGGTCAGGGCGCCGACGGCCTCTATGCGGCCATCCCTGACCCCGATCCAGCCCTCGGGGATGACGTCAAAAGACGGGTTGCAGGTGAGCAGGACGGCGTTGTGGATGAGGGTGTCGAATGGCAGGGACACCGATGCGCCACTCATCGCTGGTCTTCAATCTGACGGGCGACCGCGTTGGCTTCGTCCATGGCCTTCTGCACGTCGAAGGTCTGGATGCGGCCTTTTTCCATGATCACCCGGCCGTTGATGATAACGGTGGCGACGTCGCTGCCCTTGGCGGCGTAGACCAGCTGCGACTCCGGGTGATAAAGCGGGGTCCAATGCGGTTTCTGGGTGTCGATGAGGATGATGTCCGCCTGCTTGCCGGGTTCGAGGGATCCGATGTGCCTGTCCAGGCCGAGCGCCCTGGCCCCGTCGATGGTCGCCATGCGCAGGACGGTGGCGGCATCCATGGTGGTGGGGTCGAGGCGGTGGACCTTGTGCAGCTTCGCGGCGGTGTCCATCTCCAGGAACATATCCAGGTTGTTGTTGCTTGCGGCGCCGTCCGTGCCGAGCCCCACACAGACCCCGGCGGCGAGCAGATCGGGCACCGGGGCGATGCCCGAGGCGAGTTTCATGTTGCTCTCGGGGTTATGCGAGACGTTGACCCCCCGGCGCTTCAACCGTTGTATGTCGTCCTCGGTCAGCATCACGCAGTGGCAGGCCAGCACGTTGGAAGCCAGCACCCCCAGGACCTCGAGGTGCTCCACCGGGGTCCGGCCGTAGCGCTCCCGCACGGTCTGGACCTCCGCCTCGGTCTCCGCGAGGTGGACGACCATCGGAACCTGATGCCGGCTGGCCAGCTCGAAGGCGCGCTGCAGCAGTTCGGGCGCACACAGATAGGGCGAGTGCGGCTCAACGGCGATCGTGATCAGCGGGTCGC
>JALOPD010000224.1 GCA_025454075.1 Desulfobacterales bacterium | reverse complement strand
CGCCGGTTGTCGACCGGGAGTCAAATCGTTGCGCCATGGCCAGCCTGTTCACGATACCCGAACCATTGCATGAACAGGGTGGTGGTCTCAAATCCTTTCCGGTCCGATGGCCGGTGCATTTCCGGCCGTCAGCTAAAATAAAATCGGCGCAAAAAGCAAGAAGTTTCGCCGGCCGCGGCGGGGGGCGTCGTTGGCCGCACTCAAGTTTCGGGACCCTGCGGCCGATACCGGGAGAAGAGGGAGGGAGGGACTTATGTCTGTAAAGGGCAAGGCTCACAAAAACGACGTCGCCGACCACCGGGCCCATCCCCGGGTCGAGACCTGCAACCTCATTTCGTTTCAGTGCATCGACGCCGCCGGCAAGACCGTGCGCCAGGGCATGGGCAAAGCGCTCGACGTCAGCAAGAACGGGCTGATGCTCGAATCGAGCCTCCCGGTGGAATCGGAATACGTGTCGCTGATGTCGACCGACCCGGACAACCGCTTGATCGAGATCGTCGGCAAAGTGGCCTACTCGCGCAGGTCCCGGACGGGCGGGTACAAAACGGGCATCCAGTTCGCGGGCGGCAGCGACGAGAACATCCGCTTCGCGACCAGCCTGATCAAAACCTTCCACTACCGCCGCAAAAAATCCGCCGGCGGCCCCGCGGCCTCCACCGCCGCCGCATAACCTCCCCGCGCCCCCAAGCCGGTCGTGCCACCAATAAAGGGGACGTTCGTGTACAAATTGCTTTACTTCATGCAGGCCATTTGGTAAGCTGTTTTCATGCCACGCTCGACGAGGATTGACGCGCCGGGGGTGCTTCACCACGTCATCGGCCGCGGGATCGAAAAACGCCCCATCTTTCGAGACGATGCGGACCGCGATGACTTCCTCACCCGGCTGGCGGCTCTGGTGGACGGCGAGGCCCTGGATGTCTATGCATGGGCCCTTCTGCCGAACCATTTCCATCTGTTGTGCCGCACCAACCGTCTGCCCCTCTCCCGGAGCATGCATCGACTGCTCACCGGGTACGTGGTCCATTTCAACCAACGCCACCGCCGCCACGGCCATCTATTTCAAAACCGTTTCAAGTCCATCGTCTGCCAGGAAGACCGCTACCTCAAGGAGCTGGTCCGTTACATCCACCTCAACCCCCTGCGCTCCGGGCTGGTGCGCGGTCTGGGTGCGCTGGCCGTCTACCCCTATGCCGGGCACTCGGCGCTGGCCGGCAATCTGGGCCGGGCCTGGCAGGACGTCGACCGGGTGCTTTCCCTTTTCGGCAGACATCCATCGAACGCTCGGCGGGCCTACCGCAAGTTCGTCGCCGCCGGCATGAGCATGGGGCGGAAGCCGGAGCTGGTCGGCGGTGGGCTGGTGCGCAGCCTGGGCGGATGGTCGGAAGTGAGGGCTTTGCGGCGGCGCGGGGACCGGTCCGCGTGCGATCAAAGGATCTTGGGCGACGGCGAGTTTGTGTGTGCGGTCATCGGCCGGATGGAGGAGCGGCTCCGTCGGAACCTGAGGCTGTCGCAGGCGAAGCCGGAAATCGGCTGCGTGTGCCGGCAGGTCTGCGATGCCTATGACGTGTCGGCGGGCGAGCTTTGTTCGGGCAGCCGGCGCCGACCGGTGGTCAGGGCCCGGGGTGCCCTGGCCTGGGTCGCCGTGAAAGAACTGGGCTATTCGGGAGCCGATGTCGCCCGCTACTTGGGCGTCAGCACCTCCTGCATCACCCGGTCGGTCGCAACGGGCCGCCCGCCGGACGTCGGGGGCCTCATCGAGCGGATCGGCGGGCCCGCGGCCCCCCATTTCGCCTGAGGAAACGATCGGATGTATCACCCGCGATGCAAACCCGCCCCCGCAGCGACCGGATTCGCACGGCCGCCGTTTGCGGCGGTCTCGCCGCTGAGCAGCCGGCGGGCGGCGGTCACCCGGTCCAGATGGAAACCCCTTGCGGCCGTCTCAGCCGCCTTGCTCCTGGCGTATGGGATTTTCACCGGGGCGACGGGCTCCCCCCCCCTCCCCCGCGCGGACCTGCGGCCGCCGACCGCTGCGCCGCAACCGCGGCCGGCGGCACGCCCCCTCGGCAAACCGGAGGTCCAAATGCTCACCGCCGGCCAAAACTTCCTGAACCTCACGGACCGCCGCGTCGAAATCCGGCGGGGGAACTCCTGCTACACGCTGCAAACCACCCTGGACCCGGACCTGCAGCAGTTTTTGATCCAGCGGCTCGACCACAAAAATTCCCGCTACATCGGCATCGTGGCCATGGACCCGCGGGACGGCCGGGTGCTGGCCATGGCGGGCTACGACAAGGCGAACCCCGGCGGCAACCCCTGCCTGGACAGCCGCTTTCCCGCTGCGAGCATTTTCAAGATCATCACGGCCGCGGCCGCGGTGGAGACCCATGACCTCGACCCGGGCTCCATTCTGAAGTTCTCCGGCGGCAAACACACGCTCTACAAGTCCCAGATCGACCCCCGGACGTCCAAACACGCCAACCGGATCACCCTGAGGGACTCCTTCGCTCAATCCGTCAACCCGGTCTTCGGCCGGCTGGGGGCCAACCTGCTCGGCAGGGATGTGATCGAAACCTATGCGGAAGCATTCGGCTTCAACCGCGAGATCGACTTCGAACTGCCCTTGCGACCGAGCCGGGTCGAGCTGGCCGGCGGGGCGTTCGAACTGGCCGAAATCGCCAGCGGCTACAACCGCACGACGCGGATTTCGCCGCTGCACGGGGCGATGATGGCGGCCGCCGTCGTCAACCAGGGCCGCTGGGTCGAGCCCACGGTCGTCGATTGGGTCCTGAACGACGCCGGGCAGACGGTTTACCAGAACCGGGCGGTTTACCGGGATCGGGTGATCGACCTGGAGACCGCCGACGTCGTCCGCCGGCTGATGCAGGCCACGGTGCAGTCCGGAACCGCCCACAAGGAGTTTCAGAAACACCACGGCGACCGGATCCTGTCGCGGCTGGAAATCGGCGGCAAGACGGGCTCCATGGGGGATGGCGCCGCGGAGACCCGCTACGACTGGTTTGTGGGGTATGCGCGCGAGCCCCATGGAAGCGGGCAGCTGGTCTTTGCGGTGGTCGTCGCCCACGAGGAGTTCATCGGCACCCGGGCCGCCGCCTATGCCGCCATGGCCATCAAGGAGTATTTCAAGGGGTATTTCGCCCGGCTGGAAAAGCTGGCGCCCCCGAAATCCTGACGCCGGCAGGTTCCGCCCATCCCTTCCGCACCGGCCGTCCGGCGCCCGATCACAGCCGGTTCGGATCTTTCCTCTTTTTGCCTGGCGGACCTCTTCGTGGTATGATGATTATCAAACCGGCAGCTGAACAGGTGCCGCTGCAGCCGTTGTCGGGCGGAGCGACAACGAATTTCGCCTATGAAACTCAAGGATGCCGACATCAAGGACCTCCACGACATGTTCGAGGAGGGGCTGAACCGGGCCCAGCGCCTGGACAAACAGCAGCGGATCCATCTGCGCAAGAAGATCCGCAACGAGCTTTTTGCCCTCCTGAGCTGGGAGCTGGCCACCGCCTCCGCCATCATGAGCCGCTGGGAGGAGCGCCTGTCCGACGTGTTCAGCGCCTTGCCCTTCGGCTTCAAGGATGCGATGGCCACGGCCCTGACGGAGAAACTGCGCTCCCCTCTTCTGGGCCGGCGCGGGCAGGACAGCCTCGATGGGCTGCACCGGAAAAAACCCGGTGCCGGCTGACCCCTTCCCATCGGTCAACCGGCTGCCTCCAGGAACCGGGTGCCGATCAGGGCCTACGTCATTGAGAGACGACGGATCCACCTCAGCACCACGTATTCATCTTTCTGAGAAAAAAATCCCCTGAAGCGAACCGCTTCAGGGGATTTTCGTTTCATCGGACCGGTGTCCGGGCGCATGCGCGCGCCAGCCTCTAAATCAATGTCTTGAGCCTGGCGGCGACCGCGTCGATGAACCCCTCGGTGCTCTGGTGGCCGGCCGGCCGGGGGTCCATGAGCGGGACGAGGTCCTTGGTGACGATGCCGGCCTCGATGCAGCCGATGACGGCCTTCTCGACTTTCTCCCCGAAGGCGGTCACATCCGGCGTGGCGTCCAGCTCCCCGCGCTTCCGGATGCCGCCGGTCCAGGCGAAGATCGACGCGACCGAGTTCGTGCTCGTGGGGCGGCCCTTGAGGTGCTCGTAGTAGTGGCGCCGCACGGTGCCGTGGGCGGCCTCGAACTCGAACTTGCCGTCCGGCGACACCAGCACCGAGGTCATCATCCCCAGGCTGCCGAAGCCGGAGGCCACCACGTCCGAAAACACGTCCCCGTCATAGTTGCTGAGCGCCCAGAGGAAGCCGCCCTCGTGCTTCATGGCCTGGGCCGCGGCGTCGTCGATCAGCATGTAGCGGTAGCCGATCCCGGCCTTCTCGAACTCCGCCCGGAAGGCCTGGGTCTCGGCGGCGAAAATGTTCTTGAAACAGGCGTGGTAGGTCTTGCTGATGGTGTCCTTCACCGAAAACCACAGGTCCACCTTCTCGCTCACGGCGCAGGCGATGCAGGCGCGGGCAAAGGAGCGGATGGACGTCTCGAGGTTGTGGATGCCCATCACCACGCCGGGCCCCTTGAAATCGTGCACCAGCAGGCGGCGCTCCGGGCCCTTTTCCGGGGTGTAGACGATCTCCACCCGGCCCGGCTGGTCCACCATCAGCTCCGCCCCGCGGTAGAGGTCGCCGTAGGCGTGCCGGCCCAGGATGATGGGTTTCTTCCAGCTGCGCACGGCCGGGGTGATGTTCTTCACCAGGATGGGCTTGCGGAACACGGTGCCGTCCAGGATCGAGCGGATCTGGCCGTTGGGGGAGGGCCAGGCCTTCTTGAGCCTATACTCCGTCACGCGCTCGGCGTCCGGGGTGATCGTGGCGCACTTCACCCCCACGCCGTACTGCCGGATGGCGTGGGCCGACTCGGTCGTGATCCGGTCGTCGGTCTCGTCGCGCTTCCGGACCCCGAGGTCGTAGTATTTCAGATCGACATCGAGAAAGGGCAGGATCAGCTTTTGCTTGATCATCGCCCAGATGATGCGCGTCATCTCGTCGCCGTCGAGCTCCACCAGCGGGGTCTTGACCTTGATCTTTGCCATGCTGCGATCTCCTCGTCGAATCGGTTGCGTCACCTGGACGTGATGTGGTTCAAAAGCCCGCCCGCCGGCATCATGGCGGTCTGCTTTTCGGAAAGCGCGTGGGGGACGTTGGAGCGGACTACACCCCATCGAGCATTTTGGGTTTTTTGAGCAGCGGGTAGACGATCGAAAAAAGCGCCCCCGCGAGCAGGACGATGCTGATCGGGCTGCTGACCAGGCCGATGGGGCTGCCCCCGAAGAGCAGCAGCGAGCGGCGCAGGGAGAGCTCCGCCAGGTCCCCCAAGACCAGCGCCAGAATGCACGGCGCCACGGGGACCCCGAACTTGCGCATGAAGTAGCCGATGACGGAGAAGGCGAACATCAGGAACAGGTCGTCCACGCTGTTGTTGAGCCCGAAGGCGCCGATGACGCACAGGATCATGATCGCCGCCGAGAAGACCGAGTAGGGCAGCCGGTTCAGCTCCAGGAAAAGCCGGATGGCCGTGCCCGTCAGCACCAGGAGCAGGAGGTTCGTGAGCAGCATGGCGACGAAGATCCCGTAGATGATGTCGGGCCGCGTGGAGAGCAGCAGCGGCCCGGGCTGCATGCCGTGGATCATGAAAGCCGCCACCAGCATGGCCGTGGTGTTGCTGCCGGGGATCCCGAGGGAGAGCAGGATGGTCATCGACCCGCCGGTGGAGGCGTTGTTGGCGCACTCGGCCGCCATCAGACCCTCGACGGCGCCCTTGCCGAACTTCTCCGGCTCGTGCTTGGCCGTACGCGCCGCCTCGCCGTAGGCGAGAAAGGCCGCGATGGTCGCCCCGGCGCCCGGCAGGGCGCCGACGATGGTCCCGATGATCGGGGAGCGGGTCATGGTCAGCCAGTATTTCTTGAACAGCGAGAACGGCGGCAGCTCCCCCAGCAGGCCGCGGTACTCGACCCCGCCCTTGTACTCCTTGAAAGGCTCCTCGGCCTCGATGAAGATCTCGGAGACGGCCAGCAGGCCGACCATCGCCACCACGAAGTTGATGCCGCCCAGCAGGGTGACGGTATCGAAGGTGAAGCGCTCCTCGCCCGTGATGCCGTCGGTGCCGACGGTCGCCAGGAACAAC
>JALOPD010000046.1 GCA_025454075.1 Desulfobacterales bacterium | reverse complement strand
TGAGCCACGGGGATTCGATCCAGCGCCTGCCGCGAGGCTTTGAGCCGACGGCCTTCACCGCGAACACCCGGTTTGCCGCGGCCGCGGCCCCGCAGCGCAGGCTCTACGGGGTGCAGTTCCACCCCGAGGTCGCCCACACCCCGGAGGGCGGCGTCATCCTGAAAAATTTTCTTTTCGACATCTGCGGCTGCCGCCGTGGCTGGACCATGAAGTCGTTTGCCCGGGAGGCGGTGGCCGGCATCCGCCAAACCGTGGGGGACCACAAAGCCATAATGGGGCTGAGCGGCGGGGTGGACTCCTCGGTGGCGGCGGTGCTGATCCATCAGGCCATCGGCAGGGGCCTGACCTGCATTTTCGTCGACAACGGGCTGCTGCGCCAGGACGAGGCCGAGAAGCTCAAGATCACCTTGAAAAAACACCTGGACCTGAACATCCGCTTCGTGAATGCCGGCCGGCGCTTCCTGAAGGCCCTTGCGGGCGTGACCGACCCGGAGCGCAAGCGCAAGATCATCGGCCGGGTGTTCATGGAGGTGTTCGAAGCCGAGGCGCGGAAAATAAAGGGCGCCGGGTTTCTGGGGCAAGGCACGCTCTATCCGGATGTCATCGAATCGGTCTCGGCCTTCGGCGGCCCGTCCTCCGTCATCAAATCGCACCACAACGTCGGCGGGCTGCCCCGGCGCATGAAACTCAAGTTGGTCGAACCGTTGAAGTACCTTTTCAAGGACGAAGTCAGGGAGCTCGGCAAGGAGCTGGGGCTGCCGGATGAGCTCGTGTGGCGCCAGCCGTTTCCCGGGCCGGGCCTCGGCATCCGCATCCTGGGCGAAATCTCCCCGCGCCGGTTGACCATTCTGCGCCGCGTGGATGCGATCCTGATAGAAGAGATCAAGGCCGCCGGCTACTACAAGAAGCTCTGGCAATCCTTTGCCGTGCTGCTTCCGATCAAGAGCGTGGGGGTGATGGGCGATGCGCGCACCTACGAGAACATCGCCGCCGTCCGCGCCGTCACCAGCCGGGACGCCATGACGGCGGATTGGGCGCGGCTGCCGCACGAGCTTCTCGCCAAGGTGTCCAACCGCATCATCAACGAAGTCGACGGTGTCAACCGGGTGGTGTACGACATCAGCTCCAAGCCCCCGAGCACCATCGAATGGGAGTGACCGGAAAGCCATGGCGGACAAGGATCGATTTCGTTTTAATCTTGAGGACGACGAGCCGGAGGTCCCCTCCAACGAGGAGGAGCTCAAGCGGCGGATTGCCAAGCTCGGCAACCGGTTGAGCTTCGTGACGCTGCTGCTGCCCTGCCTGCTGGCCGTCGCCCTCTACGTGGGCTACCAGGACCTCGTTCTGCGGACGGCCAAAACCCAGGGCAGCGAGCTGCGCTCGGCGGAGCGGCTCGCGGCCGAGGCCGACCAGAAATGGGCCGAGCTCGGCGCCCGCCTGACCGACATCGAGGCCGCCTTGACCGCGCGGGTGGACGCCGCGCAGAAAAGCGTTCAGGCCGTTCAGGAGGAGCTGCGAAAGGGCGAGTCGGGCATCGACAAGGCGGTTGCGGCCAAGGCGGACAAGAAGGAGCTTGCCGACGCCACGGCGCGCATCGATGCGGCGCTGGCCGCCGTCCAAAAGGACCTTCAGGCGCTCGCGCCCTTCCGCGAGGAGCTCGGCCAGGCGGCTGCGCTGCGGGGCGAGGTGGCCTCCGTTTCGACGCGCCTGCAGAAGCTCGAGAACAGCCTGGGCAAGGACCTCACCGGGCTGGCGGGATACATGGACCGCACCAAGAGCGATCTGGAAAAAATCAGGGCCGATCTGGCCGGCCTCCAGTCCCGCAAGATCGACCGTGAAGCCCTGGACCTGGAAAATCTCAAAACGAAGCGGCTTTATCAAATGGCTCTGGATCAGGAGGTCGGCAGGATCGACAAGACCCTCGGCACGCTTCAACGCCGGCTGGACCAGCTGGAAAAGGCCTTCGGCGCGCGGTCGGGCGCCGCCCCTTCCCTGCCGCCCCTCACCGGCGGCATCAAGGAGCAACCGGTCGAGTGAACCAGGAGCGTCTGAGACAGCTGCTGCAGGCGGTGGCCGGCGGCGAGGTGACCGCGGACGACGCGGCCCAGCGCCTGCGGCATCTCGCTTGCGAGGACATCGGCTACGCCAACATCGACCACCATCGCAGCCTGCGCAAGGGCTTCCCGGAGGTGATTTTCGGCGAGGGCAAATCCGCCGAGCAGATCGCCGGCATCATGGAACGGATGAGCGCGCAGGAGCAGGTGATCCTGGCGACCCGCGTCGATGCGCTGAAGGCGCAGGCCGTGCTGTCGCGGTTTCCGCAGGCGCATTATCATGCCGACGCCCGCATGATCGTCTGGGAAAAAGCCTCGGCCCCGGTTCAGGGCCGCGGAACCATCCTCGTGCTGGCGGCCGGGACTTCGGACATACCGGTGGCGATGGAAGCGGTCCTCACCGCGCAGGCCATGGGAAACCGGGTGGAGAAGGTCATCGACGTCGGGGTCGCCGGGATTCATCGGCTGTTCCGACACCGCGAGCTGATCGAAAGCGCCACCGTGTTGATCGTGGTCGCTGGCATGGAGGGTGCGCTGCCCAGCGTCGTGGCGGGCATGGTCAGCCGCCCGGTGGTCGCGGTTCCCACCAGCGTCGGCTACGGCGTGAGTCTGGGAGGCATGACCGCCCTTTTTGCCATGCTGAACAGCTGCAGCTCGAACGTGGCGGTGGTGAACATCGACAACGGGTTCGGCGCGGGCTACGTCGCCGCCATGATCAACCGTGAATGAATCCGCCGCCGGCGGATTCATGCCAGGTCAAGAGGGGCTATTGATGGAAACCAAAGAAGCGATACTGGCATTCTCCCAGAGCGAAAAGGCCAAGGCGGGGCTGCTCATGGCCGCCCAGCTGCTGGAGATCTACAACGGCCTGCCCGATCATGAAAAACACAGCGCGGAGCGCTTCCTGCGTCCCCTCATCGGGATGATTTCGAACGAGATCTACCTGTCCAAGAGAATGACCTCGGCCGAGCTGTGGTCGAGCGTCGAGAAAAGCCTCAACTCGGCGCTGGTGATGATGAACTCCGGCGTGCTCACCGAGGCCACCTTCCACATCGTCCAGGCCATCAGCGCGGTCACCACGATCGGCCAGCGCTCGATGGAATTTCTCATCCGCGAAAAGCTGCTGTAAAAAACAAAAGCGTGCCGTCGGATGCCGGCACGGTTTTATTTGCCTTGAAGGATATCGCTCCAGATGGCCTCGAGCGGCCGCAGGCCGGAGGCGGAGGCCGTCAGCAGCGGCTTCTCGGCCTGGGCCGTGAAACCGTTCAGGTCGGCAGCCAGTTGGCGCATGAGCCCGGAGATGTCGGCATCGTTCAGGGTTTTCAGGATGAGCAGGTCGTCGCGGATCTGCCGCCGGTGGAAGTCCAGGGCGTGGACCGCCGTGCGGAAATACCCGATGCGGTCCTCCAGCCGTTCCATGTAACCGAAGAGTCTCTGAACCAGGCGCAGGTTGTAGTCGATCCGGCAGACCTGCAGCGCCTGCTGGAACGCGGCGACGTTGGTGCGCCGCCGCTCCTGCTGGATCTCGGCCTTGAGCTCCTCGGCCTGTTGTCTGAGCATCCGGCGCGCGTCTTCGGCCATTGCGGCTTTCTGCCGAAGCATCTGCTCGGCCGCGCCGATGTCCGCCAGCGCCCGGTTCAGCTCCTGCGCCTTGCCCGCATCCGCGGCGGCGCCGGCGCACCACCCCCCCAGCGTGAACCCGATGAGCAGCGCTGCAGAAATTAAACGGTGCCTGTGCATGCGATCTTGGACTCCATTCCGGCGCGACGTTCCAGCGAAGTTTAATTGCATTCCTGTGGGAGCGGCTTTCCAGCCGCGACAATCGAGGCTGAAAGCCTTTCCCGCAGGCCCTTGTCGGCAGGATGGCGCTGCACGCCGCGACTTTCTCTTCAGAAGCGGCCTGAGCCCGGCGTATTTGCCGGCGGCCGGCCCTTCGCGCCGATCTGCCCGATTGCTTTCCGGATGCCGTCCGGCACGTACAGTTTTCCCCCGGCGGCCTCCCACTGAGCCAGGGGTTCCAACCCGCCGGCCGTTCGCAGCCCCATGAGTTCCAGTTGACGGCCTTTCCACCCGGCCAGCGCGGCAGCGGCCTCGACCGGAAGCTCGCTCAGGCCGTTGAGCGAAATCCGTTCGCCCGTCCATCCCGAGAGGTGCCTGGCAACATCGGGCGGCAGGCGGGTAAGACCATTCAGGCAGAGCCACTGCCCCGGCCACTCGCCGAGTTTTTTTGCCGCCGCCGGGGAGATCCGGCTCAGGCGATTCATGAAAAGCTCCATGGCACCGGATTCCGCCAGGCAGCGGGCCGCCCTTAGGGTCAGATTCGTAAGCTCGGAGAGCCGCCCCAGGTGGCCGGAGCAGACCTCGTTGATGATCTCCTGGTCCTGCTGGTCACCAGGCGAGACCGTCGCCAGTCTGGCCTGTTCGGTAAGGCGTTTCCAGACCCCATCCAGGGAGGCGTTCACCTGGGCCGGCGTTCCCACGGCCAGCCTTTCGGCCGTCGGCTGATATTTCGATATCGCTGAATCGATCTGGAGCCTATTGGATTTGAAATCGATATGTTCAGCGATTTCCTTCAACTGAAGGTCGATGATCGCACGCCGCTTGAGATACAGGAGCTCTTCGCTGCCGAGTTCGATCCAGCGCAAAGGTTTCTCGAGGCCGTCGCGGTAGGCCTGCCGGCGCTGGATGCTTTTCAGGGCGAGGTCGAGCTGCCGGTGCTTCAGGGCCTGCGCCGGCGTATCGATGCCCGTGCGTTTGATCAGGCGCGCCGCCTCCTCCTCAACCTCGAGGACCCCGTCCTGGTAATTCTGCTGCAGCTTCAGGATTTCCTCTTTTTTCGCAAGAAGCGTATGCCGCAGCGCATCGACTTCCCGCAGTTTGGCTTCCCAGGCGAAATGGTCGTCCGCTGCCGGCGGACCCGGTTCGGGCCGGGCCGGGCGCAGCTCTTCGGCGGGAATCGTCAGCTCCTGCGCCGCCCGACTCCGGCCGGCGGCCGGATCGGCTTGGGGCTGGCGCATCAACAGCCAGATGCCGGAAGCGACGCACAGGACCGCACCGATGCAGAAGGCAATCTTCAGCACGGGGCGCATGGCGGCTAAAACCCGCGTTGCCTGGGCCGGCTCATCAGCCGGCACCTCTTTCAGCATGCTCGCCGCACCCGGCGCATCGGCCGGGTCGCCAAGCGCCTGCCCGGATAGGTTCTCGGAAGACGCAGCGCCCTCGATGCCCGACACCTCGACCGGCACGCTCGGAGCCTCGGCGGTTCGGCTTTCCGCGGGCGCGTCGGGAACCGCCACCGGCACCTCCTCTCCCCCAGGCGGTCCACCTGCCCCGCCGTCGGGCCTGTCGATGCCCGGTGACGGAACCATGTCGCTCAAGTCGCCCGTGTCAAGCGCCTGAAACCCCTCCGCCGGAAAGGCATCCTTGTCTGCTGTAAGAGCTTCCGTCACGCCAACGTTCCATCATCGGTTAAAATGCGGCGGCCCGCGGCCGCCCTCTTTGATCTATCGGCATTTTCAGGCTTTGCTTAAACCCGGGTCTTACACCTGCCTTTTCACTTGCTTTTGTGGTTTGGATTCACCTCAGGTTTTGTGGTTGACGATAGGCTTGATATAAAATATTGATATGTTTTTATGTCGATTTATATTTATTTCGCGAGTGACCATTCGGCAGATACACCATGTTGAGGCAAGCGGGTGGGTTGGCGGTGGGAAATGCTGATGGCCCGGTCTCTATTTGAATGAACTTTTGGATAGGCTTGATAATCGGATTGATCGTCGGCGCCAACATCGGGGTCGTGGTTGCCGGTCTGCTCGCTTCGTCAAAGCGCGAAGAGAATTCAATGGACAAAATGGACATGCCATCGGTTCATGAATCCGCCATGATGGATGGAGATTCGGAACACGCCGGCAGGCATCGCAACTCCGGTAGGGTTTCAAACTCAAATGACGACGGACCTCAGGGCACCCCTTAGCTCGCAGCAACCTTTTATTGACATTCGCGTAATCAGTTTATCTTATCCCCAGTGCATAAGGTTCCCTACCCTCTGAGTGAATTCAGCCTCGCATGAATAAAACGGACTTCTTGATCGTCGGCGGAGGCATCATCGGGCTCAGCATCGGCCGGGAGCTCGCGCGGCGCTTCCCCGATTCGCGCCTCGTCATCCTGGAAAAGGAGAACGAGGTCGCGTTTCATGCCAGCGGCCGCAACAGCGGGGTGCTGCATGCCGGCTTCTACTATTCGGCCGACAGCCTGAAGGCCAAATTCACCTTGGCCGGCAACCGAGCAACGACCGACTACTGCCTGGAGAACGGCCTGCCCATCAACCGCTGCGGCAAGGTGGTGGTGGCGTCGGACGAATCCGAGATCGAGGGCATCTACGAGCTCAAACGCCGCGGGGACCGCAACGGCGTGGATGTGCGGCTGATCGATGAAAAAGAGTTGAACGAGATCGAGCCCAACGCCCGCACGCACCAAGTCGCCCTATTCTCCCCCACCACGTCCACCGTCGACCCGAAGCAGGTTTGCCGGCACATTGCCTCCAGATTTCCGGAAAATGTCCGGATCCTGTTCGAACGCCGATTCATGGGCCGGGGGAAAGACTGCGTCATCACCGACAGGGAAAAAATCGGGTACCGCCACCTCTTCAACGCCGCCGGTCTCTATGCCGATGTCGTAGCCCGGCACTTCAACGCCGGCGTGAATTTCACCATGATCCCGTTCAAGGGGATCTACCTCCGGTACCGGGACGACGACCTGCTCCGCCGCCATGTGTACCCGGTCCCGAACCTGCTCAACCCCTTTCTGGGTGTGCATTTCACCAAGACCGTCGACGGCCACGTCAAGATCGGGCCGACCGCTATTCCGGCCTTCTGGCGGGAGAACTACGATTTCGGCAGCCGCTTCAGCCTGCGGGAGCTCGGCGAGACCCTGTCGCGCGAGGCCAAGCTTTTTCTGCTCAACCGGTTCAACTTCAGGCGATTGGCTATTGAGGAAATGCGCAAGTACCGGAAGGGGTTTTTCATCGCCGAGTCGCGGAAGCTGCTCAAGCGCCTCGACCCGGGGCGATTCGGGGACTACAGCCGGCCGGGCATCCGCGCCCAGCTGCTCAATCTCAAGACCGACGAGCTGGTCATGGACTTCCTCATCGAGCACGCCGAAAATTCCACCCACGTGCTCAACGCCGTCTCCCCCGCTTTCACCTCCGCCTTCAGCTTTGCGGCCCACATCGTCGAGGAAGCATCAAGCCGCTTCAGCCTCTGATTTATTGCTCCGGCAAGTATTAACGGTCTCATAATTGTCTTTACGTTGTCATTCCGGTTGACCCCGGACTCGAACCGGGGCGGAATCCAGTGAATTCAACTCCTTCTGGATGCCCCCGTATCGTGGTACGGGGCACCCCGATCCGCCTGACAACGGCCACCGTTGCACTTATTTAGCCGCTTCGATAAAGCGCCTGTCCCCGCTAAGAGTCCATCAGACAAAGACCCGCACCACCGGCCGCGCGCCGGTGCGGTCTGGAATGGGTTACGGCAAAAGCATCCGGATCAGCATCAGGAGCGCCCAGCGGAAGAAGGCGATGAGAGGGTCGAGGACCCCGAGATAGAGCAGGCCTATGATGATGAAAAAACCGTACCGCTCAAGACTGATCAGGAATCGCTGGAAGGCCCCGGACGTGACGCCCATAAGGATTTTGGAGCCGTCGAGCGGCGGGATCGGGATCAGGTTGAATGCGGCCAGCATGATGTTGACCTGCGCCATGTAAAAAAGAAGCGGCGCAAGGATCCCCGACGGCGGGGGCGAAAGGAGACGGTTCAGGAGGAAGGCCGTGAAGGCGAGAAGCGTATTGGCGACGATGCCGGCCGCCGAGACGAAGACAAACCCCTTGCGGCCGTCACGCAGGTTGCTGAAATTCACCGGCACCGGCTTCGCCCAGCCGAATCCGAAAACAAAAAGCATCAGGGTGCCGACCGGTTCGAGATGCTTGAGCGGGTTGAGGCTCAGCCGGCCGAGATGCTTGGCGGTCGGGTCGCCCATCTTGTACGCCACCCATCCGTGGGCCAGCTCGTGGATGATGATGGAATAGAGCAGCGGGATGGAGAGCAGGATGAAAGTGACCGGGTCGTTTAGCAGAAGACTGAGCAGGCCCATCTATGTTCTATCTCCCCGCATCTGGTTGTCTGATCGGACCGATTAAAAGTTACATTACGATCGAACGCCGCGAACATCAAGTGCCGCAATTACCAGAACGATTGTGTGTCTGCCGGCCGTTGACTCACGCAGGGCATAGCCGTATCTTACCCTAAAAAATTAGCGGTGGTTGGAAAGCCGCTCCCAAGAGTTGGGAGAGTGAAGTGTTTTTAGCAGGAGGCGACAAATGATCATCAGGCAACTCGAGGTCGGCCACATGGACAACTTCTGCTACCTGGTCGGCTGCGAGAAGACCCGCAAGGCCATGGCGATCGACCCCGGTGCGGATGTCGACCGGGTCCTTGCGGAGGCGCAAAAGGAAAGGCTCGTCATCGAAACCATCGTCAACACCCACGGCCACGGGGACCACACCGCCGGCAGCGCCAGGCTCAAAGCCTTGACCGGCGCCCGGATCGTCATCCACGCCCTGGAAGCGGCGGCGGTCCCGCAGGCGGACATCCTCATCCCAGGTGATCAGGAGCTGCGGGTCGGAGACATCACTTTCAAGGTGTTTCACACCCCCGGCCATACGCCGGGCGGCATCTGCCTCTATGCCGAGGGGAACCTTTTCACCGGCGACACTTTGTTTGTGGGAGACAGCGGCCGCACCGACCTGAAGGGCGGAGACCGCCCCACCCTGGGGGCCTCCATACGCCGCCTGATGACCCTTCCCGACGACACCGTGGTCTGGCCGGGCCACGACTACGGCCCCACCCCCTCCTCCACGCTCGGGTGGGAAAAGCGTCACAACGTGAACGCAAAGGAATACGGGTATTACTTAGAGGATAAAGCAATCTCATAAAAAAGGATGGCCTGAATGCGCTGGAAACAGTTTCTCACACCGGTCAAATCTTTGGATGCGCCGGCCGCAAAAAACTACATGAACCGCGCGGCCGCGGATGCATTTGTTCTGTTGGACGTGCGTCAGCCCGAGGAGTACGAAGCCGAGCATCTTCCGGGCGCGAAGCTGATCCCCCTGGCGGATCTTGGGGCGCGGCTCTCCGAGCTCGACCCGGAAAAGCCCGCCATCGTCTACTGCGCCATCGGCGGCCGCAGCCGGGTGGCCTCCCAGGTGCTGGCCGGGAAGGGCTTCAAAGAGGTTTTCAATCTGTCCGGCGGCATCAAGGCTTGGAACAGCGGGAAGGCGGTCGGGCCCGAAGACCTCGGCCTTGACCTGTTTACGGGAAAGGAGTCACCGGAAGAGACATTGGTGGTGGCCTATGGCCTGGAGGAAGGCCTGCGTCGCTTTTACGAGTCGATGGCCCCACGGGTGACGAGCGAGAACGCGCGGAAGTTGTTCGCCAGGCTGTCCACCATTGAAGTCAAGCATCAGGACCGGATTTTCAGCGAATATCTCAGGGCCACGGGTGCCGAAGTGAGCCGCGAGGATTTTGCGAAAAAAACCTTCTCCCCGGCCATGGAGGGCGGGCTTACGACCGAAGACTACATTCAGCGCTATCAGCCGAACATTGAAAACCCGGCGGAGGTCATATCGCTCGCCATGGCGATCGAGGGGCAGGCCCTGGACCTCTACCAACGCGCCGCCGACCGGGCCAAAACCGGGCAAAGCAGGGATTCGCTGATGCAGATTGCCGGTGAAGAACGATCACACCTCGAGCAGCTTGGAAAGCTTTTTCAGAATGTTATCTGATCATGCGGTTTGCTGACAAATAAAATCCCCATGCTGTTCGCATTTCAAACCGTCCTCCGGATGTAACCCGGGCGCATGGGTGCGGCGTCTAATCGGATCAGTATTACCGAAAAGGAGAGACGCAGATGCGCACCATGGTGGGATTTCTCATCACACTGATGTTCGGTTTGTTTCCGGCTGAAAGGCTCGGCGCGCAGGAGATGGGCGCACCGGAGCCTCAACAGGATGCCATAGGCCTTACGCCTCCCCGCCTGGGCTTTGTCGACGGCGACGTGTCGTTTTTCCGTCCCGGAGCCGGGGATTGGGCCCCGGCACAGATCAACATGCCTTTGTCCCCCGGCGACCGGCTCCGCACGGGTTCCACGGGCAACCTGGAGATCCAGGTCGGAGACCGTGCCTTCGCGCGCGCCTGGGCGGATACCCGGATCGAACTTACCAACCAGGATCCCGAACATCTCCAATTCGACGTGACGGCCGGCCACGTTGCGTTTGACGTGCGCACGCTGGAACCCGGGCACACGGTGGAGGTGGGCACGCCGAGCGCGGCCTTCACCATCGCCTATGCCGGCTACTACCGCCTGAACGTCGCGGGGGAGCGCACCACATTTTCCGCCCGGCGCGGAGGCCGTGCTCTCGCCACCCCGGTCGACGGGGCTCCTTTCGGCATATCCCCGGATGAAGAGGTGGCCATCGAAGGCACGGGCCGCCCAGAGGTCTCGTCCTACCCGGCCCCGCCCCTCGATGCCTGGGACAGCTGGAACTACGCGCGCACCGACGCATTGCTGGAGGCGGCGAGCGCCCGCTATGTTCCGCCCGGAGTCTATGGGACAAGCGATCTCGACCGCTACGGTCAGTGGCGCGAGGTCCCCGACTACGGCCCCGTGTGGGAACCTGCGGGAGTTCCCGACGGGTGGGTTCCTTACAGCACGGGCAGCTGGGTGCAGGACCCATACTACGGCTGGACCTGGGTGGACACCGCCCCCTGGGGTTGGGCGCCCTATCACTACGGCCGCTGGGTCCACGTGGGCCGCTCCTGGTGCTGGGCGCCGGGTCCCCGGGTGGTGCGGCCGGTCTACAGCCCGGCCCTTGTGGCCTTCTTCGGCAGCAGCCGGCCGGTCGTCGGCTGGGTGGCCCTGGGCTGGGGCGAGCCCTGTGTTCCCTGGTGGGGTCGGCCGGGCTTCATTCATCGGCCGTGGTGGGGCGGCTGGGGCGGGCCCCGCGTCGTGAACAACGTGGTGGTGCACCGCACCACCGTCGTGCAGGCTGAGCACATTCATGACTACCGCAACGCCCGAGTGCGCAACGCCGTGGTGGGCGTGCATGAGGACCATTTTCGGGGCGGCGGTCTTGGGAAGGAACGATTCACCCGTGTGGACGCAGGAGACTTTCAGCCGATGCGCTCCGGCCCCCGGGTGAAAGAAACGCCGGGAGGCTTT
Organism: Desulfobacterales bacterium; assembly: GCA_025454075.1. Next base: position 7,560 of record JALOPD010000046.1, on the reverse strand, counting down.
GGACCCGCGTACAGAGACAACCTCCGTCCACCTGAGAAGGACATTAAACGTCCGGTGGCGACCTCTCGCCCGACCGTCTCAGACGGCTCGGCCGAACGACGCGAGTGGAAGCCGGGTGCCGCGGGGTCCCCCAAGGCCGTCACGCAAGAGGTTCCGAGATCCCGGTTTCAGGCCCGTGAGAATGCCGTGAGAGCACCTCGCCCGCCCTATGGACAGAGCGCTGACCAACGGCGCCCCGAGGCCGGCCGCGCGCAGCAGTCGGCGCCTCCCAAGATGGAAAACGTGCGCCGATACCCCGAGCCTCAGCCACCGGTGGTGCACCGGCAGCCGCAGCAGCAGCCCCGGCCGTCGCAGAAGCTGGGGCCCTCCGAACGAACCGGGTACCCGGGCCGGCCGGACCCAGGCGCTGCCCGGGAAAAGGCATCGCCCTCGCCTCCTCAACATCGCATCGAAGGTTCCCGGCCCCCGGCTCGGCAACAAGCGGGAGGGCCGGCCGGGCGATTTGCGCCTAATCGGATGGAGGAACGTTCGCCGCAGCGGGTGGAACGAGGGGTTAGAGCGCCGGAGCGCTTTGAACCGAACAAACCGGCGGCCGATGCCAAGCGCCCCGCGCCCTCACAAGGCACTCCTTCCCGAGGGGCGCCGCGCCCGGGCGAGAGGCCGGCGGCATTTCCGCGCGCACCGGGCGGCGCCTGACCGGCCTGCTGTAACAAAGATGGGGGCGGCCAACCGGTCGCCCCCATCTGTTTTTTTGTCGGGGCTTTCAGCGTTTAAACCCCGGAACCGTCACTGAGACGGTCTTGTATGGAATCGTTGCAACGCCGCAAGTTAAGGCGATGCAACCGAAGTTGCCGAAATAGTCGGCGCAGTTGCGGTGAAGGTTTTTGCACCCGCATCCGCCTTGGCTTGCAGTTGCCCTGTTTCCTCCTGCTGGGCGCGCATGTCTTTGTTGCTGTTATCGTCACTGTGGACAGCCATGTCGACCGTACTCACCGACAGCACGGTCACCAGTCCGGCGATGGCCATGATCGTCAACGGCTCCGCATTTGCACGCGGAACCGCTGCCGCCGCCGCCAGCGCCACGATTACAAGAGCTGCTATATACACTCTAGGTTGCATGATGTCCTCCTCGGTTACCGGGTCGATGGGTTAAAAGTGAATCGTTTCCGAAAAGTGCCTGCCTCACCATTTCCATGCAGCAGGTTCAAAAGGGCTAATCAAACTTAAACAACCCGGTTTCTGCCCCATCGGGCATGAAAGACTCTTTGCATTCAGCGGAAGGGTGTCAAGGGCATGGCCAAGCTCAGCTCCACCATCGTGCCCTACGACGGTCCCTGAGCCACCGTGACCCTGGAGGTCTTCCAGCGCATCGGCAGCGGCGACCCGGGCCCCACCTCCGCGCACACGACGATACTGATCGTCTCCGTTCTCGTCCCCATTTTCATTTTCAACCGGGTCTCGGGCATGGACCTGGCGTCGTACCTGTAGAACTCGGAATGAAAAATTGCAGCTCAACTGGCAACTGATGTAAATCTATGTAAAGTACTGTAAATGCAATATAATTTTATATTGACCGGCCGCCTTACCTTCTGGTAGAGGGCTCGAAACGGAAGGAGATGCGGCATGTCTGGAAAACCGTATTTTCTCATTTCGCTCCTGATCGCCTCACTGGGCCTATCCCTATCCATCGCGGCCATATCCGAGTTTTCGAAAAACCAAGCGGGCCCCGCTGACAGTCCATCGATCTCTTCGTCGGCCCCGGCGGCAAGTTTGGATCCGCCCGAACAGGCTGTCGGTTTCAATCCCCCAATGGGAACACGCAGCAAAGCCGCCAAGCAAAGTGGGGGCAACTCCTTTGCCGAAGTGCAGGGCGATGCGAGACCTGCAAACCCGCCCGCAGTTGTCAAGAGTGATTTGCAGTTTTCATCTTCTAACGGAGCAGGCTACTCCGTTGCCGCTCCCGCTGCATTGAATTTCGAGAATACCGCCCGTGCTGCGCCTGTGACGTTGACCGATTTTGTTAAAACGACATCACCGCCGTCCGTTTTTGCGACGTTGACTGCAGAAAGCCTTGGGGCCGCTTCGAGTTCCCTCGATGCCGGCCTTTCTCACCGCAAGCTCCCACTGTTCGCCAGAAATCTGCCCGTGGGGCATCTCCCGAAACCACCCCCCAATACTCCGGTCCTTGACAATCCTACGGTCAACCAGGGCACCGGACTGAATGGCGAGAACGCCGTCCTAAACAAAGACAGGGATTCTCAGGACTCGAATAATGATTCGGACGGCGGGGGTAGCACAGAAGATGAGGCTGCCAATACCCCGCCGACACCTGACCCGGGCGCCGATCGGACGGTCTTCGTCGGTGAACGCGTCAGCCTGAACGCCACCGGCTCATCGGATTCGGATGGCGACCCGCTGGTCTTCCAGTGGTCGTTTGTATCTAAACCGGCCGCAAGCCGGGCGGCCATCGCCGACCCCTCGGCGGTCGTTTCCACCTTCACGGCGGATGTTGCCGGCGTCTACTTCGTGCAGCTCGTGGTCGATGACGGCAACGACGAGAGCCTTCCAGGGGTGGTTGTGATTACAGCCGAAACGCGAAAGGTGACCGTCCCGAACGTGGTGGGGTTGAGTTTGACGCAGGCCGGCAAAACCCTCTTCGACGCGGGGCTCGAACAAATCCGCATCAAGAGCGTTCCAAGCCCGGAAATACCAAAAAACCAGGTCACGGCGCAGCAGCCTGCCGGCGGAAGTCCGTTGTCTTCAGGAACTTTGGTGATTCTTGTGATTTCCTTCCCGCCCCATGACGACGACGATCAGGACGGTTTGCCGGACGCCTGGGAGTACGCCAGATTCGGCAGCCTCGCCCAAAAGGGAAATGACGACGCTGACGGCGACGGCTACACCAATCATCAAGAACACCTCGTCGACACAGATCCGGCAGATAGGACGGAGGCGCCCGTACCGGCGGGCAATTTTTTCGAATACGACGCCTTCGGCCGCATCCTCGTAAAACAAATCACGCTGGAGCCCTGACTCGGCATCTGCAACGGACTGAACATCATGAAGAGCAAGTCTATCTTCATCTTCGGGTTGCTATGGGCCTTTGTGTTCGCCGCGCAGACCGGCGCACAGGTCGAACCGCCCTATGACCCGGCGATTCTCCCCCAGGAGTATGTCGGTCCACCGCTCCCCGTCAAAGAGCCGGATTCCACGGCCAACAGCGGTGCGGCCCGCCTGAGCTACCCGATTGCGGTGCCGCCCGGCAGAAAGAACATGGCGCCGAAGCTATCGCTCGAATACAACAGCGGGGGCCGCAATGGGATTGCGGGAGTCGGATGGAGCCTGTCGCTGGGAGCGATCCAGCGTTCCACCCGCAGCGGGTTGAACTACGCCGGCACCGATTTCGAGCATGACGGTGAGGAACTCGCCGCGCGGCCGGATTGGGGCTCAGGGTTTTACGGCGCCAAGCGCGAGGAGCGGTTTTCGAAATACCAGCTGGTCTCGGCTTCCTCCGGGTGGGTGATGACGACTCGCGACGGCGTCCGCTACTTTTTCGGGAGCCAGGCCGGTTCCCGCCAGGAGAGCCCGTTGGGGGTGTTTCAATGGTGCCTTGACCGCGTCGAGGATGCCAACGGGAATTACTACCGCATCACCTACAGCAAGGACCAAGGGCAGATCTACCCGGCCCAGATTGTCTATACCGGCAACGGCCAACTGAGCCCGACCCACTCGATTCAATTCGCCTACACCAGCCGGCCCGACCTCATTGAATCCTACCTCACCAAAACCTGCGTGGTCACTGCGAAGCGGCTCTCGACCGTCACCACCACGGCCAACGGGGCGGCGGCGCGTACCTATTCGTTTTTGTATGAGAACGGACGATCCGGGCGCTCGCGCCTGAAACAGGTCAAGGCCGACCCGTTGCCGCCGGCCTCCTTTGCCTATCAGGAAGGCGGCGACGGCACTTTCATCCGCCGCAGGACGGCAGCGACGGAAGGCGACAACGCCGGCGGCTTTGTATTCCAAGGGCCGTGCGATTCGGACGGGTATCCCGACCTGATCAAATTCAACAGCGACAGCCTCACGCCTTATGTCTACGCCTATCTCGCGGACGGCGCGGGCGGCTACGGCGGCAAAACGGCGACTCGGCTCGCCGGCGGCGCCAACAGGGCCGGCTTCCTGCTGGTGGCGGATTTCGATACCGACGGGTGGGTGGACATCGTCAAGGTGGAGCCCGCCTCCACCAAGGGAACGGTTTACTTTCACAAGGGGCTCGGCAACGGCGGGTTCGCGCAGGCGGTGCGCTCGGACCTGGGTGGGGTCAACGACTCCGGCAGGCTGCTCGTCGGCGATGTGATGGGCCAGGACGGCCGGGTGGAGCTGATCAAATTGAAGAGTCTTTCCGGACAGGTGACGGTCCATCGTCTCCAAGCCAATCGGGTTTTCGATTCCGGCGTGGCCACGAACCTGGGGGCCGCCGTCGACACCGGGCGCTTGTTGGTCATGGACTGCAACGGTGACCGCCGCGACGACCTGGTAAAAAGCGACATGACCTCGCGCATCTTCGTCCACCTCGCGCGCAGCGACGGCACCTTCGCGGCCGGCATTCAGACCGACCTCGGAAACGGGCCCAACGATCCGGGCCGCCTGATGGCCGGCGATTTCAACGGCGACGGACTGCCGGACCTGCTCAAGGTGAAGTCGCTCTCCGCGCGCGTGTACGTCCATTTTTCCCTCGGCACAGGATCTTTCGGCCAGGGCCTGGAGACCGACCTGAAAGGCCCGGCCGTCGATACCGGCCGCATTCTCGTCGCCGATGTGGACCAGGATGGGACCCAGGACATCTTGCGCCACTACGGAAACTCCACCGTTGTAGACGGCTACCGGTCCGAAGGCGACGGGACCTTCCGCTCACCGGTGGCAACGGCCTTGGGAGCCGGGCCGCCCGACAAAGGCTACGTGGCAGCCGCCAATGTCGACGGTGCCGGCGGCGCCGACCTGATTTTGCGGGACCGCTTCGGAAAGATCACGACCTTCACTTCCTCCCCGAACGTGCCGGATCTGCTGGTCAAGACCGTCAACGGCCTGGGCGCCACGTATACCTTCAGCTACCGATCATCGGCCGAATACGACAACCGCTACCTGCCCTTCAACGTGGAAACCCTCGCGGCCGCCACCGTCGAGGACGGCAACGGAGTCGCGTCGAACCGGGCCTACAGCTATTCGGACGGGTTCTTCGATCCGTTCGACGCGCAGTTCCGCGGTTTCGGCAAAATGGAGGAGGTGCTGCCGGACGGCACCCTTCGGGAAACCGTGTTCCATCAGGACGAATACCTGATCGGAAAAGAACAGCAAGTGGACCGCCGGGACCCCAAGGATTTTCTCTTAACGGAAACCATTTTGGATTGGTCGGCAGAGCCCCAATATGGTTCCGCGCGTTTCGTCCAGCTCAAAATGAAGCGGCAGGAGCATTTCTTCACTTCGGCGGTTTGGCATCGATCGGATTATGTCTACAGCAATATCCATGGCGGTGTTTTGTCCAGCGTGCAATCCGGAAGCGGGGCCGAGGCCGTCACCACCGATTTCGGTTATCGGAACTGCGGTTTCTGGAACTGGCGCATCGACCGCGAAACGCTCAAAGGCGACAGCGGCGCCGTCGTGCGGGACACGGTTTTCAGCTACGACGGCAAGGGCAACAAGACGGTGGAGGAAAAATGGAACGACGGCGGGAACAACCCGGTGACCCGCTGGGCGTATGATGCCTACGGCAACCCGGTCTCCAAGATCGACGCACGCGGCTACACCACCGCTTACGAATACGACGCCGCGACGGTTACCTATCCTTCGAAAATATTTTTGCCCCAGACCGGTTTGGTCAGCCATGTCTGGAAAGCCCCTTCCTTCGACTACCGCGTGGGCAAGGCCAAGACCCTGGAAGACGCCAACGGCCATCAGACGCTGTACGCGTATGACAGCCTGGGCCGGCTGCTGCAGGCGGACTACCCCGACGGCGGCCGCAAGACGTACACTTACGTGCAGAGCTCGTTTCCGATCCATGTGAAGACAAGCGTCCACAACGGCGCGGCGGCACCCATCGCATCCTACGACTATTTTGACGGCCTCGGGCGCAAGATTCAAACCGTTGCCTTTGGGGAAAAAGGCAAACCCGTTCATACCAGATTTTTTTACGACAACCTGGGGCGGAATTATCTCAAGGAGGGGCCCTGTTTTTCAGGAAGCGCAGAATATTCCTGGACCCGAACGGCGTTTGATTGGTGGGATCGACCCGTGTCCGTGAAGCGGCCGGATGGGGAGCACGGAATCGTTGCGACGAATCATACCTATGACGGCCTGGCCGCAACGGTGTCCGACCCCGACGGGTCCGCCAAGACCACCACCCGGGATTATCTCGACCGGGTCATCCGCGTCGTGGAGCATTCGAACCAAGGCGACATCGTCACGGAATTCGACTACAACGCGGCGGGAGATTTGCTCAAAATAACCAATCACGGCGGGATGCAGACCCGCTTCGACCGCGACTCGCTGGGGAACATCCGGGCGATGAGCGACCCCGACATGGGGGCCTGGGAATACACCTACGATGCCAACGGCAACCTGAAAACGCAGACAGACAGCAAGGGCCAAACCGTCACTCTGGAATACGATCCCTTGAACCGTCTCATTTCCAAGTCCTATTCCACCCCAATCGACCCTGTATATTATGCCTACGACAACCCGTCCGCGCCCAACGGTGTCGGCCGGCTGCACACTGTGGCCAACCTGCACACGACCATTTCCATCGACGAATACGATGAAATGGGCCGGGTGATCGCCGACTCGCGGCTCTTCGCCGGCAACCCCACGCGGTACACCACTCTGAAGGAGTACGACCCGGCGGGAAATTTGACGGCGATTATCTACCCCTTGGACGGCTACCGGGTCGACTATTCATATCACCCCGGAACCCGGCTCATTCACCGCGTGACCGGGCCGGGAGGCGTCGAGTTCGCCCAGGTCGAAGACTACACGGCCGCCGGAAAACCCGGCTTCCTCTACCAAGGCAACGGCACGTCGACCATCTTCGGCCACGACCTCAAGTCCCAGCTTTTGAAGACCCTCCGGGTTCAGGCCCCGAGCCTGCAGGCGGACGACGATCTCTTTTACAAGACCTACCGCCACACCCCCGGCGGCGACATCAGGGAGATCACGGACCATATCCAATCGTCGACGCGCTACTATGCCTACGACAAACTGCACCGGCTGATTTCCGAAAAATCCTCGATCCCGACACTGGTGCACCCTTCGAAAGTGATCCGGCTGAAATATGAATATGACGGCGCAGGGCCTTTTCACGCCCCGAAGCGCATCGAATCCGGCGGGCGGACCCATGACCTGCAATATGACCCAAATGGAAACCTGCTCGCGGGACCAGCCCTGACCGACCCGCGAAAGGCCACCCTGCGGGTCTTCCGCTACACGCCCGACAACATGCCCTCCGGAATCGAACAGCCCGGCGCCCGATGCATCGAGGGGCAAGTCGCTGGAATATGTCCCGAAAAG
>JALOPD010000223.1 GCA_025454075.1 Desulfobacterales bacterium | reverse complement strand
CCGGGCCGACCACGTCGCCGAACGGCATGCGGTAGACTTCGGGCGCGAACGGGCCGAAGCCGAACTTGTAGGGCTTGACCTTGCTCGTCATGGTCATGGCGAGCAGGGTGCGGCCGTGGTAGGCGTTCTCGAAGACGATGACGGCCGGACGCTTGGTGTAATAGCGGGCGATCTTGACGGCGTTTTCCACGCATTCAGCGCCGCTGTTGACGAAGATGGCCTTCTTCGGAAAGTCTCCGGGCGTAGCGCGGCAGAGCTTTTCGGCCAGCTTGATGGCGACTTCGTAAGGGTTCACCATGAAGCAGGTATGATGGAATTTCTCGGCCTGGGCCTTGATGGCCGCCACCACCTTGGGGTGGCAGTGGCCGATGTTCATGACGCCGATGCCGCCGCCGAAGTCGATGTACTCCTTGCCTTCGACGTCGCGCACGATGGCACCGCGCGCGGACTCCACGTGCACGGGGGTGACGCTCGATACCCCCGCGGAGATGACCTGGGTTCTCAACTGCTGCAATGCCGCGTTGGTCTGGACGGTGCTCATGTTTAGGCTCCTTTTGGTGATCATTAGAAAAAGATGTTCAATTCCGGATACGGGAAGCGCGATACGAAAATTCGTTGTTGTCGAGGTTCAGTGATTGACAGGTTCAACGTCTGGGGTCTTGCAACGCAATCGGTGCCCCTTCCACCGGGAAACGTGCACATACCGGTTCCAAGAGCCCATTGTTTCCAAGCACGGTCGGCTCGAATCCCGGTTCCCTTGAACCCGCTCTGCTACAATCCCAGGTACGCCGTCTTGATGTGCGGATTCTCGAGCAGCTCCCGCGCCGGGCCTTCCATCACCACCCGGCCGTGCTCGAGCACGTAGCCCCGGTCGCTCAGGCTGAGGGAGTGCTTCACGTCCTGCTCGACCATGAGCACGGTGGTTCCCTGTTCGGCGATCTGGCGCACCGTCTCGAAAATGTCCTTGATCAGAAGGGGAGCGAGCCCCAGGGACGGCTCGTCGAGCATGAGGATCTTGGGTCGCGCCATGAGGCCGCGGCCGATGGCCACCATCTGCTGCTCGCCGCCGGAGAGCGTCATGGCCAGCTGGGCCAGCCGTTCCCGCAGGCGCGGGAAGAGCGTGTAGACTACCTCCAGGGTTTTTTCCTTCTGGCTGTCGGCGCGGCGGTTGTAAGCCCCGACGATGAGGTTGTCCTGAACGGACATCAGGCTGAACAGGCGCCGTCCTTCGGGCACCTGCACGATGCCGCGCTCCACGACCTCCTCGGGCGGCCGGTGGTGGATGGGCTTGCCCTCGAAGGAGATCTCGCCTTTGGACGGCTGCATCAAGCCGGAGATGGTCTTGAGCAGTGTGGATTTGCCGGCGCCGTTGCCGCCGATGATGCTGACCACCTCGCCCTCTTCAACCTGGAGCGACAGGTCGAAGACCACCTGGACGTCCCCGTAGAACACGTCGATGTTGCGGACCTCAAGCAGCGCCATAGTCTTCTCCCAGATAGGCTTTGATCACCCGCTCGTCGCGGGTGATCTCCTGCGGGCTGCCCTCCGCGATCTTGGTGCCGAAATGCAGGACCGCGATCCGGTCCGAGAGCGCCATGATCGCCCGCATGATGTGCTCGATTACGAAGATGGTCATGCCGCCTTCCCGCAGGCGCTTGATGATCGCCACCATCTCGTCCACCTCGGTGGGCCGCAGGCCCGCCATGACCTCGTCGAGCAGCAGCAGCTTGGGCCGCGTGGCCAGCGCGCGGGCGATCTCCAGCCGCTTGCGGTCGGCGATGGTGAGGTTGCCGGCGCGCTGGTCTTTTTTGTCGTCCATGTTCAGGTGCTGCAGCACTTCCCGGGCGCGCTGTTCGGCCTCGCTGCGCTTGTCGGTGGTGGCGAAGGCCCCCACCATGACGTTGTAGAGCACGGTGCGGGAGGCGAAGGGCTTCACGATCTGGAAGGTGCGGGCCAACCCTTTGTGGCAGAGGTCCCATGGCTTCTGGCCGTTGATCTTTTCCCCGAGAAACAGGATGTCGCCGGCGGTCGGGGGGAAAACGCCCGCCACGCAGTTGAACAGCGTGGACTTGCCGGCGCCGTTGGGGCCGATCAGGCCGACGATATCGCCTTCGTTCACGTCCAGGCTGAAGCTTTCCACCGCCTTGATGCCGCCGAAATATTTTCTCACCGTCTGGAGCTCGAGTATTTTCATACCGCCGCCTCCCTGTCGCCGAAGAGCCTGTCCATGACGCGGTGGTAGATGCGAGTCAGCGGCAGCTGCAGCCCGCGGGGCTGGAAGAGCATCACCAGGATCAATACGACACCGAAGATGATCAAATGCAGCCCCGGCAGCTTGTCGCCGAAGTAGATTCGGGAAAAGTCGCTGACCGGCCGCAGCAGCAGCGCTCCCAGCACCGGCCCGGCGATTGACCCTCTTCCGCCGATGAGCGCGATGAAGGCGATCTCGAAGGAGATGTCCAGGCTCATGACGCTCTTGGGGTGGATGTAGAGGGTGAACTGCGCCCAGAACGTTCCCGCGAACGCCGTGAGGAAGGAGCTCATCGCCATGGCCGTCAGCTTGGCGCGGGCGACGTTGACTCCCAGGGCCTGAGCCGCCTCGGGCTCCTCGCCGCCCGCCATCAGGTAATAGCCCAGCTTGGAGCGCGAGATCGCCCAGGTGAGCAAGAGCACCCCGGCGAGCATGACCAGAATGATGTAATAGTAAGGCTCCTTCTCCGCGAACATGAAGCTGGCCAGGCCGGTTTTGAGGGGCGGGATCTGCAGGCCCCGCGGGCCGTTGATCTGAAAAGGCCCCAGGTAGTCGATGTTCTCAAACATCACCCGAATGCCCTCGGCGAAGGCAATCGTCGCCAGGGCAAAGTAGGCGCCGCGCATTTTAAACGTAGGCAGCCCGATGATCACCCCCACGATGCTTGCAATCACCGCACCGACCAGCATGCCGATCCAGGGGCTGACGCCGTATTGCAGGGACAGGATGGTGGAGGTGTAGGCGCCGATCCCGACAAAGGCCGCGTGGCCCAGCGGCAGCACGCCGGCGAAGCCGCCCACCAGGTTCCAGCTCGTGGTCAGATAGGCGTAGAGAAAGAGCAGGATCACGATGTGCAGGTAGGTGGGGCTCGTCACCACCAGCGGCAGGCCAAAGGCCATCACACCAACGAGAATCAACGGCAATTTGCGGTAGACCACCGGGTTCATAGAAAAACCCTCGAATGAACTTCAGAAGAGAATCAACTTCTTTTTTTTGGCTTATAGGACTTCGCCGCAGGCGAAGTCCTCACCAGTCGTACTTGACGCCGAACAACCCCGAAGGCTTCAGAAACAGAAAAACCAGAAAGAGGCCGTACACGATGGCCTCGGTCCACGTGGCCGTCATGAACTGCGGTCCCACGGACTCGATCACCCCGACGATCATGCCGCCCAGAAGCGCCCCGCCGATGCTTCCCAGTCCGCCCAGGACCACGATGATGAAGCACTTGATGTCGAAGAGCACTCCGACGCTCGGAAAGATGTTGAAGAAGGGCACGAGGGTCACGCCGGCCACGCCGGCCACGGCCGTACCGATGCCGAAGGAGATGTTGTAGATCTTATACTGGTTGATGCCCTGCAGGCTGGCGGCGTCGCGGTCGAGGCTCGTCGCGCGCACGGCGCGGCCCATGCGGGTCTTCTGCAGGAACAGGTACACCAGCAAGGCGGTAAGGATGGCGGCGCAGAATCCCCACAGCTTGGGCACCGAGATCATCATCTCCCCGGCTTCGAGCATTTTGCCGCGCAGGGGATTGTCTTGAATGTTGCGGTATTGGGGCCCGAAGATGAGCAGCGCCAGGTTGTCCAGGATGTACCAGACGCCTGTGGTGACGATGATGACCGTGATCGGTTCGCGGACGTCCTTCTCCGCCTTGAAGATGGGCTTGATGAGGATGTCCTGAAGCAGGTAGCCGAAAAGGAACATGACCGGCACGACGATGACCAGCGATAGGTAAGGGTGCACACCGGTCAAGAGCACGGCCCAGTAGGCCACATACATCCCCAGCATGAGCAGCGAGCCGTGGGCGAAGTTGATGACCTTGAGCACGCCGAAGATCAGCGTCAGGCCGAGCGCCGCCAGGCCGTAGATGGAGCCCATGAGGATGCCGTTGATGGTGTCTTCGAGAATGAAAAGCATCAGGACCTCCTGTCCGCCGGGGACGGTTGAACCCTCACGGCTGGCCGCTTGTGGGAGCGGCATCTTGCCGCGATATCATCGCGGCTGGAGCCTACTCCGCCGAAGCAGATTTGGCTTCGAAGGCCGGGAGCCACTCCCACAAAGGCGACACTTCATTGCCGATAGGACGGCGCCGCGCCGCAACCGGCTTTCCTACGGAGTGGGGAACACCGGCTTGTAGTTCGCGCGCCGCGACACTTTGGGCCACACCGTGATCCGCTCCATGCCCTTGCCGATGTCGTTGACTTGGATCATCACCAGGGCGGCGTGCTTGTTCTGGCCGCTCGCGTCGAACTCGATGGCGTCGTAGCCCACGATCATGGCCGGTCCCTGGTTCAGCTTGGTGATAGCGAGAGCCTCGCGGATGGCTTTCGGGTCGGTGGACTTGGCGCGCTCCAGCGCATCGGCCAGCACGTACATGGCGACATAGGCGTCCACGGATTCGCCCGCGAGGTTGTAGCCGTAGAGTTTCTTGAACTTCTCGTTGGCCTTGTCCGCTCCGGGTTTGTTGACGTCGGTTTCCCACTCGACGATGTCGAACAGGTATTTGGCGTTCTTGCCCGCGGCCTTCATGAATGACGGGTCGGCATGGCCGCCGCCGCTGGCGATGATGGCCTTGGGCTTGACTTTGTACTCGGCCATGGTGTTGGTGAGCAGGATGGCGTCCGCGGCGTTGGAGGTCAGGAAAAGCACGTCGGGATTGGCGCGCTTGATCTTCTGCACCACCGGGCTCAAATCGGTGGCCGTGGAGGGATAGGGCTCGTCCAACACCACCTTGTAGCCGCCCTGTTGCGCGAGTTTCTTCCAGCCCTCGGCGAATCCCTTGCCCCAGTCGCCGTTTTCATACACGAACGCCACGGTGGAGACCTTGGTGTTGAACTCCTTTTCCATATCCTTCAGGAAGGCGAACTGGTCGCGGGTCCACCAGCTGTCCTTGGCGGCGATCCGGAAGACGTACTTGTAGCCCTGCTCGGTAATCTTGTCGGCCACCGACACCGGCACGAGAAAGGGAATCCCGTAGCGCTCGGCCACCGCCGAAACGGGGTAGGAAACCGCCGAGTTCCAGGCGCCGGTCAGGATGTTGACCTTTTCGGTGTTGATGAAGCGTTCGGCCTCGGCCACGCCCTTCTCGGGCTTGGATTCGGAATCCGCATAGAACATTTGAATCTTGGCTCCGCCCAGGGATTTAATGCCGCCGGCATCGTTGATCTCTTGAATCGCCATGTCCTGGGCCTGTTTGTTCTGCAAGCCGACCGAGGCTGACGGCCCGGAGAGCGGCAGAATGTTGCCGATCTTGACCGTGGTCTGGGCCAAGACCGCGCCGGGGATGATAATCAATGCCACTGCGGCCGCCAACAAAATCATCCATTTTCGCCTGCTGTTCATGTTTTTCCCCTTTCTTTTTATGAGACCGGTTTCCGGGATTGAAAATCCGCCGGGCACACGCGCCGGCGGATTGGCTGAGCCGTTTGTGGGATTCAGGTTGGCGAGCCGAAGGGTTGCGCTGAAAATCGCTGACGTGCCGAGCGCGTGGCCATTTTTCCTTGGCCGGGTGAACCGCACACCCTGGCGGATAATACCGAGGCCGTGCTCGTTGGTGATGGACGCATCCATGAAAATCTCATCCTCAGGAAAGCAGCACCCCCGGCGGGTGCGACAGAAGCGGAAAAGATGAGGAAAAACGTCTTCGGACGTCGCCCCGGCTGAAAAGCTGGAAATGAGGTTCCTGTATCATAAACGGAGGAGGCACACAACAGCCGGAAATCAATGCCGGAAATGCGGTCGGAAAACAAGTCCTCAAAAAATTCCAGGAGGCGTTCCGGGCCATAAGCTTTGCTTGACTCGCCTAAGCCTTTTTGCCATATAGTGCTGGATTTCACCGGTTTATCGCTATCACTCAATTCTTTAGGAGAACGGCCATGAAAATGAAATCGCGTATTTTGGGGTCCATCCTGGTCCTGTGCATCGCGGCGCTGCTTTCGCAGCCGGCGCCGGCGGCCGAGAAGTCGCTCAAGGTCGGCGTCTACGGCGGCTATTTC
>JALOPD010000222.1 GCA_025454075.1 Desulfobacterales bacterium | reverse complement strand
AACCTCGGCAAGGTCTACTGGTGCAAGTGCTACGACATCCCCCAGGCCGGCCGCTTGAGCATGGGCAAGGCCGTCGTCAACCTGCTGAACATGGCGGAAGACGAAAAGCTTGCGACCGTGCTGGCGGTGCCGGAATTCACGCCGGGCTCCTTCGTGCTGATGGCCACCCGGAAAGGGCTCGTGAAGAAAACCGACATCATGGCCTACAGCCGGCCGCGCGCCGGCGGCATCATCGCCATCAACCTGCTGGAGGGTGATGAACTCATCGCCGCCCGCATCAGCGACGGCACCATGAACGTGTTCCTGGGGTCGGCCGAGGGCAAGGCCATCCGCTTTCACGAATCCGACGTGCGCCCCTCCGGCCGGGCGGCGAGCGGCGTGCGCGGCATGAAGTTCGCCGAGGGGGACCGCCTCGTCGGCATGGAGGTGCTGAGCTACGGGCAGACCCTTTTCGCCGTCACCGAAAACGGCTTCGGCAAGCGGACCTCCATCGACGAGTACCCGGTGCACAAGCGCGGGGGCAAGGGCGTCATCGCCATCAAGGCCAGCCCGCGCAACGGCAAGGTGGTGGCGATCCTCGTGGTCGACGAAGAGCACGACGTCATGCTCATGACCAGCATCGGCAAGGTCATCCGCACGCGGATCAAGGAGATTTCGGTCATCAGCCGCAACACTCAGGGGGTCAAGCTCATCGGGGTGGATGCGGGCGAACGCGTGGTGGGGGCCGCGCGCCTGGCGGAAAAGGACGAGGACGACAAGCCGATCGACGAGGGGGAGGACCATGCCGGTTGACGCAGATATCGTCCCGGGCGCCTTCCGGGTCGGTGTGATCGGCGGCGGCAGCTGGGGCACCGTCCTGGCCGGCCTGCTGGCCGCCAAGGGCTTTCCGGTGGACCTGTGGGTGTTCGAGCCCGAGGTCGCCCAGCAGATCAACACGCACCGAGAGAACCGGGCCTTCCTGCCCGGCATCCCGTTGTCGCCGAGCCTGACGGCGTCCAATGACCTCGCCTCGGCCGCCGGCGGCAAAGACCTGCTGGTGGTCGTGGTGCCGTCGCACGTGATCCGTGAAACGTCGGCCGGCATGGCCGGCCGCCTGGGCGCGCAGACCATGGTGGTGTCGGCCTCCAAGGGCATCGAGAACAAAACCCACCTCACCATGACGGGCGTGCTGAAGGAAACGCTGGGGGTCGGCGACGACCGTGTGGCGGTCCTGTCCGGGCCGAGCTTCGCGGTGGAGGTGGCCCGGAAGATTCCGACGGTGGTGACGGTGGCCTCGCGCAATCCGGCGCTGGCGCAGATGGTCCAGCAGGTGTTCGCGACGCCGTATTTCCGGGTCTACACCAGCGGGGACACGATCGGGGTCGAACTGGGCGGCTCGGTCAAAAACGTGATCGCGATCGCCGCCGGCATCATCGACGGCCTCGGCCTGGGGCTGAACACCCGGGCGGCCCTGATCACGCGCGGGATGACCGAGATCCGGCGCCTGGGCAAGCGCCTGGGCGCGAACCCGCGGACCTTTACCGGGCTTGCGGGATACGGCGACCTGATCCTCACCTGCACGGGGGACCTGAGCCGCAACCACACGCTCGGGAGGCAGATCGCCGCCGGCCGGAAGCTGAGCGACATATTGGGGGGGATGCGGATGGTGGCCGAAGGCGTGCGCACCGCCCGGTCGGTCTACAACCTGTCCGGCAAGCTGGGGGTGGAGATGCCGATCTGCCATCAGACGTACCGGATCCTGTATGAGGATCTCCCGCCGCGGGAGGCGCTCTACCAGCTGATGACGAGGGATCTCAAGCCGGAGCTGGACGACGACTGACGATTTGGCGAGAAGGCCGACTTCCGTGTTTCTTTTTTCCCGCCGATGGCGGGAAAAAATATGGAAAACACAAAAAAAGCCAACCAAGGCGAATATAAATTGCTGATCAAAGAATCTGTTTGGTGCTCGATATCCTCCTATCTCAATAAGATGTAACCGGAAAGATGGATGTCAGGTATGCCGGGTGGGATGGCTCACAAAGGCGAGGGGCATCGCGGGCGGCTGCGGGAGCGGTTCCTCACGGGCGGGCTGGACGGGTTCCTCGACTACGAGGTGGTCGAGCTGCTGCTCACGCTGGCCACCCCCCGCAAGGACTGCAAGGACGCTGCCAAGCGGGCGATGGCAAAGTTCAAGACGCTCCAGGGGGTCTTCGAGGCCGATCCCGGCGAGTTGCTGGGAGTGGAGGGCATCGGCCCGAAAAACATGCTGGGCATTAAGCTGATCAAGGCGGTGGCGGATCGGTTTCTGGCGAAGAAGGTGGTGGGCCGCGACGCCATTTGCAATTCCGGCGATCTGTTCGCATATTTGAACAGCGCCATCCGGGACAAGACGCGGGAATGCTTCGTCGCCGTTTTCCTGGATTCGAAAAACCGCGTCATCGCCATGCAGACGCTTTTCGAGGGCACCCTTACCGCCAGCAGCGTCTACCCGCGGGAAGTGGTCCGGGCGGCGCTGCAGCACCATGCGGCCGCCCTCATTTTCGCCCACAACCACCCGTCCGGGGAGCCCCGGCCGTCCGCCGAGGACCGGGCCGTCACCCGGCAACTGGTTTTTGCCGGCCGGATCATGGGAATCTCGGTGCACGAGCATCTGATCATCGGCGACAACCGCTATTTCAGCTTTGCGGATCAGGGGCACATCGCCCGCATGAACGCCGAATTCGACGGGGGCCCCATCGCCGGGGGCCCGGAACCGGCAACGCTTCTAAAGTCGAGCTGAGACATGGCCGATCTTGACAAAAAGGGAGCCCCGGAGTGCTTCGCCCGGTTGGAGACGGTTTTCCCCATGGGCCCCGACGGCCTGCGGCACACGCCGCCGGGCTGCCTCGATTGCGACGTCAAGACCGAGTGCCTGCGGGCCGCCGTGGCAGGCGAGCAGGGGCTCGCCGTGCACGAGGAGCGGCTCCAGCGCGCCTACCAGGCCGGCAGCGTGGGGTTTCTGGAACGCTGGGCCCAGCAGAAAACGCTCGAGGGTCGCAAGCAAAAAGGGGCCGGCCGGCGGTGGTTCTGGAGCCGTTTGCGGCGCGCGGCCCGTTCAGGGACATCGGACGCCGGTTAGGGTCCGTCAGCGGTGCTCATGGAAAAGAACCCCAAACTGGGTCGAACGGTCATCATCATCGTGGTGGTCATATTTCTGGCCTCCTGCCTGGTCATCTTCGGATCCTGGGAGTGCGGCCTGTGGGACAAGTTCCTGGCCTACTACGATCGGATGTCCGACCGGGAATGGATGCGGGAGACGGTCAAATCCGCCGGCTGGGCCGCCGCGCTGGTGCTCGTCTTGCTGCAGATCGGACAGGTCCTGTTCGCCCCCATCCCCGGCGAGCTGACCGGGTTCCTGGGCGGCTACATGTTCGGCGCCCTGAACGGTTTTCTGCTCTCGACCGTCGGCCTGACCATCGGGTCCATGATCAATTTCGGGATCGGCCATTTCCTGGGGGAGCGCGTGGTGCGCCGGCTGGTGCGCTGCGAAACCTATGATAAATACAACGAGATGGTCCAGTACAAGGGGATCCTCTACATCTTCATCTTTTTCCTGGTTCCCGGCTTTCCCAAGGACTATCTCTGCATGTTCCTCGGCTTGACGACGCTGCCCGCACGCGTGTTTTTCGTCGTCTCCACCGTCGGTCGCCTTCCAGGGACCCTGGCGCTCAGCCTGCAGGGGGCCTCCATCTTCGAAAGGAACTACGTCTTTTTCATCATCGTCACCGCGCTGTGCCTGATATTTGCCCTTTCGGCGTACCTGGCGCGTGAGCCTCTTTATCGCTGGATGTCCCGGCTGAGCAAGAAGAAGACGACCTGCGCGCCTTCCCTCTGAGATTCCGGAATTGCCGCTTGGTCGAATCCTCGGAATGTGATAAGGCTGGAGCCATGGAGACGCGGCCGCCGGCGGACCGGAGAGGCACGTGAGCCCATCGATGCAGGAATAAAGGCCCACGCGGGTCCGGCGAGCCCAAAAGGAGAGAGCAGTGGCGTTCTGGAAATACCGCGAAGAGCTCAGCCTCGCCAATAAACTCAGGCGCTCCTACTACGAACTGCTGCGGGACGACCTCGACCAGTTTCTCACTCAGCACGCCCTGATCGACTCCTATCAGAATTTTATCAGCCACGGGAACCCCTATCCCTTCGTGGAGAAACGGGAGCTCAAGCCGCGGGCGCGGATCCCGGACCAGGAGTACGACCTCCACCACACCTTCCTGGTCGTGTTCGCCGAAGACTCCATCCCGCCCGAACACAAGAAATACATCCGGTTCTTCGATGAAAACCGAACGACCAAGATGAACCTGATGCGCTCCGAAGCCGTTCCCTCCATCGGCAAGCGCGACCGCCAGGCAAGATACCTGGAGTCGGTTCATTTCCGCAATTTCATTCGGGCGCTGCTGCCGGTGGACTACGCCCTGATGATCCAGCGCGACCCCGTCGGCAGGTCCCGCATCCGCTACCATCTCTCGCATTACCACGTGCGGATCGACTGGCCGATCAGCGACGCCGCCGAAGACCTCGGCCGCAGCCTGCGCTACATCTCCAAGGAGCTTTACGAGAAGGGCGAGAAGACCGCCGAGGACATGCAGCGGAAACTGTTCGAGTACTACAACCAGCCCTTCATGTCGGGCGGGCGCCGGACGGCGGCCATCGTGGCCGCCCAGTACCTGCGGCGGGTTCCCGGCATCACCACCGTCTACGTGAGCACCAGCGCCTCCCGGGCCCTGATCCGCATCTGCGAGCGCGGGGTCTCCAAGCTGGTGCTGATGAAATTTCTCAAAGACGACCTGGAGCAGATTGCCGCCGTCAACGGGCTGTCGCCCCACAAGGTCAAGAAGTACTACGTGGTGGCGCGGGAGGGCAGAGAGCGCGTGTGCATCGTGCAGGCGACCTATTCGCTGACCTCGCAGGCCCGGTTCCCCGAGGACGGAAAGCTCCGGGACCTCAAACCGGACCTCAACTGGCTCACGGTGGGAGAGCAGCACATCCTGCCGAAGCCCGGGGTCTGGAAGTACCCGCCGTTGCCGGTGAACGTCATTTACACTTAGGGGCGGTGCCTAAAATAGGGCAGGGCCTAAAAAAAAAAGCAGTGCCTATAGTGCCTAAAATGCCTAAAGTGCCTAAAATTAAAAGACAGGTTTGTTTTGTCTCGTAATCCTTGCCAAACTCCGCATTAAATCCACCAAGGCTTGCATCCATTCCCGAATTGAGGCTGCGTTGAAATGCGTTCGCGGGATGCGCTGAGAAAGCCGGGGCTCAAATAACCTGAGGAAGCGGGAGGGGCGTCTCTTCGGAGACAAAGAAGCCGTCCAGGTCGGCCTCCCACGAGTCGTCGGAAATTTGGCGGTCCATGACGCTCAGGGTCACCAGCACGGCCGGCTTCCCGCCGAAGCGGCAGGCGCAGGCCTTCATTTGGGCTTCGAGGATTTTTCCATCCTTGCACACGAGCACCACTTGGGGCAGGGACACCGTCCCGCGCTCCAATGCGATTTGCCCGCAGGCCGCCTCGACGGCCGGGATGCTCTCCCGGTCGAAGAAGCTTGCAAAGCATGTCCCCTCGACCTCGTCCATGGCGTAGCCGGCCTGCGTGGCGAGGAAGTGATTGCACTCCCTGACACGGCCGTTCCGAACGATAAAAATTCCCTCCGAGGACATCTCCCAAAGCCGACCCAGCATCTCGCTGTGCTCTTCTGTCAAGGCGCGAGGTAGACTGGCGGGCTTCGCCGCATTCCCGGGTGTTTCTATTGCCCGATGCCGGGCGAGGAGGTCGGCCTCCATCCTTTCCTCTCTCACACCACGCCGCTGAACCCGGTGAACTGGTCGAACTTCGGGTTCATTTTCAGGCCGTAGATGTCTTTGCCAGAGAATCTGAACTCGACATGGGACGGGTCGATGGTGGCGTTGGCGGCGGCGTTCTGGGTGACCGTGAAATAGACCGTGGCCGTCAGATTGTCAGGGTCCCAGGTCACGGCGCTGGGGATGGGCGGCAGCCTGGCCTCGTTGGGGGACACGGGGAGCCCGAAGTTGTAGGCCTGCCCGGGACCCTGGCCGGCGGCGCGGCTGATCAGCCAGTTGGCCGGGTTTTCGATCGAATCCCGGTCCATCTGCTTGTCGAACTGGATTTGTATCGACACGGCCCTGGACGCCCCGGGGTTCATCAGGTAGCTGTTGAGCGCCACCAGCGGAGTGCCTCTCCCCATTGGAAAGGGAAAGGTGCTGGATGAGTTGGCATAGAGCATCTTG
>JALOPD010000221.1 GCA_025454075.1 Desulfobacterales bacterium | reverse complement strand
CGCCGCCGACTCCTTCATGACGTCGCCGAGCTGGCCGGTGAGCGTGAGGCCCTTCTTGCCCTTCATGGCGGTGGCCTCGATGAAGAGCAGCTCCCCGCCGACCGGGGTCCAGGCCAGCCCGGTGGCGATCCCCGGCGTGGTGATGCGCGCCCGCGGCTCATCGATGAAGCGCACCGGTCCCAGGATGGCATGCAGGTCGCCGCGGCCCACATTCACGGCTTTAGCCCGCCCCTGAGCGATCTTGCTGGCCGCATAGCGGCAGATGCCGGCGATTTCACGCTCCAGGTTCCGAAGGCCGGCCTCGCGGGTGTAGCCGATGATGATCTCGCGCACGGCGCTCGATGTGATCCGGACCTGCTTGGCGGTCAGGCCGTGCTCCTCGCGCTGGCGGGGGATCAGGTAGCGGTGGGCGATCTTGAGCTTCTCGTCCAGGGTATAGCCCACCAGACCCAGCACTTCCATCCGGTCTCTCAAGGCCGGTGGGATCGTGTCCAGCACGTTGGCCGTGGCGATGAACAGCACCCGCGACAGGTCGAAGGGCACATCCAGGTAGTGGTCCGAGAAGGACTTGTTCTGTTCCGGGTCCAAGACTTCCAGGAGCGCCGAAGAGGGATCGCCGCGGAAGTCGCTGCCGACCTTGTCGATCTCATCCAGCATGAAGACCGGGTTGTGGGAGCCCGTGCGGCGCAGGGCTTGAATGACCCGGCCGGGCAGGGCCCCGACATAGGTGCGGCGGTGCCCGCGGATCTCGGCTTCGTCGCGCACGCCGCCGAGCGAAATGCGGTGGAACTTCCGGCCCAGCGCCCGAGCGATCGACTGCCCCAGGGACGTCTTACCGGTGCCGGGAGGCCCGGCGAGGCAGAGGATGGGCCCCTTCGAATCCGGTTTGAGTTTGCGCACGGCCAGGTATTCGATGATGCGCCGCTTGGGCTTTTCCAGGCCGAAGTGATCGTCGTCCAGGATCTTGCGCGCCCGCGGAATGTCCAGGCGATCCACAGTGGCGTCGTGCCAGGGCAGCGCCGTCAGCCAGTCCAGGTAAGTGGCCGCTACGGTGTACTCGGCCGAGGACGGGTGCATGCGAGCCAGGCGTTCCAGTTCCCGGTCCGCCTCCTTGCGGGCCTCTTCGGGCAGGTCCTTGGCGAGGATTTTCCGGCGCAGCTCTTCGATCTCTCCCGAGGCGTCATCCTTCTCGCCAAGCTCCTCGCGGATGGCCTTGAGCTGCTGGCGCAGGTAGTAATCGCGCTGGCTCTTTTCCATGTCCCCCTTGACCTGGGTCTGAATTTTTTTCCCCAGCTCCAGGACCTCCACCTGATGGTTGACCAGCCGCACCACCGCCCGCAGGCGCTCGTTTACCTGCTCCAGCTCCAGGATCCGCTGCTTCTCCTCTATACCGATGTTGATGCTCGAAGCCACCATGTCCGCCAGCGTCCCCGGCTCCTGGATCGAGCGCGCCATCTGGCCGATTTCCTGGGGCAACCCCGGTGAGAGTTCCACGATCCGGCCGAACTGGTTGACGACGTGGGCCATGAGCGCTTCGGTTTCGTTGTCTTTTCCCCCCCGGTCGTTCAAGGCCGTTATCTGGGCTTCGAGGAAGGCCTTGCCTTCCACGAAGGCGCGAATCCGGAAACGGCCGAGTCCCTGCACCAACAGCTGGGTACGGTTGTCCTGGGTCTTGGCCATTTTGAGGATCATCGCCCCGGTGCCCACCGGCGCCAGGGTGGCTTTTAACAGCTCCGTTCGGGGAGCTCCGCCCTGCGGAGAGGCCACCAGACCGAGCAGGCGGTCCTTGGCCATGACATCGTCCACCAGCCGGATCGATTCTTCCTGAACGATCATCAGCGGCAGCACCATCTTGGGGAACAGCACGGCATCGAACAGCGGCAGAATGGGCAACTGCTCCGGAAGCGTCTCGGGGGGCGAAGGAAGAGAAGTTCCAGGTTCCGTCATGAAATCCTCCAGGGTTCCGGCACGTGGCGCCGCCGGCAGGCACTACCCAGCGGCTGCAGCGCACGCCGGCACCCCATGGTCAGCCTTGCATCAGCGGGTCGGTGTGCATCGTTTCCTGGGGGAGCTTGGCCAGCCGGATTTCCAGGATTCCGTTGGTATAAGCCGCCGATACGATCTCCGGATCGATGGGGGCGGGCAGAAACAGGACGCGCTCAAACCGGCCGTACTGGATCTCGGCCAACCGGTAGGTGGCGTCCGGCCCGTAGCTCCGCGCCGGCCGCATCGCCCGGATCCGCACGGCCTTGCTGCTGATCTCGACCTCCAGGTCATCCTTGTCGACGCCGGCCAGCTCCGCCAGGATGATGATCTGCTCCGCGGTTTCATTCATGTCCATCGCCGGCTTCCAGCTGCGCGCGGCCAGGCTGAAAACGGGACTGAGGGATCGGAACATGTCCTCGATCGACTTATCGATCTCGGCGCTTAGATCTTCGAAGTCGGCGGCAAAGCGGATCTTGATGATGTCCATGCCCGTCTCCTGACCGACGCCGGCCGAAACCCGCCGGCGCCGAACCTGGGGTAGAGGTGCATCCGGTTACACGCAGCTGACGAGGGTCGATCCAGGGACGGTGTCCTTCGGCTCATGCCAGCCTTCCGGCTTCTGGCCATCATCGGCGCGGGCTTGCCGCGACAGCGGCGGTGAAATCGCTGCGTCTCTGGCCTGAACCGAAAAAGGCCATACCTGGATCCACACCAACTAGTTTGCGGAAGAGATAAAAATAGCATTTCATCTTTACTTTGTAAACCGCGGCAGAGCCAATCCGCGCGGTCCGCTGGCGCCCTCCGCGATCCGCGCTTTGCGCTGCGGCCAAACTGCCGTATGATACCTTCTATGCCAGGGGTCCGGCCGGATGGGAGGGGTCGGCGGCGGCCCTCACGCATGTCAAAGTCAAAGGATGTACGACGCGGCAGGCCGCCTGCCATCCAGCGGTCGCTGCGTCGGGATCGGGAACGGCCATAGCCACGTGACGCATTCCTTCTCCAAAGCAGCCATCGCCGCGCAGTACTTCCTTTATTTCGGCGTCATGGGTTTGTACCTGCCCTACTTCAACCTCTATTGCTACCATCTGGGATTTTCCGGTTTTCACATCGGCGCGTTGTCCGCCCTGCGGTCGGTCACGATGGTGGTCTTTCCGATGCTCTGGGGGGCGCTGGCGGACCGGACCCGTGGACGGCGGCCGATCTACATCCTGTGCAACGCCGTGAGCGCGGTCATATGGGCCCTGTTTTTCTTCACCGAGGACTTCGCGGTCATGGCCTTGATCACCGTGGGGTACGGCATCTTCTATTCGCCGGTCATCGCGTTCCTGGAAGCCATCACCATGGAGACGCTGGGCCAGGGGCGGAAAAGCTACGGCCGGATCCGGCTCTGGGGATCAATCAGCTTCATCACGGCGGTGCTGGTCTTCGGAAAGCTGATCGAGTGGTTCTCCGTGCGGCTGATCCTCGGCTGCATCCTGGCCGGCTCGCTGCTGCTGGCGCTGATCTCCGCCACGGTCCCCCGCGACTCCCGGTCGCCGCTGACCGCGATGCCCCCAGGGGCCCGGGCCATGCTGCTGCGGCGGTCGATCTTTTTTCTGGCCAGCGGCTTTCTGATGCTCGCCAGCCACGGAGCCTATTACGGCTTTTTTTCCATCCACCTCGAGACCCTGGGGTACTCGAGCGCCTTTATCGGCCTGTGCTGGGCCGTGGCCTCGTCGGCGGAGATTCTGGCCATGCTTTACTCGGAGGCGATTTTCAATCGGTTTGCCCTCGAGCGCGTGCTGCTCGCCTCCTTTGCCGTCGCCACGCTGCGCTGGCTCGTCCTATCCGCCGTCTCCTCGCCGGCAGCCCTGCTGACGGCCCAGGTCCTGCATGCCATGACCTACGGGACCTTTCACATGGCCAGCATTCTCTATATGGACCGCCTCGCGCCGCCCGGCGCCAAGAATATGGGCCAGGCGCTCAACAACGCGCTGACCTACGGTCTCGGGCTGATGGCGGGCTTTCTCGTCAACGGAGCGCTCTATGGACGGCTGGGCTCCTTCGGGCTGTTTCAGGTGAGCGCCGCAATCGCTCTGGCGGGCGGGGCCGTGTTCGGCGCTTTTCTATGGCTGGCGGGCGGAACGGCGGTGGAGGATGTCAGCGGCGGCCGCCCGCGCTCCAGAAACGATGACTGAAGAGCGCGGCGGCCGGAGTCAGCTCGAAGAGCGCGTCGGCCGCCACGATAACCCCTGCGTTGGTCCAGGTCAGCCGGTCCTCCGGCCAGATGGTCATGTCCGGAAAGGTGAACCCCGACCAGTAGAAGCCGTCATCGAAGCGCCGCTCGGAAATCCACCCGAAGACGATCCGCGCCTTCTCGGGTCGCCCCACGGCCGTCAGCGTCAGCACCAGCTCGGAGGTCTCGGCCAGGGTCACCCA
Source organism: Desulfobacterales bacterium (assembly GCA_025454075.1). Next base: position 1,877 of record JALOPD010000221.1, on the reverse strand, counting down.
GGGCTGATCGGTCACGCAGCGCACGCCCAGGCCCTCGACGACGAACTTCCGCCAGCCGCGCTCGATCCGTCGCCCGGCGTCCTCACCGGTCAGCGCCCCGCAGAGGACCGGGTAAAACCAGTCCATGGAAAAGCGGGATTTGGTGATGTTGAACAGGTGCGGCTTGAACCGAATGGCATGCCCGAGCCGGCGCAGCGCGGCCTGCCAGTCGGGTCGGGCCCGCCCCAGAACCGCGGCGATCGCCAGGGCACACTTGATGCTCATGAAGATCGAGCTCGAACCGGTGAGGAGCGCCATGCGGTCCACCCGGCCGTGCGGGCTGATGGCCCAGTGAATTTCGCCTTGGGGAGCCTGCAGAGCCAGGGCGAAGTCGATCGCCGCGCGGACCGTTTCCCACATCGCCGCGAGAAAGCGGCCATCGCCCGTGAGGAGGTAATGGTGGTACACTCCCACGGCCACGTATGCGGACAGGTTGGCATCCCGGGTCCGGTCCAGCGGGCGGCCGTGGAGATACGCGCTGTACCAGCTGCCGTCGGGCAGCTGAGCCCCGGCCAGCCACTGAAAGGCCGCCCGGGCGGCTTCCCGGCGGCCGGCGATGCCCAGCGCCATGGCGGCCTCCACGTGGTCCCACGGGTCGGTTTTCTGCCCCGCGCACCAGGGGATCTCGCCGCTCGGCAATTGGGCCCTTACAATGAGGGCCGCAGGCGCCTCGATGTCAATCGCCCGTTCCGGTTCACGCCTGAGTCCGAGAAGATCCCGTTCCATTGCAGCGCACCTTTCGACGAATCCCGATCCAGCGTTGCGGGACTCCCGCCACGTCATCCGTTACGAGACCATCGAGGTCATACAAAGGAACCGTTGGAGTTGCAAGAGCCGAAGTTTGGACCGAACTCCGGCGGCGACTTGACTTCCAGCGCTGTTTCCGGGTAGGTACACGTTTAATGCCCGTTCGCCCGGAGGCTTCGGCAGGCGTCGATCGTTCCGGCGACCGGGCCTTGAACCGCCGTTGCGCCGCGGCCAGCTCTGCTCAGGCGTGCAGCCGTCAGCCGTATTTCCGGTTCCGCGGAGGCGGTTGCCTTTTGTCTCCCCCGGAGGGGCCGGGGATCGTCTCCGACCGCCTCCGACGCTGCGATCATTCGTGCTCACTAGAAAGGAGGAACCCATGGCCGAGAGTGTCTACAGAGTCACCGAATTGATTGGCACCAGCACCAAGTCCTGGGAGGATGCGGCGATGAACGCGGTGGAAACCGCCTCGAAAAGCCTCAGAGACTTGCGGGTGGCCGAAATCACCAAGCTCGACATGAAGATCGAGAAAGGCAAGGTGACGGCCTTCCGAGCGCGGGTGAGTCTGTCCTTCAAGTACCAGAAAAAGGACTAAGCCGGGTTTTCCCGAAGGTCTGACGCCAGCAGCCTTCAGGCCGGCGGGCAGGGTGCCCGCCGGCCTTTCTTTTGACGGCCGAAACCCCGCTGCGCGGGACCGCGGTCTAAGGTGCACCGGTTTGCTTGCCGGAGCAAAACCGGCTTCAGAAAGGAAACGCCATGACTCCCAAAGCCATTCAGGATCATTACCCGGAAGATGTCAGCCACTGCTATGGCTGCGGCCGATTGAACCCCCATGGACTTCAGATCAAGAGCTTCTGGGAGGGCGAGGAGAGCGTGTGCCGCTTTCAGCCGCGGCCTTATCATACGGCCATTCCCGGCTATGTGTACGGCGGGCTGATCGCCTCGCTCATCGACTGCCACGCCACCGGCAGCGCGGCGGCCGCCAAATACCGCGAGGAAGGCCGCGAGCCGGGCACCGAGCCGCCGCTGCGCTTCGTCACCGGCTCCCTGCACGTGGACTATCTCGCGCCGACGCCGATCGATGCGGTGCTCGA
>JALOPD010000572.1 GCA_025454075.1 Desulfobacterales bacterium | reverse complement strand
CGCGACAGCCAGGGGCGCTTTCTGGAACTGCTCGAAACCTGCCCGCCGCCCGCCGGGAGCGCGGTGATCCATTGCTTCAGCGGCACCCGACCCGAGCTGATCCGTTACCTCGACATGGGCTATTTTATCGGGGTCACCGGCATCCTCACCCTGAAGGAACGCGGAGAGCCCCTGCGGCGGCTGGTCCCCCTGATCCCGTCGAGTCAGCTCCTGGTGGAAACCGACGCGCCCTATCTCGCCCCGGAGCCAGAGCGCCGCCGCTTCCGCCGCAACGAGCCCGCCTTTGTGCGCTCGGTCCTGCTCAAACTGGCGGAGGTGCGCCGCGAAGACCCGGAGGAACTGGCCCGTGCAGTTTTTGCAAATACGTGCCGACTCTACCGGATTGGGGCTGAAACGAAATGATGCTCGCTGCTGGCAGCTGGATGCTGGATAAAAGGGGCACTTTCAAGCGGCGATTGGCCGGGTGGAGGAGTTGGTTGACGGCCATGGTCCTCTTTCACAGCCTCGCCGCTGCGCCGCCGGCCGGAGCGGATTTCAGAATGTCGGACGCCTTGACCTGCACCGTCGAAACCTCGACCGTGCCGGCCGATATCGGCAGGAAGATCGCGCTGACCGGCCTCGCCACCGCCGCACCGCAGGTCGTTTTCGAAAACCACGTGCGCTCGTCAATGGTCAAACTTTTCGAATCCGAGCAAACGCTCAAAGACGACCGGCCGATTCGCGCGCACCGCCGCCGGCGCGTTCCTGAAAATTCACGCCATCGCCGAAACCGGCAGTTGCCGCCCGGAATGACATGGGAGTAACCTGTGAACTGATATCAAGGCAGGGCAGAAAATGGACCGAACTGCGGAATTGCATCGGTAGCTGGGCGAGTACCGCAAGAGGGAAGATGCTGAAACAATCCACTGAAATTATTGACCGGTTGATGACGGGCTGGTAAGATTTGAGAATTCGCGTGTATCGAGGCAACGAAGAGGTCCTGGCGTGAATAAAAAAGAACTAAAAGCATACCTGGACCGATGGGATCTGGTTCGGGAAATTGAGGCTCGGGAATTGAGGGAAGCAAGTCCCGAACTGTTGGTCCGCCAAATGCTTTCCATCTGGCAGTTTAACCGGTCCCTGGGTTTCTCTGACCCGAACACCCTGCCGGATAACTCCTGGAGCAACCTTCAGAAGAAATGGATGGAACGGCGTGGGTGATCCATTTCAAGACTCCCCACTGCTGTCTGCGCTGAGCAGCATCAGCGACCTGCTCGAGGATCCTGACGTACGGGGCGTTCTCATCGGCGGAGTGGCGGCCAGCTTGGTGGGACCATTTCTGGATGGACACCAGACTAACGCCCCCTGGCCTTCAGCCGCCGGCTCCTGATCCCCCACAGGAAGAGCTTGATCCAGTCGAACCCGAGCAGCATCAGCTGGGTGTCGTCCTTCTTGATCTTCATCAGCAGCTCCGGCTTGACCTTGAAGCGCTTCAGGAAGCTGCTGCCGAAGACGAACTCGCGGAAGCGGTCGACGTTGTAGGCGGCCATGAAGGCCATTTTGGCGCGCGCCCCGGTCGGACCCTCCGCCCCCCAGGGGTCGTTCCGGAACAGCCGCCGCAGCTCGGCCCAGCGGATGGTCATGCGGTGGTAGGTTTCAGCCTCCTGGTCCGCTGCCCACTCCGGAACCGTCCACTGTTTTTCTTCGTGCCGGCCCAGACAGAACTCGGGGGGCCGGAAAAAGAAGACCGGCTCGTCTTCGTCGGTTGCGGCATTGTGCCGCAGCCCCTGCTCCAGCGGAAAGGTGCGGCAGGTGTCGGGCCGGTCGGCATACACGCCGCAGCCCTCGGGCGTCAGGAACGGACAGCTCTTTTCCGCGTTCTCCGCCATGCGCAGCAGCACGTCCGGGAAGTGGCTCCCGGGACGCAGCACCGCGTCCACGTGGCGGTCGAGGAACTCCTCGGAGGTGATTCCCAGTCGCCCTTTCAAACGGATCACGTCGTAGGGGTAAAGAAACAGGTTCAGGTTGCGGCAGCAGCGATTGAAGCAGCCGATTCCCGGATGGCAGCGGAACGTGAACGCCTGCCCCGCATGGATGCGGATGCCCGGCAGCCTTTCGAGGTCGCCCGGATCGAGTTCCCTCACGGGAGCACCCCGTCGTCCAGCAGGATCTCGGCGATGGTCATCCGCAGCTTGCGGCGCCGGCCCAGGGCCTGCTGGAACTGCGACTCGAGGCGCGCCAGCTCGGTGTAAAGCGGCGTACGGTCGAAGGGATGGTAGACGCCGCGGCCGCAGCGCCGGTGAAACTCCGCGCAGCCCGGCCCGAGCTGGGGCGCCCGTCCCGGCGGCCGCAGCTCGTGCGGCACCCCGTGCAGCCGGCAGATCATCGGCCGGTCGGCGTAAAGCGCGCAGCGGCCGGCCTCGTTGAGGGGACACATGGGTTTCGTGTCCGCTCCGGCGGCCAGGTCCCGGGCGTGCTGCGCGACCACCGCCGCGGCCCTTTCCCTGACCTGCGCCTGCCGCTCGGCGGGCAGCGCGCTAAAGCCCGCGCGCAGGCCGAGCACCTCCAGCAGGGTGTGGTGGTGAAACCGCGTGCGGCAGCAGCTCTCCCCGCACCCTTCGCAGACAAAGCCGTATGCGGCCGCGGCCTGGGCGTAGGCCGCGTCCATGGCGGCGTACACCCGCCGCAGCCGCTCCAGAAAAGAAGCGCGCAGGACC
>JALOPD010000220.1 GCA_025454075.1 Desulfobacterales bacterium | reverse complement strand
GCGCAGCTGCAGGGCGAACCCGCGGAGGTGGCCGCCGCGATCGAGGAGCATTACCGGCCGGTGGCTTCGGGGGCCGCCCTGCCGCAAACGGCCGTGGGCGCGTATCTGGCGCTGGCCGACAAGCTCGACACCATCTGCGGCTGCTTCCACGCCGGGCTGATTCCGACCGGCGCCGCCGACCCCTACGCCTTGCGCCGGCAGGCGATCGGGATCCTGCAGATCCTGCGGGCCCGGAATATCGCCCTGCCGCTGAACGTGCTGGTGGCGACCGGCCTGGAGCCGTTCGAGCCCGGGCATGCGGCCGGCGCCTCCGAAACCGGCGCCAAGGTCTGCGCTTTCTTCGAAAGCCGCATGGCCGGCATCATGGCCGAGGATGGCTTCGACAAAGACACCGTCGCCGCCGTTCTCGGAGTGGGGCTTGAGGATGTGCCCGCCGCCTGGCGGCGCCTCGATGCCCTGCAGCAGCTCAAGAGCAAGCCCGATTTCGAGCCGATCGCGGTCTCCTTCAAGCGCGTGGTCAACATCATCCGCCGGGCCGAGGGGTTTGCTCCGGGAGCGGTCGCAGAAGGTCTGCTGACCCATCCGTCGGAATCCGCTCTGCTGTCGGCCTATCGCGCGGTGCATGGCCAGGTGCAGGACGACGTGGCTGCCGGCCGGTATGCCGAGGGGCTCGCCCGGGTGGCTGCGTTGCGGCCGGCGGTGGATACGTTCTTCGAAGACGTCATGGTCATGGTGGAAGACGCGCAGGTTCGCCAGAATCGGCTCTCGCTGCTGGCGCTGGTCGCCGGGCTGTTCGACACATTTGCAGATTTTTCCAAACTCTCGGCTTAAAATGAAGTCGGAAGGCGGAGGTCGGAAGGGGGAAGTTGGAATTCGGAAGGCGGAATTTTATAGAGTTTCTTTCCGATTTCTCTTTTCTCTGCCTTCCGACTTCCGAATTCAAAAAGGAGGTTGAATGCCGTACGATCCTGGAAAAGACAAGATCCTCAAGAAATGGAAGTGCAACGACACCGGACTAGTGCTTTCCATCAACCAGTATGGGGAGGGCGGGGCCAAGCTGGCCGGGCGGCTGTCCATGGAGGATTTTCTCTGGCTCTACGACATGATGGACGAGATCCGCGACGAACTCACCCGCCTGAACAAACCCGAATAAGCCGCCCACACTGCGCGCGGGGGCTGCTGATCGCATGGCAGCTGCAATGGCGTGATCGCTTCCTGCCCTGCTGGCGGCGTTGGCGCAGCGCAATACACCATGTCGGACGCTATCATCGAACCGCGGCGGGGGAAGCGCTCTCCAAGGCTCGGACCGGTGGCGTTCATGGCAGCCACTGAACCGGACCTGGAAGCCCTACGCTGCATGCTCGGATTCGGCGCGGACCCCGGCCGGCGCCTTTTCATCAGCCGGCTGTTCACGGAATCGGCGACCTGTCCCGATGCCAGCCTCTCTGGACCGCTGGTCGGCGCACCCTGCGCCGTGATGCTCGCCGAAACCCTCATCGCCTGGGGCGCGCGCACGCTGGTCTTCATCGGCTGGTGCGGCGCCATTACGGCCACGATCGGCATCGGGGACCTGGTACTGCCGACGTCGGCCTTTGTCGACGAAGGCACCTCGCCAAGCTACGCGGCCGGCGCCTCCGATCCCGGGGCCTCCGCGCGATTGGTTGAGAAGCTCTCCCAGGCTTGCGCCTTCCATGATATCGCAGCGCACACGGGTGCGGTGTGGACAACCGATGCCCCCTTCCGTGAAACCGCCGATAAAGTCCGCAGCTTTCGCGCACGCGGGGCGCTGGCGGTTGAAATGGAATGTTCGGCCCTTTTCACGCTCGGCGCCTTCCGTTCGGTTGAGGTCGCCGCTCTCCTGGTGGTTTCCGACGATCTTTCATCCTTTACCTGGAAGCCGGGCTTCAAAGATCCGCGCTTCGCCCGCGGCCGCGAGACGGCCGGCCGGATCGTCAAGACGCTTTCCGAGACCAGACCGCTCTGATGAAAAACGGCTTGCCGGCTCAGAACCCCGGGAGCGCCGCGGCTCTGCGGTCCGTCATCCCGCATTGAATCCCCGCCGGATCATCTGGCAGGCTTTGCTTTGAGGGGCCGCCACCGCGATCCCGCTCGCGCCGACCCATATGACCCCCAGGCACATGCCGTGCAGGATGATGAAGGGCAGGATGCGCAGCCACTCGGTTCGCTTGCCGGTCTCGTTCGGCAGGGCGTCCGCGCCGGCATCCGAGTCCACCCAGCGCAGGGTGGAAGTGAGTAATCCGGATCGAATCGGACTGGCCACGACGCCGCTGTCCCGGTTAATGAGTGATCGCCTCAAGAGGATATTTGTCAGCGCAACGCCTATCAAATTGTCAATCCCCCATATGTTGGGCCCCATATGTTGGGCATGTTTCTCCGCGTTATCCCATTCGGGGATTCTACCGTTTGCACGGGTTGACAGGTTTTCAGTTGGGATCCACTATAAAGCCCAGAATGCCTTTTGCCGGGAGGAGGTCGGCATGAACACGTTGAAGGCGGTCGGAGCCGTGTTATTGGCTCTGTCGACCTGGGGATGCCAGAGCATGAAGCCGATTACCACCGTCGAATCCTTAGATTTGAAGCGCTTCATGGGGGACTGGTACGCGATCGCTCATATTCCCACCTTCATCGAGACCGAGGCCTATAACGCAGTCGAGTCCTACCGCCTGGCCGCGGACGGCACCATTGAGACGGTCTTCCGGTTCAACCAGGGCGGATCGGACGGCCCGGCGAAGGTCTACACGCCGCGCGGATTGGTCCAGGAACGACAATCCAACGCCGTCTGGGGCATGCAGTTCATCTGGCCGATCAAGGCCGAATACCGCATCATTTATCTCGCCCCAGACTACTCTCAGACGGTCATCGGCCGCACCAGGCGGGACTATGTCTGGATCATGGCCCGGCAGCCTTCGATCCCCGCCGAGGACTACGCCCGCATCCCCATAGATGAACTGCGTGCGCGGATGGACGAGCTGCCCCGGAAACGCGCGACATCTGGGCTTACTGCTTCGTGGGTCAGCGCTCCTACTGCGCGGCCAGGGCGCTGCTGCAGCACGGGTTCAGGATCAGGAGCGTCAGCGGCGGCTACAAGACGTAAAGGCAAATGAATGATGTTCGCGATCGCGATGAGCGCAAACAGAGGCGCGTGCCGAAAGGCGCCGTTTGCGGCAGGACAAGGACCAGCGCGAGCAGGTTCGGCCCCGGCTGAGCATTTCAGGAGTTCCTGAGGCAAGTGCGCGCCGGCACAGAGGCATTGGTATTCGTCCGCGGGCAACAACGGATTGCCTGCGGCGGACATCCGGAGGTGGGATGGAGACGGACGCTGATGTTCCGAGGTATGAGCACGGGGAGAGAGTCCGGGCGGCTATTCATCAAGGCGCTGAGCTGAGCGGCGCCTATCTGCTGATGAACGTCCTGGCGGCAACGATCGCAAGCTATGGCCTGTTCGCCGACAGCCCCGCGGTGGTGATCGGCGCCATGATCATTGCCATGCTGCTCGGGCCGATCACCGGAATCTCTCTGGCCCTGGTGGACAGCGACCTGCAATTTTTGCTGAGGAGCTTCGCGACGCTGGCCGCCGGTGCCCTTGTGGTCACCGCCACCGGGCTGACCATTGGGGTCCTTCACGGCGACCTTCCGCTCACGCAGGAAATCCTGGCCCGCACCTCGCCCAACGTGGCGGACCTCGTCGTTGCCCTGGCGGGAGGTGCTGCCGGAGCCTACGCCAACGCATCGCCGCGGTTGAGCGTCGCCTTTGTGGGCGTCGCCATCGCCACGGCGCTGGTCCCGCCGCTCTGCGCCGCGAACATTCTTTTTGCCCGGGGAGAATTTGCGTTGGGGTCGGGGGCCCTGCTGCTGACCTTCACCAACATCGTGGCGATCCAGTTCGCCTCATCGGTCGTGTTCTGGTTCACGGGGTTTCGCGCCATCAGCCGCAAGAGGGGTCTGTCCTTCAAGGATTTTCTCAGGAACAATGCGGTCAGCATCGCGATCCTCTGCGTGCTGGGGCTGGTGCTGACCAACAGCCTGCACGCAGTCCTGGCCAGGCGGCTGTATGAGTCATCCGCCCAGTTCACCCTGCAGAGGGAGATCGACGACTCGCCGGGCAGTCATCTGGTCGAGGTCCGCTTCGAGGATACCTCGGACAGGCGGGGCATCGTGCGGGCGGTGGTTCGCGGCCCGAATCCGCCGTCCGCGGCCCAGGTCGTGGCCATGGAGGCGAAACTGCCGGATCATCCCAAGGGCTATCCGCTCGAGCTGAGGCTGCGCTTTGTGCAGACGCTGATCATCAACCGCGACGGGCCGCTGCTGAAGGACTCCGCGTTCAGGGTCGGCGAATGAGTGGATGGTACTGCCCCCGCGGCATATTTCGTCTCTTGACGGGATGGCGCAGCGGAACGAAGGGATGCTTCTGATCTCATGCGTTATTTCTCTCGATCGGCTCAAAGCTGTTGGCGGCAGCGATGGCTTCGCCCCGGCAGGCTGCCCGGGTGACGGCCGACGGGCTGATGAACTTTTCGGATGAAATGAGTGCTGATGCCCTTCATCCTCGAAGGTGTCGGGATGGGTGATGTGGGCAGGACCGGTTTCTGTTACCCTGTGGCCTGTGCGCCTCAGCTTCGGGGCTGAGTTATATCAGCCTTACTTCTTTTCCTCCTTTTTCAAGAACTCCTCCGGGTTTTTCATGATCCGCTTGGCATGGTCCTCCAACAGCGAGAAGGGGAAGTCGCTGCCGGAGGAGACGGCGGGATGGTCCTTGCTGTCCCCTCCCGTCGGTGCGAACAGCGTCAGGGAATGCTCCTGCGGGCCTTTCAGCTCCACTGAATAGATCGGCTGGCCCAACGCTGCCTTGTCGCGGCCCTCGATGAAGCCATCGGCCTGCAGGCTGGCAAGCGTGCCGAGCAGTGCCTCCACCGCGGCGCCGTTCGCGGGCCGGCCGTCGGCGGTCTGCCAGGCTTCCGCCGTGCCCTGGCCGGCCGGAGGGGGCTCGGCCGGCGCGGTTGTGCGCACGAGGGTGAGGCGGGTCTCGCCCTGGGCGATTTGAATCTCCCTGATCTCCTGGCGGTCGAAGGCGAGCACGGTCTTGTCGCGCAGGTCCTCGATGCGGGTGCGGAAGCGGAAGCTGAAATTGTCCCGGCCGTGGTAGACCCGGTCGTCGCCGGCGATGCGCACGAAGGTGTGGCGGAATGACGGCGCCGCCTTGCCGACATCGATTTCGCGCTTGAGCTGGTCGTTCTGCCAGGCCTTTACGTTGGCCTTCTGGGCGTCGTCGAGTTCGTAGAGCGCGAAGTTACCGGACGCGGACACCAGCGCCGTGAGGGTCAGGCCGCTGAGGGTGTCCAGCATCTCCTGGGCGAGGCGGGGATCGACCGGGTAGCCTGGGGGATCGATCCGCCAGCGTCCGTCCCTGCGGACCAGCACGACGGTCTCCGCGCCCCGCGTCATCTGGATCTGGGTGATGTCGGACGCCGCCAGGGCCGGCAGGGTCGGGAGCGTGTAGTGGGTGCGGTCGCCGCTGCGCTGATAAAGGTAGACGGCCAGCGCCGCGATGATGACTCCGAGGATGAGGAATTCTTTCTTCAGCTTCATGGTGGCCAAGCTCCCCCAATAACGGGTTCAAGGGGTCCAGGGTCCAAGGGTTCAAGCGAGGTAAGAAAGGATGAAAGCGAAAAAGCCGCTTTCAGCGATCAGGCCCCAGAGGAAAACATCTCCTGGATCCGGCGCTTCCGCGCCGCGCGGCGCAGCCACACGCCGGCGCCGAAGAGCGCGACCAGCAGCGGGAGCCCGACGATGGCGAACCATTTGATGAAAGCCTTGGCGCCGGCGCTGGTTTCGCGCAGCGGGTTGAAGCGCTGCTCCTTGGCGCGCATGACGGCGATATCCTCGCGGCCGTTCAGATAGTCGATCACGTTGAGGGCGAACACGGCATTGGGACCGCGGCCGCCTTCGTCGATCACCACGTCCTTGAGCATTTCCGAGGAAGCCATGATGAAGATTCGGCCGGGCTTGCCCCGGGCGATGAACTGGCCCTGGCGTTCGATCCGGCCGGGGTCGACCGGCGGGGCGGCGTCCGGCGCGGGGGCCGGGGCGTCGCCCTCGGCTTTCTCTTCGACGGTGCGGACCGGCAGAGGCTTGCCGGCGAAATAGCTGGGGAAGGCGCCCTCGATCAGATAGGCGAGGGGCCGGCTCTGCAGCTCCTCGGCCTTGCCCGGCGGCCGCAGACCGAGCGGGTTGAGGTTGATCGGCGCCTTTAGCTCCCAGGACTTCTCCGAGGAGGCGAGCAGCCGCCAGGTTTTCAGGTTGTTCTCCCGGGCCCGGTCGGCCAGGAGCTCCAGGGGGGACGCCTTCAGCGCCACCAGCCCTTTGATGTTGCGCATGAAGGCGCGGTCCTGGTCGATGAGCTGGCTCTTGATGAGCGGAGCATAGTAGATCGGCCGCTCGCCTCCGCCCAGCTGCGCGGGCAGCTCCTGGCGGTAGCAATTCTCGTCCAGGACGTAGGAGCGCTGGATCTTCACCCCGTAGTGCTCGAGCAGGGCTTCCAGGCCGGTTTCGATCGGGGGGTAGGCCGCCTGGCCCTGGCCGGGCATCTGGATCTCATCGAAAGCGTCCAGGAAAAGAGCCAGGCTCTTGCCCTGCATCAGAAACTGGTCGATCAGGAAGAGGTCGTATTCGCTGAACTTCTCCCGCGGCTTGGCGAGCAGCAGGCAGGCGATGCCTTCGGGGATGCGGCCCTCGGCGAGAGACACGGATTTTAGGGAATACATCCGCGAGAGGTGTTCGCGGATGTTGCCGAAGGCCTGCAGCTCTTCCGGCCGGCCGGGCGCGCCGGCCCCGCCCCCTCCGATGGGCGCCGCGCCCCGGTCGGCCACGTACCCCAGCTGGCTATGGATGTCGATCAGCGACTCCACGCTGGCGCTGATCATCCGGTCGAGGTCCTCCATGCTCACTAGTTGGTACTGGGTGCCGAGGATCGGGATGCGCACGACATCGATCAGCGGCAGATTGATCTTGCGCTCCCCGTATTGGATCACGAGGCCGATCGCGCCCTTGCCGGCCGCGATCTTGCCGTCGTTCGACGCCGGCCAGGAGAGGGCCAGCAGGTTGTAGGTGCGGGAGACATCCTCGAATTCCGGGCCGGACGGCGGCTCGCTGAACTCGTAGGCCAGCTTGCCGTAGGTCTTGTCATTCAGGGCCTTCACGGTACGTTCGACCTCGGCCGGCAGCCCGGGCAGCTGCTTGAGACCCATGTGCGGGCCGATGGCGCTCAGGGACGGCGACAGGAACATGCGCACCTGGATCTTGCCGCTCAGGCGCAGCAGCGCGCTGATCTTGGCGTTCATCTTCTGGATGGCGGTGGTG
>JALOPD010000045.1 GCA_025454075.1 Desulfobacterales bacterium | reverse complement strand
GGACTACGCCATGAGCGTCATCATCGGCCGGGCGCTGCCGGATGTGCGCGACGGGCTCAAGCCCGTTCATCGCCGCGTGCTCTACGCCATGGGGGAGCTCAAAAACGATTTCAACAAGCCCTACAAGAAGTCGGCGCGCATCGTCGGCGACGTGATCGGTAAGTACCACCCCCACGGCGACGTCGCCGTCTACGACACCATCGTGCGCATGGCCCAGGATTTCTCGATGCGCTATCCGCTGGTCGACGGCCAGGGCAACTTCGGTTCCATCGACGGCGACCCGCCGGCCGCCATGCGCTACACCGAGATCCGCATGCAGCGGCTGGCCCACGAGATGCTCGTGGACTTGGACAAGGAGACGGTGGATTTCGTCCCCAACTACGACGAGTCCCTGCTCGAGCCCTCCGTCCTGCCCTCCAAGATCCCGAACCTGCTCGTCAACGGCTCCTCCGGCATCGCCGTCGGCATGGCGACGAACATCCCCCCGCACAACATCACCGAGGTCATCGACGCCCTGACCGCGCTCATCGACACGCCGGCGATCAGCTGCGCGGAGCTGATGGCGCACGTCCCCGGGCCCGACTTCCCCACGGCGGGGATCATCTACGGCCGGGGGGGGATCCGCGAGGCCTACACCACAGGGCGGGGCATCATCCGGGTCCGGGCGCGCGTGCGGGTCGAAAAAGACAAACGCCAGCAGACCGAAACCATCGTCGTCACCGAGCTGCCCTTCCAGGTCAACAAGGCCCGGCTGATCGAAAAAATCGCCGAGCTGGTGCGCGACAAGCAGATCGAGGGGGTCAAGTACGTCCGGGACGAGTCCGACCGGGAGGGCATGCGCATTGCGCTGGGGCTGAAAAAGGACGGGTTGGCCCCGGTCATCATCAACCAGCTCTACAAGCACACCCGGATGGAGGCCACCTTCGGGGTCATCTTTCTCGCCATCGTCAACAACCGCCCGGAGCTGCTCAATCTCAAGCAGATCCTGGAGCACTTCGTCCTGCACCGCAAGGAGATCGTCCTGCGGCGCACCCGCTTCGACCTGGCCAAGGCCGAGGCCCGCGCCCACATCCTCGAGGGGCTCAAGATCGCCCTGGACCACCTGGACGAGGTGGTGGCGCTGATCCGCCGCTCGGCCTCGCCGGCCGAGGCGCGGGAGCGGCTGATGAGCAGCTACGGGCTCTCCGAGCTCCAGGCCCAGGCCATCCTGGAGATGCGCCTGCAGCGGCTGACGGGCCTGGAGCGCGAGAAGATCGTGGAGGAGTACCGCAACGTCCTGCTCGACATCGCGCGCTTCAAGGAGATCCTGGCCAGCGAGCGGCGGGTGCTCGACATCATCAAGAGCGAGCTGGCCGAGATCAAGGGCCAGTTCGGCGATCAGCGCCTGACGGAGATCGTCGAGGAGGCGCGGGAGATCTCGATCGAGGACATGATCGCCGAGGAGGACATGGTGGTCACGCTCTCCAACAGGGGCTACATCAAGCGCAACCCCATCACGATCTACCGCAGCCAGCGCCGCGGCGGCAAGGGCGTGACCGCCATGGGCACGCGCGAGGACGATTTCGTGCAGCGGCTCTTCGTGGCCTCCACGCACCACATGTTTCTCTTCTTCACGAACCTGGGCAAGGTCTACTGGTGCAAGTGCTACGACATTCCTCAGGCCGGGCGCTTGAGCCTGGGCAAGGCGGTTGTCAACCTGCTCAACATGGAGGAGCAGGAGCGGCTGACGACGGTGCTGGCCGTGCCGGAGTTCGCGCCGGGAAAATACGTAATCATGGCCACGAAGAACGGGCTGGTGAAGAAGACCGATCTCATGGCCTACAGCCGGCCGCGCACGGGCGGGATCATCGCCATCAACCTGCTCGCGGGCGACGAGCTGATCGCCGCCCACATCACCGACGGCACCATGAACGTGTTTCTCGGCTCGGCCGAGGGCAAGGCGATCCGGTTCCACGAGTCCGACGTGCGCGCCTCGGGCCGGGTGGCCACGGGGGTGCGCGGCATGACGCTCGCCGCCGAGGAGAAGCTCGTCAGCATGGAGGTGCTGAGCTACGGGCAGACCCTGTTTACCGTCACCGAGAACGGCTACGGCAAGCGCACCTCCATCGACGAGTACCCGGTGCACAAGCGCGGCGGCAAAGGGGTCATCGCCATCAAGACCTCCGAGCGCAACGGCAAGGTGGTGGCGAGCCTCGTCGTCAACGACGAAGACGACGTGATGCTCATGACCAGCAGCGGCAAGGTCATCCGCACCTCGATCGGCGGGATTTCCGTCATCAGCCGCAACACCCAGGGTGTCAAGCTCATCGGCGTGGACGCGGGCGAGCGCGTGGTGGGCGCGGTGCGCCTGGGCGAAAAGGACGATGAGGAGAAACCGGAGCAGGAGGACGGCGCCGATGCCAGCTGACTTCCACACAGACCCGGAGCGGTTTCGCGTCGCGGTGGTCGGCGGCGGCAGCTGGGGCACCACCCTGGCAAACCTCCTGGCCGAAAAGGGCCTGCGCGTGGGGCTGTGGGTCTACGAGGCGGAGGTGGCCGAGCAGATCCGCACCCTGCGGGAGAACCGCCTGTATCTCCCCGGCGTCAGGCTCTCCCCCCATCTGAACGCCTCAACGGACCTGGCCGCCACCGCGGCCGGAAAAGACCTGGTGGTGGTCGTGGTGCCCTCCCACGTGATGCGGGCGACGACCCTGGCGATGGCCGACGCGCTGGGGCCGGAGGCCGTCGTCATCTCCGCTTCCAAGGGGATCGAAAACCGCACGCACCTGACCATGACCGGCGTGCTCAAGGAAACCCTCGGGGTTGCCGATAACCGGGTGGGGGTGCTCTCGGGTCCCAGCTTCGCCGCGGAGGTGGCGCGCCGGATGCCGACCACGGTGACCGTGGCCTCGCGCAGCCCGGAGCTGGCCCGGCTGGCGCAGGGCGTTTTCGCCACGCCCTTCTTCAGGGTCTACACCCACGAGGATGTCACCGGGGTCGAGCTGGGGGGCTCGGTCAAGAACGTGATCGCCATCGCCGCGGGCATCGTCGACGGCCTGGGGTTCGGGCTCAACACCCGGGCGGCTTTGATCACGCGCGGGATGACGGAGATCCGGCGGCTGGGGCTGCGCCTGGGGGCCAACCCGCGCACGTTCACCGGCCTGGCCGGATTCGGCGATCTGATCCTGACCTGCACCGGGGACCTCAGCCGCAACCACACCCTGGGCCTGAAAATCGGCCAGGGGCAGCGCCTGGCCGAAATCCTGACCCAGACCCGCAGCGTGGCCGAGGGGGTCCACACCTCCGAGTCGGTCTACCACCTCTCCCGGCAGCTGCAGGTGGAGATGCCGATCAGCCATCAGACCTACCGCATCCTCTTCGAGGAGCTGCCGCCGAAGGAGGCGCTGCACCAGTTGATGACGCGCAATCTCAAACCGGAGCTCGACGAGGAGTGATTGCGACGCCGAACGCCCAATTTCGGCGTTGCGCCGCACCCCGCCCTCACTGCGGCGTACCGGGAGTACGCCTCGTTCGGCGGGGCTTGCGCGCCTTGAACTTGGACGTTGGGCGTCGCCATCCAGGCACCCAGGACGAGGAGTGATGGCGACGCCGAACGCCCAATTTCGGCGTTGCGTTTTTTTCCGCCGCCGGCGGTAAAAAAGCCGAATGGATTTGGACCATGCCGGATAGAGCCGAGCACAAGGGGGCCGGGCACCGGAAGCGGCTGCGGCAGCGCTTCCTGGCGTCCGGGCTGGACGGTTTTCTCGACTACGAGGTGATCGAGCTGTTGCTGACGCTGGGGACCCCGCGCAGGGATTGCAAGGATGCCGCCAAGGCCGCCCTGTCGCGCTTCAAGAGCTTCCAGGGGGTGCTCGAGGCCGGAGCGGATGAACTGCAGGAGGTCGCCGGCATCGGCCCGGTCAACTGCTTCGGGGTCCGGCTGGCCAAGGCGGTGGCCGAGCGCTATCTGGCCAAGAAGGTGATCGGCAAAAACGCCATCCGCAACTCGCGCGAGCTTAGCGACTACTTGAAAAGCGCCATTCGCGACAAGACCCGCGAGTGTTTTCTGGCGATCTTTCTGGACACCAAGAACCGGGTCTTGGCCATGGAGACGCTCTTCGAAGGCACGCTCAACCAAAGCAGCGTCTACCCGCGCGAGGTCATCCGGGCCGCGCTGCAGCACCGGGCGGCCGCTTTGATTTTCGCCCACAACCACCCCTCGGGCGATCCGACCCCCTCGGCCGAGGATGCCGCCATCACCCAGCAGCTGGTGCTGGCCGGGCGGGTGATGGGCATCACGGTGCACGAGCACCTGATCATGGGAGACAACCGCTATTTCAGCTTCGCGGACAGCGGCCGGATCGCCCGCATGAACACCGAGGCGGGTGGTCATGGGTCCGCTCCGGGGGTTGGCGAAACCGCTGCGGCCAAGTATGGGACGGCGCATGGGCGCTGACCGGCCGGCGTCCGCACCGGAGTGCTTCGCCCGGCTGGAGCGTGTGTTTCCCGCAGGCGCGGACGGCCTGCGGCACTCCCCGCCGGAATGCCTGCAGTGCCCGGCCAAGACCGATTGCCTGCGCACCGCTCTGGCCGGGGGGCCGGGGGTCGATGTGCATGCCGAAAAACTGGACCGGGCCTACCAGGCCGGGCAGGTCGGTTTTCTGGAGCGATGGGCCCGGCGCAAGAGCCTCGAAAAGCGGCGGGAAGACGGCGCCGCGCGGGTCTCCCTCTGGCGGCGTTGGCTGAGGAAATTGTCGTAGACTTCGCGAAAGGACCAGGCGCGGCGCAGCACCATGGGCAAATCACTGACCGTCATCCTTGTGGTCCTGCTGTTGATGTCCTCCATTTTTCTGCTGCTGCTCGTCCCCGCGGTGCGCGACCAACTGGTGAATGCCTATGAACTTTTGAGCGACCGGGAGTGGGTCAAGGCCTTTGTCGAGTCCTATGGGTGGGCCGCCGCCCTGGTGTTCATGGGGCTGCAGTTCGGCCAGGTGATCTTCGCGCCCATCCCCGGCGAGGTGACCGGTTTTTTAGGCGGCTACATCTTCGGCGCCTGGAGCGGGTTTGCACTCTCGACGATCGCCCTGACGATCGGCTCCATGGTAAATTTCGGCATCGGCCGCCTGCTGGGCGAGGGGGTGGTGCAGCGGCTGGCCAGCCGGGAGCTCTACGAGAAGTTCAACCGCCTGGTGCAGTTCAAGGGGGTCTTCGTCATCTTCATCCTCTACCTGGTCCCCGGCTTCCCCAAGGATTATCTGTGCATGATCCTGGGGCTGACCAATCTTCCGGCCAGGGTTTTCTTCGTGGTCTCGACGGTCGGCCGGATGCCCGGCACCCTGGCGCTGAGCGTTCAGGGGGCATCCATCTATCAGAAGGACTACACCTTTTTCCTGATCGTCACCGGGCTTTCGCTGCTCTTCATCCTGCTTGGCTTCCTCTACCGCGACCCGCTCTACCGCTGGCTCGAAAGGCAGAAAAAGAAGTAAGCAGGGCTTGCACCCTCGGGTGAAAAACGGCTGTGATCATCTGCTTTATCTTTGCACTCCCGGGTGCTATGGTGAGTTCCACAGGCGGGTGGCGCCAAGCGGCCCGCGGGCGGGGCCGGCCGGCTCACCCAGAAAGGAGAGCGGAGTGTCTTTCTGGAACTACCGCGAGGAGCTGAGCCTCGCGAACAAGCTCAGGCGCTCCTACTACGAACTGCTGCGCGATGATCTGGATCAATCCCTCATCCAGCATGCGCTGATCGACTCCTACGCCAACTTCCAAAACCATCAACGGCCATACCCCTTCGTCGAAAAGCGCGAACTCAAGCCGCGCGGCCGGGTGCCGGATGAAGAATACGAGCTGCACAACTCCTTTCTCGTCATCTTCGTCGAAGACGCCGTCCCGACCGAACACAAGAAGTACATCCGCTTCTTCGACGAGAACCGCACCACCAAGGTCAACCTGCTGCGCGCCAACAGCGTCCCGCAGCTGACCGACTTCGACCGCAGCAGCCGCTACCTCGAGTCGATCCATTTCCGGAGCTTCATCCGCGCGTTGCTGCCGGTGGACTATGCCCTGCTCATCCAGCGCGACGCCGGACGCACCGCGCGCAGCCGCTACCTGCTCTCGCACTACCACGTGCGCATCGACTGGCCGATCAGCGACGCGGCCGAGGACCTCGCGCGCAGCCTGCGCTATATCTCGAAGGAGATCTACGAAAAAGGCGAGAAGGTCGCCGAGGACCTCCAGCGCAAGCTCTTCGAGTACTACGGCCAGCCGCTAATGTCCGGCGGGCGGCGGACGGCCGCCATCGTGGCCGCCCAGTACCTGCGGCGGGTGCCGGGCATCACCACGGTCTATGCGAGCAGCAGCGCCTCGCGCGCCCTGATCCGCATCTGCGAGCGCGGGGTCGCCAAGCTGGTGCTGATGAAGTTCGCCAAGCCCGACCTGGAGCAGCTGGCCGCCCAGAACGGCCTCTCGTTTCACAAGGTCAAAAAGTACTACGTCGTCGCCCGGGAGGGCAAGGAGCGGGTGTGCATCGTGCAGGCGACCTACTCCCAGACCTCCCAGGCCCGGCCCCCGGAGGACGGCAAGCTGCGGGAAATCAAGCCGGATCTCAACTGGCTGACGGTGGGCGACCAGCACCTGCTGCCCAAGCCCGGCGTGTGGAAGTACCCGCCGCTGCCGGTGAACGCGATCTATACATGAGGGACGGCGCCTAAAATGCTCTAACATGCCTAAAGCGCCTAAAATAATAAAGGCGCTGAAGCCTCAAACCTCAAGCCTCGAGCCTTCATCCATGAGCCATCACGACCACCCACACGACCACGACGATCATCACCACCGCCATGACCACGACCCATCGGCCGAGCTCTCTTTTGACCAGAAGCTGGTAAAGCTGCTCGAACACTGGATCCGGCACAACCAGGACCACGCCAGGACTTACTCCGACTGGGCGGCAAAGGCCGCTGCGGAGTCCAAAGGCGAGGTGTCGGTTCTGCTCAACGAGGCGGTCAGCCTCACCCTGGATCTCAGCCGCCGATTCGGAAAAGCCCTCAAAAAGCTCCAGACGCCGTAAACTCAATCGAATTCGGGATCGTCGGGAAGCGGACTTCCGTTTCCTTTACGCGGACGCTCGCATTCAAACGTTTGCCGACGATCAGCAGCGGCCGCACTCGGGGACGGTTCCGGGGGACTCTTCGGGGAGGAACTCTTCCGGCCATTCGAGGTGCCGTCCGGCGGTCGGGTCCGGCCCGCCATGATCGCACAGGACGACGAAACGGGCCGGTTTTCCGGCGACCCGGCAGGGCTCCGATGTGACGCGCACGGCGAAGGCGTCGCCGTTTTTGCACACCAAGCAGGCGTTGAACTCGGTCGGGCCGACCCCGGGGCAGGCGCTCTCGGCCATTGCGGACTCGACCCTGCCCATGCTCTGGCTGTCGAAAAAACTGGCAAAGAGCGAACCCACCACCTCTTCGGCCGCATAACCGGCCTTCTCCGACAGGAACCGGTCGCACTCCAGGATGCTTCCCTGCTGGATCAGGAAGAGCCCCTCCGCGGATCGGTTGGGCGGGCGCTGGAGCAGGCGTGCCCATTCCGGCCGCACGCCTCTGCCCACCGCGCGCACGCCGCGGTGGGAGGTGTAGGCGTTGGGCTCGGGTTTTGGTTTCCGTTTGGCCATGGCGCGGCGGCGCTCCTCAATAGACTCTCGAAAAACCGGAGAACTGGTCGAATTTCGGGTTCATGCGAAGGCCGTAGATGTCCTTGCCCGAGAATTTGAACTCGACATGGGACGGGTCGATCGTGGCGTTGGCGGCGGCGTTCTGGGTGATTGAAAAATAGACCGTGGCCGTCAGGTTTTTTTCGTCCCAGGCAACAGCGGTAGGCAGGGGCGGCAGTTTGGCCTCGTTCGGGGATACCGGTAGGCCGAAATTATACGCCTGGCCCGGCCCCCGGCCGGCGGCACGGCCGATCTGCCAGTTGGCGATGTTCTCGACCGATTCGCGGTCCATCTTTTTGTCGAACTGGATCCGGATCGACATGGTTTTGGACGCACCGGGGGTCATCAGATAGCTGTTCAAGGCCACCAGCGGGGTGCCCTTGCCCATGGAAAAGGGGAATGTGCTGGCGGACTGGGCGAACATCATCTTGGGCGGGTCCACTTTGTACATGTAGCGGCTGAGGGTATCGGCCAGGTCGTCCTGGTCGAGCCGCTCCAGGGTGGTCACCATCTCCTGGGCGCTTTCCATCTCGCCCAGGTCGGCGTAGCTGTAACCCATGCGAATGTAGGCGTCATAGAGCGCCCCGTCGCGGTTGATCGCCTCCTTGAACTGGCGGATCGCCTCCTCGTGCTTGCCCTGCCGGCTGTAGGCCATCCCCATGCCCAGATACCCGCCCGCCTGGCGGGGCGCCAGGCGCTGGATCTCGTTGTACTGGTTTTCCGCTTCGGAAAAGCGCCCCAGTTCGATGAAGGCCTGGCCCAGGGCATAGCGGTTGGCGGTGCTCGGGTTCAGCCGCACCGCTTCGGCGTACTCGGCGCGCGCCTCCTCGTATTTTCCCTGTGAAAAGTAAAGATTGCCAAGTTTGATGCGGATGTCGTCGCGGTAGGGGTCGATGCTGAAGGCCGTTTTATATGCCTTGATGGCGCTTTCACTGTCCCCGAGCTGGATGTGGGACATGGCGAGGTACTGGGCCGCATCGGCGGCGAACGAGGAGCCGCGCCCGATGCCCACCGAGCGCTTGAACTCCATGGCCGCACCTGCGTAGTCCTTCTTCTGAAACCGCTCGATCCCGCGCTGCAGCGCCGCGTTGGCCAGGTTCTCCAGCCCGGTCGACTGGGTGAGCGTGGCTGAAAACAGGCTGTCGGCCGCATCCGAGTTGGAAACATACATCGTCGTTCACCGCCGCTGTGGTCGTCGTGAAAAGTGACGTCGAGCCCCTCCGGAAACAGCGCCTGTCGAGGCTCTTCCTGACCTATATCGGCCTATCAACCGAAAAACTTTATGGAATTCGTCCATCCGCCGGAAAGCCAATATCGGCGACAGGGATCGTCACGAAATTGACCGGGGAGCTCGCTGTAATTTTAACTGCCTGTAAACACATTGTAAAAATAAAGGCTGCAAATGGCATGCATGTTGCTTTTGCACCTTTTGCCACATCAATACGAGCAGAAGGGGTCGGTATGCACATTCGCAAGCGCGTTCTGGTCACGGGCGGGGCTGGTTTTTTGGGGTCTTTTCTGTGCGAGAGGCTGCTGCAGGAGGGCTGCGAGGTCATCTGCTGCGACAATCTCTACACGGGCAGCAAACGCAATATCGCCCATTTGCTGAACAACAGGAATTTCGAGTTCATCAGACACGATATAACCTTTCCGCTCTATCTCGAGGTGGACGAGATCTACAATCTCGCCTGCCCGGCCTCGCCGGTCCACTATCAGAACGACCCGGTCCAGACCACGAAGGTGAACGTGCACGGGGCGATCAACATGCTGGGGCTGGCCAAGCGCGTCAGAGCCAAGATACTGCAGGCCTCCACCTCCGAGGTCTATGGCGACCCGACGGTCCACCCCCAGACCGAGGACTACTGGGGAAACGTTAACTGTATCGGCTTAAGGTCTTGTTACGATGAGGGAAAACGGTGCGCGGAAACCCTCTTTTTCGACTACCACCGCCAACACCGCCTGAACATACGCGTCGTACGGATCTTCAACACCTACGGGCCGCGCATGCACCCGAACGACGGCCGGGTGGTGAGCAGCTTCATCATGCAGGCCTTGACCGGCCGGGACATCACCGTTTTCGGCGACGGCGGCCAGACCCGCTCCTTTTGCTTCGTCGATGACCTGATCGATGGCTTTTTGAAAATGATGGACAATGCCGAGGGCTGGATCGGCCCGGTCAACTTGGGCAACCCGCATGAGTTCACCATCCTCGAACTGGCCGAAAAAGTCATCCGGTTGACCGGGTCCCGGTCGCGGATCGTCCGCAGGCCGCTTCCGGCGGACGACCCGACCCAGCGCCGGCCGAACATCGATCTGGCCCGGCACAAGCTCGGCTGGCGGCCGAAAATCGAGCTCGATGAGGGGCTGGCCGCCACCATCGACTATTTCAAGGGCCTCATCGCCGATCATCCGGCTCTGATCGCCGCGGATTCATGCCGTGCGCAGGGGACCAAAACGGACCGCGCGCGGATCGCCGACTACCCGCAACCGGGAGGGCGCAGCGCCTATCCCAATCGCGGCGGCGGGATGCCGGTTCCCGCCTGAGCCTTCAGCGTCCACGCGCGCAACGGCTGCCGGAAGGAGTGCTCATGCCCCTGTCGACGGTTCTCCCGGATTTTCAAAAACACCGCATCCTGGTCGTGGGGGATCTGATGCTGGATCGCTACCTCTGGGGCGAGGTCAGACGGATCTCACCGGAGGCGCCGGTGCCGGTGTTTCAGGTCAAGAAACACTCGGAGGTGCGCGGCGGGGGCGGCAACGTGGCCTCGAACCTGATCGGCCTGGGCGCCGCGGTTTCGGTGGTCGGGCTGCGCGGGGCGGACGAAGCCGGCCGCAGGCTCAAGGGGCTCCTCCACCACGACCGGATCCGGGATCTGAGCATCGAGTGCCCCGATCGGCCGACCATCACCAAAACCCGCCTCGTTTCAAACGGCCAGCAGTTGATCCGCCTCGACGAGGAGGAGATCCGGGCGGCCGGCGCGGAGGTCGTGCAGGAAGCGATCCGGCGCGTCGAAGCGCACGCCGCCGCAGCCGATGCGATCATCCTGTCCGATTACGGCAAGGGCTTTCTCCAATCCGCCGGCATGAGCCAAGCGGTGATCGCCGTCGGCCGCCGCCGCGGCATTCCCGTTTTCGTGGACCCCAAAGGCCGCGACTGGGAGCGCTACCGCGGGGCGACCTGCATCACGCCCAACAGCCGGGAGATGGAGGCCTACGACGGGGCGGCCTTCGCAACGGACGAGGCCCTGTCAGCCGCCATGGGGCGAACCATCGACCAGCTCGATCTGGCCCGGCTTTTGGTCACGCGCGGCGCCGCCGGCATGTGTCTTATGGGCAGAGGCCTTGCGCCCGAGTTCATCGCGACCCAGGCGCGGCAGGTCTTCGATGTCTCCGGGGCCGGCGACACGGTCATCGCCGCGCTGGCGCTGGCGGTCGCCGCCGGCATGGCGTTTCCCGATGCGGCGCGTCTGGCGAACCTGGCCGCGGGCGTCGTCGTCGGCAAGGTGGGGACCCAGCCCATCAACCTCTTCGAGCTCACGAGCGCGCTGAAAACCGCGGAGGCCGCGGTGAACGGCCATTTCCAGACCAAGCTCTTCAGCCGCGAGACCGCCCTCGTCCAGGTCGATGCCTGGAGGGCGAACGGCGAGAAGATCATCTTCACCAACGGCTGCTTCGACCTGCTCCACCCGGGCCACATCCACCTGCTCAACAAGGCCAAGGATTTCGGGGGCCGCCTGGTGGTGGGGCTCAACGCCGACAGCTCGGTCCGGCGGCTCAAAGGGCCCTCCCGTCCGATTTTAACCGAGCAGGACCGCGCCTGCATCCTGGGCTCGCTCGACTGCGTGGACATGGTGGTTCTCTTCGAAGAGGACACCCCCGAAAACCTGATCGCCATGCTGACGCCGGACATCCTCGCCAAGGGTTCGGACTACTCGATCCGGCAGGTGGTCGGCCGGGAGATGGTCGAGTCCTACGGGGGCGCCGTGCGGTTGATCGAGGTGCTGCAGGGCTACAGCACCACGGCCCTTTCGAGGAAAATCCAGCGCTGCCGGCGCAGCGAACTGCCGCGTCTGCACGTCATGGGTTGAACCACCGCCACGATACTCATTCCATCCCACCCGGCGCCCTCGCTTCCAACGGCTCGCAGGCCATTGTCAAACCCGCACGCCAAGGCTCTTTTCAGTAGGCGCGCGTCATGGAATTGACTGTAAACTTCAAAAACATCAACTCCTTTCAGCTGTAGCTTTTACATAACCAATTGCAAAAATGTGAAAAATTCAGATTAAAGCTAAAGGCATGCTTATTGCTTAAGTTCACACTAAAGTTAAAGTTCACGTTTTGTTGGACTCGATCGTTCGCCGTCCAGAGCGGTTCGGCCCCCTCTCATCAGACTTCTATCCATCGCACGGGAATTAAATGAACAGGACACCTGCTGAGCGGCTATTCACCATCCATCAGGCCAGTCGACAATCCGATGTTTCACGATCGACGCTGCGCTACTGGGAGCGGCGGTTCACACCTTTCCTAAATCCGATTCGAAGCCCCGGAGGGCAGCGCAGATACACGCAGGAGCATTTAGGGATCATCGCCCGAATCAAGGCGCTCAAGAAGCAGGGGCTCGGCTTGGATGAGGTGCGCCATGCCCTGGTCCAGGACCGGGTCGCGCTGATTCAACCGCGGGGGGGCGGTGGGTTGGAGCACCTGGCCGACCGGGTCGCCGGGTTGGTGAAGCAGGAGGTCTACCGCTTTTTTGCAGGAGAACCCGACTCTGAAAAGAACGACCTTGGGGGGGATAGCAAACCCAACCGATGATAGCCGGCGTGCGAGTCTAAGACGGCAAAGGGGAGGTTCGGCCGGAACGATGGAGGCTGTATGAAAACCGTTATCCTGTGCGGTGGCTTGGGAACTCGTCTCAGGGAAGAAACGGAGTTCAAACCCAAGCCGATGGTGAACATCGGAACGCGCCCCATCCTGTGGCACATCATGAAAACCTATTGCCATTACGGCTTCAAGGAGTTTGTGCTTTGTCTGGGCTACAAGGGGGAGATGATCAAGGAGTATTTCTACAACTACGAGGTCCTCAACAGCAACTTCACAATCGAGTACGGCGCCAACAAAAAAATCGAGGTTGAAAACAACCACTCCGAGGTCGGCTGGAAGGTCACGCTGGCCTACACCGGCGACAAGGCGCTCAAGGGCGCCCGTTTGAAAAAAATCGAAAAATACATCGACGGCGACACCTTCATGGTGACCTACGGCGACGGTGTGGGCGACATCGACATCCATGCCCTGATCGCGTTTCACAAAAGCCACGGAAAAACAGCGACGGTGACAGGGGTGAACTATATCTCCCGTTTCGGGGAGCTGAATATCGAGGGCGACGACGTATTGAAATTTCTGGAAAAGCAGGAGAAGAGCGCCGCCTACATCAACGGCGGCTTTTTCGTCTTCAAACGAAAAATATTCGATTACTTCACCTTCGACGACGGGTGTGATCTGGAGATCGGTCCGCTGGAGAAGCTCGCCGCCGAGGGACAACTCAAGGTCTACAAGCACCCGGGGTTCTGGTCGTGCATGGACACGCTGCGCGACGTCGACTATCTCAACTCCCTGTGGCGTCAAGGCCAGGCGAAATGGAAAGTGTGGTAGCGCCGCATGGAATCGGAATTGAGAGATTTCTATCGCGACAAGAAAGTTTTGGTCACAGGCCACACCGGATTCAAGGGCTCCTGGCTCTCGCTGTGGCTCCGCGAGCTGGGGGCCGATGTCATCGGTTACGCATTGCCTCCCCCGACGACGCCCAGCCATCACGAGGCGTGCCGGTTAAAGGACAGAATCACCTCCATCGAGGGCGATGTTCGCGATCTGGGCGCCTTGAAACAGGTTTTAACCGACTACCGTCCGGAGATCGTCTTCCATCTGGCGGCGCAGTCACTGGTGCGGCGTTCCTACCAGGAACCTGTCGCGACGTTCGGGACCAACGTGATGGGGACCGTCCATCTTTTAGAGGCATGCCGGCAGTGCTCCTCGGTGGCGGTCGTCGTCAATGTCACCAGCGACAAGTGCTATGAAAACAAAGAGTGGGTCTGGGGCTACCGCGAAAACGACCGGCTCGGAGGAGATGACCCCTACAGCAGCAGCAAAGGGTGCGCCGAACTCGTGGCGGCGGCCTATGCCAGAAGCTATTTCGACGCGGGTCGGCCGCACGCTTGCCCCAAAGCGTTGGCTTCGGTCCGGGCGGGCAACGTCATCGGCGGAGGCGACTGGGCCGAGGACCGGCTCATCCCCGATTGCATGCGGACCCTGAGCCGGCAGCGACCCGTCGTCATCCGCAACCCCTTGTGCGTAAGGCCTTGGCAGCATGTCCTTGAACCGCTTTACGGCTATCTGCTTTTGGCGGTCCGGATGCACGCCATGCCGGACCGCTTTTCGGGTGCTTGGAATTTCGGTCCGAACGAGGCGGCGGTTGTGACGGTGCAGGGGCTGGTGAACCACGTGCTCGAGGAGTGGGGGGGCGGAGCGTTCGAAACCCCCGCTGGGCGTGACCCGCATGAGGCGCGGACCCTCAAGCTGGACAGCTCCAAGGCGAACACCCTTCTGGGGTGGCGGCAGCGGTGGACGTTCAGGCAGGCGGTGTCAGCCACCATCGATTGGTATCGGCGCTTTTTCGCGGGCGAGGAGATGTACGGGGTGTCCCAAGAGCAGATAGCCGCCTACATGAGCGCCTGAGAGGTCGACGTGAATTCCATGCCACCCACGCCGGACACCTTGAGACGCGACATCGCCGAGCGGGTTCAGGTTTACTACGACGCCGCGTTCCCGTCGAAGGCGTTTGTCCCGGGCGAAACGCCGGTGCCGGTCTCAGGCAAGGTCTTCGACGCCAGTGAGCTGCGCTGTCTCGTGGAGTCCGCGCTCGATTTCTGGCTGACGAGCTCGCGCTTTACCGATGACTTCGAAAATGAGTTCGGCGCCTTCATCGGAGCCAAACACGCCCTGCTGGTCAATTCCGGATCCTCCGCCAATCTTTTGGCGATCAGCGCCTTGACCTCGCCGAAGCTGGGGCGGCGCCGGTTGAAGGCCGGCGATGAAGTGCTCACGGTGGCCGCCGGGTTCCCGACGACGGTCAACCCCATCCTCCAGAACCAGCTGGTCCCGGTGTTCGTCGATGTGTCGCTGCCGACCTACAACGTCGACGTGGAGGCGCTGGAAGCCGCTCTTGGCCCGAAAACCCGGGCCGTGATCCTGGCGCATACGCTTGGAAACCCCTTCGACCTGTCCCGGGTGGCCCGGTTCTGCAAAGCCCGCCACCTCTGGCTGGTCGAAGACTGCTGCGATGCGGTCGGATCCCGATATGACGGGCGAATGGTCGGGACCTTCGGCGACGTCTCAACGTTCAGCTTCTACCCGGCGCACCATATCACCATGGGCGAGGGCGGTTGCGTGCTGAGCAACGATCCGCTGCTCGCCGCGCTGGTTCGATCCTTCCGCGACTGGGGGCGCGACTGCTGGTGCAAGCCCGGAGCCGACAACACCTGCACCCGGCGGTTTAGCGGCCGGTTCGGCGATCTGCCCTACGGTTACGACCACAAATACGTTTTCGCGCACATCGGCTACAACCTGAAAGCAACGGAGATGCAGGCAGCCATCGGCCTGGCCCAACTCAAAAAGCTGCCGAAATTTGTAGCGATCCGAAAGCAAAACTTCCGCCTGTTGCATGCGGGGCTCACGCCGCTCGAGCCGCTGTTGATCCTCCCGGAGCCGACCCGTCTCTCCGATCCTTCCTGGTTCGGCTTTCCCATCACCGTTGCCCCGGAGGCACCGTTCACCCGCAATGAACTGGTGGCTTTTTTAGAGAGTGCCAACATTGCCACGCGGCTGCTTTTCGCAGGCAACATGACGAAACAACCGGCATACAAAGACGCCCGCTATCGGATCGCGGGCGGATTGGAGCAGACCGACCGCATCATGAATTCCACCTTCTGGGTCGGGGTCTACCCCGGGCTATCGGAGAAGATGTGCGGCTATGTGGTCGATCGGATCCACGCCTTTGTGAACAGCCGACCCGCCGGAAGAGGGAAAAAGAGATGAAGACCATGTTCGACGAACCGCTGTTCATCTTCGAGATGGCGAACAACCACATGGGAAGCGAGCAGCACGGGCTCGCCATGATCGATGCCTTTGCAACGGCCTCGCAAACGTTTCCCTTCCGGTTCGGCTTCAAGTTTCAGTTCAGGGACCTGGACACCTTCATTCATCCGGCTCACCAGGCGCGCACGGAGGTGAAATACGTCAAACGCTTCAGCGACACCCGCTTGTCCGTGGAGCAATTCCGGAGGTTGAAAGCTGCGGCCGCAGCGCGGGGCTTCATCCCGATCTGCACGCCCTTCGACGAGCCGTCGGTCGATCTGATCGAAGAGATGAATTTCAAAGTCATCAAGATCGCGAGCTGCTCGTTCACGGACTGGCCGCTGCTCGAGCGGATCGTCAAAGCAGACAAGCCTCTGATTGCATCCACGGCCGGGGCCGGCCTCGAAGAGATCGACCGGGTCGTCAGCTTCTTCAAGCACCGCAACAAGGATTTCGCGCTCATGCATTGCGTCGGCGAGTACCCGACCCGCATCGACAACCTCCAGTTGAACCAGATCGACCTGCTCCGGCAGCGCTATCCCGGGCTGCCCATCGGCTATTCGACCCACGAAGCGCCCGACAACACCGAATCGATTCGGCTGGTTATTGCCAAGGGGGCGCGCATTTTTGAAAAGCATGTGGCGGTCGAAACCGAAACATTCAAAAAGAACGACTATTCGGCGACGCCCGAGCAGGTGCGCCGCTGGCTGCAGTCCGCCGATCGAGCCTACCGGATGGGCGGTGTGGCGGGGCAGCGGGCGCAGGCGACCCCCAAAGAGCATGCCGACCTGCGGCAGTTCAAGCGCGGGGTTTTCGCCAACCGAAAAATCGATCGGGGGGAGAAAATCGATGCGGCCAATTCTTTTTTGGCTTTCCCCTGCTCCGATGGGCAGCTGTTGGCCAATGACCTGTCCAAGTACATTGAATACACCATCGATCGGGAGATCCCCAAGGACGCACCCATTCCGCTTGATGCGCTGAAGCGGGTCGACAAGAGGGAGAAGGTCTATGGCATCGTGCAGAGAGTCAAGAGGATGCTGGCGGACCGGAATATCGTGGTGCCCGGCATGGCCACGCTCGAGATCTCGCATCACTACGGAATCGACCGATTCGAGGAGGTCGGCTGCACCATCATCAATGTAGTCAACCGGGAGTATTGCAAGAAGCTGATCGTCCTGCTGCCGGGGCAGCGGCACCCCGAACAGTATCACAAAATCAAGGAAGAGACGTTTGTGGTCCTCGACGGCGATGTTCGGCTGGGCCTGAACGGAGCCATGAAGGAGTGCCGGCGCGGCGATGTGGTCACCATCGACCGCGGCACGAAACAT
Organism: Desulfobacterales bacterium; assembly: GCA_025454075.1. The sequence continues at coordinate 2,066 of JALOPD010000045.1, read as the reverse complement.
CCCTTCAGCAGCAGCCAGGGGGCCATCATCGAGGAGATCTCCTCGACCCACTTCAAAAACGACTCCTACTACACCGACGAAGCCATCATGTGCAACCCGGACCGCAAGACCGTAATCTCCTATTGGTTGGAGTGCGGCGGTTGATTTCGGGAAAAGGAGATCCGCCGACCGATCCGATGAAAACGATCGCCTGGGACATCGACGACGTGCTGAACAATCTCACCGAAACCTGGCTCGAAACCGAATGGCTTCCCCGGAAAGCCGACTGCCGGCGGGTGAGATACCAAGAGCTCTCTGCCAATCCGCCGCATGGGCTGATCGGGGTATCCAAGGCGGTCTACCTCGAATCGCTCGATCGCTTCAGGCAATCGGAAACGGCGGCGCGCATGCAGCCGGAAAAAATACTGACGGGATGGTTCCGCGCGCATGGCGACCGCTACCGGCACATCGCCCTGACCGCACGGCCGCGGGCGAGCGTGATCCCGGCGATCGAATGGGTGATGAGGCATTTCGGGGAGTGGTTTCAGAGCTTCAGCTATGTCCCCTCGGAAAGGGCGGGGCAATCATCACGGCAGCCGGACCGCAGCAAGGCCGACTACCTGGCATGGCTGGAAAAAGTGGATTTTTTTATCGATGACCAACCGGAGAACTGCCTGGCGGCGGAGAGGCTCGGCATCCGGGTCTTTCTTCTCAAGCAGCCCTGGAACAGGAGCCCCCTGACCTTGAAGGATATCCTCGATCAGCTGACGGATCGGTTTGCATCCGAGGATGGAGGGACAGGAAAAGAGGCCGCATGGCAGGCAACGTCTTGACCGTCATCCAGGCGCGCAAGGGGTCAACCCGTCTGCCCGCGAAGGTGCTGCTCGACCTCGCCGGCAAGACCGCCCTCGCGCATGTGATCGAGCGGCTGCGGCGAAGCCGGCTGACCGGCACGCTGGTCGTTGCGACCACCGTCAACCCCGAAGATCTTGCCATCGTCAAGCTGTGCGCCGATCTGGGGGTGCGCGTTTACTGCGGCTGCGAAGAGGACCCGCTTGAACGCTACTACCAGGCGGCCCGGCTCTTCGGCGGAGCCCACGTCGTCCGGATCAAGGCCGACTGCCCTTTGATCGATCCGCAAATTGTGGATGACGCCATCCGCCTGCATCTCTCCTCGGGAGCCGACTACACCGGCAACACCCTGCGGCGGACATACCCCGTCGGCCAGGATGTTGAAATCTTCACCCGCCGGACGCTGGGCGAGGTGTGGCGCCATGCGGCGCTTTTCTCGGAACGGGAACACATCACGCTCTATGTCCCCAAGCATCCGGAGATGTTTGCGATCCGCCACCTCGAGTACCGGGAGGACCTTTCCGGAAAGCGCTGGACCCTGGACAATCCCGAAGATTATCAATTGTTGCGGGTTATTTTCGAAAACCTCCATCCGGGCGATCCTTTTTTTGGCATGCAGGACGTACTCGATTTTCTCACCAATAACCCGGAGCTGGAGCGCATCAATGCGCACATCCGCGTCGACGCCGGCGTGCAAAAGTCGCTGCAGTGCGACCGCGTGGTCGCACCGCCGGGGTGAAGGCAGGACGTGCTCCATGAATGTAATTGCTTCCCTTAGATAAAAGACACGCCGGAACGCAAAACGGATGATCAAGCTTTCTGATTTTGTAATGAACTTCATCGTGGATGCAGGGGTGCGGCACGTCTTCATGCTGCCCGGCGGCGGCGCCATGCATCTGGTGGATTCACTCGGCCGGAACAAGGACCTCACCTATATCTGCAACCTGCACGAGCAGGCCTGCGCGATCGCGGCCGAGGCCTACAGCCAATATACGAACCACCTGGGGGTCGCCCTGGTGACCACCGGGCCCGGCGGCACCAACGCCATCACGGGCGTTGCCGCTGCCTGGCTCGATTCGACCCCGGTCCTGTTCCTCTCGGGTCAGGTCAAGCGGCCGGACATGACCGGAGCGCGCGGCGTGCGCCAGATGGGGTTTCAGGAGATCGATATCGTCGGCCTGGTCCGGCCCATCACCAAGTACGCCGTCACCGTCATGGAGCCGTCGTCCATACGC
>JALOPD010000219.1 GCA_025454075.1 Desulfobacterales bacterium | reverse complement strand
CGCGTCATCTCCTGCACCCCGATGCGGATGCCGTCCGGCCGGTCGTGGCTGCTGAGGGGCTCGTGGGGCAGCATGTTCATGTTGAGGATGATGTCGTTGACCTCGAGCGTCCGGGAGACTTTCTCCCCCCCGCCCTGCGGCTTGACGTTGACGGCCACCTGATGGCTTTCGGTGAAGCCGAACTCCCGGCCCTGGACGTCGAAGCCCAGTCGGTCCAGGGCGGCTGCCAGCGTCTTGGCGTTGCGGATGGTGTCCTCCGCATAGGTTTCGCCGAAGTCCATCATCTCGAAGGCGCAGATGGCCATCTGGGCCAGGGTGTCGAGATGGTGGTTGCTGGAGGAGCCGGGGAAGGCGCCGCGGTCGATCCGGCGCCAGGCGTCCTCTTCCATGTTGCTCAGGATGACGCCGCGCTGGCTGCCGAAGAACGTCTTGTGGGTGCTGGCCGTCATCAGCCAGGCGCCCTCCGCGAGCGGTCGCTGGAAGTGTTTGCCGGCGATCAGGCCCAGGACGTGGGCGGCGTCGTACATGATCAGGGTCCTGGTGTGGCGGCAGACCTCGGCCAGCGCGGCCACGGGCTCCGGAAAAAGGAAAAGGCTCTTGCCGACCACGATCAGCTTCGGACGAGTTTTCTCGATCAGGTAGGCGGTCTTCTCGACGTCGATGCGGTAGCCGTCCGGCGTCACCGGAAAGTCGATGATGTTGCCGGTGAACTTGCCGAGCGATCCCCGGCGGTGGTGGCTGATGTGCCCGCCGCCCGGCGTGGAGTTGACCATGACCACGTCGCCCGGCCCGACGAACCGGCTGAAGACGGCCTCGTTGGCGTTGGTCCCGCTGATCGGCCGCACCTCGCAGTGGTCGCACTCGAAGATGATCTTCAGGTTGGTCTTGAGCTGGCTTTCGATTTCGTCGATGTAGGACGTTCCCCGGTAGTAGCGCTCCCCGGGATGACCCTCGGCATAGCGGTGGGCGAAATCCGAGCACCCGGCGGCCCGGGCGCGGTGGCTCATGACGTTTTCGCTGGCGATGAGGTTGATGCACTGGCAGCGCCACTCGTCCTGCCGGCGGATCAGGTTTTCGATTTCGGATATCTTCTTGGCATACATTCGTCGAACGATCCTTCTGCGATTGGGGGTTGGACTATAGGAGATGGCTATTCGTCGAACGATCCTTCTGCGATTGGGGGTTGGACTATAGGAGATGGCTCCAGCGCTGTCAAGCAAGGCAAACGGCCGGCCCGACCGCCGCCCCGGCAGTGCTGCGGTGGCGGCGCGGCGCCGTTGACCTCAGCTGCTGACCCGCGGCAGGAGCACCCGGAAGGTGCTGCCCTGCCCGACGGCGGTCTCCACGCGGATGAACCCGCCGGCGCTGGCGACGATCTGGCTGGCCACCGCCAGGCCCAGCCCGGTCCCCTGGCCCCGCGGCTTGGTGGTGAAGAAGGGGGTCGAAAATCTTGCCCAGCAGATCCGCCGCAATGCCCGTGCCGCTGTCTCCCACCGCGATCAGCACGAACCGGTCCGCCTTGCCGTCCTCGCCGCGGTCGTCGACCTCGTCCAGAACCAGGGCGATGGAGCCGCCATCGGGCATGGCGTCGCGGGCATTCACGACCAGGTTGAGCATGAGCCGCTCGAGCAGGTCCGGAGCGATCAGCACGCGCCCGGCCGCCGACCGGGTGTCGATCGTCAACGGGTGGCGTTCGCCGGCGGCGGCCTGCAGGATGGGGAACTGGGCGTCAATGACCTCGGCCGGGCACAGGATCCGCACCGAGCGGGGACCGGGGCGGGCGAACGCCATCAGGTCCGACGTCAGGGCGACGCCGGCTGAATGGCTTTTCTTCGATCGCTCGTAGAGGTTTATGCAGCGCAGCGCCCGCCGGTGGTCCACCATCAGCCACACCCCGACGCGTTCCACGTTCAGGATGTCGGCGGCCGTCTCCGTCACCCGCTCGAACACCGTATCGAGCTTGACGCCGTCCTCGATCCGCAGCCGGGTGAGGTCCAGCCGAGCGATGTCGGCGGTGCGTTGAGGTTCGGCCGGAGCGCGCGGGGCCGGCCCTGGATCGTTTGCCATATCGCTGATCGTTTCTGCCACGCCTTGATCTCCCTCAGCTTTTCCGTCCGAAGAAGGCGGCTGAGCAAATGCCTGCAGGACCCGGTTCGGCCTTTCGCGGAGTATAGCGCCTTGATTGCTCATGGTGCGCCAGATATATATCATTGGCACTTAATTTGTCGACCGTTTTTGGAGGCGGAAAACCGATGACGAAAATCTATCCTGAATTCGCTTCGCCCTGCGGCCTTTACTGCGGAGTCTGCGCCATCTACATCGCCCACCGCGACAGCAATCAGAAATTCAAGGAGCGCCTGGCGAACCTCTACCGGGGCGGGGTTGCCGGCAAGGGCACGCTTCCCAACAGCGAAACTCTCTCGGCGGCCGACATCCGCTGCTGCGGGTGCCTTTCCAACGATCGGTTCATGCACTGCAACCAGTGCGAGATCAGGGACTGCACGCAAAGAAAAGGCTATGAGGGCTGCCACCAGTGCGACGAATTCCCCTGCCGGCATATCGAGAATTTCCCGATGGCCGTCGGCAAAGAGGTGGTCCTGCGCGCGGTCCCGTATCGGCGGAAGTACGGCACCGAAAAGTGGATTCAGGACGAGGAGGCCCGCTATATCTGCCCGGAATGCGGCAACCGGGTTTTCCGCGGCGCCGTGCAGTGCAACCAATGCAAAGCGAAGCTGGGTCTGGACTGAGTTATCACTAGGCTGCACTTAACCCGATATAGCGCAATGCCTTAATCGAGACGCGACACCACTTACGGCATTTGTCGTCTTCATCGTCAAATGTCATGATATGTGACGACACCATTGTCAAAAGAATCGTCGTCTCCATTAGCGGCGAAACCGACCTTCTCGGGCGCACGCTCTGCCTGATCCCCACCTTTCCTTCCATTGCGGAAAAGAAGCGAAAAGCTTATTGTTATCAAAGTAATCACAAGGGTTGGTTAATTCGTCATAGAAGATGATGCCTTGGGCAGCGGGCCGCACCGGTTAAACGTCCCGAAACAGCACCGTCATGCCGGATCTGATCCGCCCGGGCCGAACACGGGCCGGGGTTCGTCGGAATGACGATGCCGGGTCCATTCGGAAACGATGGATGCGTCCCCGCGCAAGATTCTAACGGGGTGATATGACACGCAGAGCGGGAGCTTTGGAATGAGGCGCTGGCTAAAGGGTGCCGTGGCCGGAGCCATCGGGCTGGGGGTCATCGGCGCGGGGATTGCCTGGTATGCGCTGCGCGGCGGCGAGTCCGGGGCCGTCTTCCGCACGGCGACCGTGAAACGCGGCGATCTGGTGGTCTCGATCAGCGCCACCGGCACGGTGGTTCCCGAGGAGGTCATCGACGTCGGCGCCCAGATCGCCGGGCAGATCGTGTCCTTCGGCAGGGACGCCGCCGGCCGCACCGTCGACTACGGCTCGGCGGTCGAGGCGGGCACCGTGCTGGCCAAGATCGACGACTCGCTTTATGCCGCGGACGCGGCCCAGGCCGAAGCCCAGGTGCAGGCCGCCAGGGCCGCGCTGCAGAGGGCCGAATCCGACCTGGGCCAGCTGCGGGCCAAGCTGAACCAGGCCGGGCGCGACTGGCAGCGGGCGCAGAAGCTGGGCCCCTCCGAGGCGCTGGCCGAAGCCACCTTCGACGGCTACCGCTCGGCCTACGAGGCGGCCGTGGCCAACGTCGCCGTGGGCCAGGCCGCCATCCTGCAGGCCCGGGCCAGCCTGTCCCAGGCCGAGGCTCTCTTCCGTCGGTCGCAGCGCAATCTGGGCTACACCACGATCACGTCGCCGGTCAAGGGCGTCATCATCGACCGCCGGGTAAACATCGGCCAGACCGTCGTCGCCAGCCTCAACGCACCCAGCCTTTTCCTGATCGCCAAGGACCTCAGGCGTATGCAGGTCTGGGTGGCGGTCAACGAGGCCGACATCGGCAGGATCCGCACCGGCCAGCCGGTGGCGTTCACCGTGGATGCCTTTCCCGGCGAAACCTTCCGTGGCGAAGTCGGGAAGATCCGGCTCAACGCCTCCATGACCCAGAATGTGGTCACCTACACCGTGGAGGTGGTCACCGACAACTCCAGCGGACGCCTGCTCCCCTACCTGACCGCCAACGTCCAGTTCGAGCTGGAACGCCGCGCGGATGTGCTCCAGGTGCCCAATGCGGCGCTGCGCTTCCGGCCGACGCCCGAGCAGATCGCGCCGGAATTCCGCGACGCGGCCGCATCCACCGCCGAGGGCCGGGCCCAGGCCAAGGAAGGGCAGCGGCCCGGCGCGGGCCAGACCGCGGGCGCCGGCGCGCAGGCCAACCGGAGCAGCGTGTGGCTGCCGGCGGGAGACTACGTGCGCCCGCTCGCCGTAGCCGCCGGCCTGAGCGACAACGCCATGACCGAGGTTGCCGGCGAAAATCTGGCCGAAGGGCTGAAGATCGTTACCGGTGTGGAGCTGCAGGCCGGCGCCAGACCGGAGACCAGCAACCCCTTCACGCCCAGTTTCCCGCGTGGCGGCGGCTCAGCCGGCGGCGGCAGGCCGCGGTAAAACTTGCCTCTTTTTCTTATGGTTTAGCGGGTTATACGAGCGGCGCCACTTTATCGGCAAGAAAGTCTGTTTTTTGTGGGAGTGGCTTCCAGCCACGATGACATCGCGGCAAGATGCCGCTCCCACAAAAAAAGGAAATGACTTTCCGGAAGCGTTTCATGGAACTCATCGAACTCAAGCACATCTGCAAGACCTACCGCCTGGGGGACATCGACGTTCCCGTGCTCAAGGGGGTGTCGCTGCAGATCGCCCGCGGGGAGATGGTCGCCCTGATGGGAGCCTCCGGCTCGGGCAAGAGCACCCTGATGAACATATTGGGGTGCCTCGACCGGCCGACCACCGGGGAATACTGGCTTGACGGCCGCGAGGTGTCGGCGATCTCGGCCGACGAACGCGCCCAGCTGCGCAACCAGACGTTCGGCTTCGTCTTCCAGAATTTCAATCTCCTGCCGCGCACCAGCGCGCTGGACAACGTGGCGATGCCGCTCGCCTACACGGCCGACCATCTCGCCGAACGCCAGGCCCGGCGCAAGGCCCGCGAGGTCCTCGAGCGGCTCGGCCTCGGCGACCGCCTGCACCATTATCCGTCGCAGCTCTCCGGCGGGCAGCAGCAGCGGGTCGCCATCGCCCGCGCGCTCGTCAACAACCCGCCGCTGATCTTCGCCGACGAGCCGACCGGCAATCTCGACTCCCGTACCAGCGCGGAGGTGCTGCGGCTGTTCCAGCAGCTCAACGAAAAGGACCGCATGACCATCATCATCGTCACTCACGACCCCACCGTGGCCCGGGCCGCCCGGCGCATCGTCTGCATCCACGACGGGCTGATCGAGGACAGCGCGGTCTGCGTGCCCTCCGACGCCGGAGCGGACGCCTCCGTCCGGTCCGTGGCGCCGGCGGCGGACATGGCCGGTGCCCGATGAGCGTGTATCGCACCGCGCGCACCGCCCTGACGGCGCTGCGCCGCAACCCGATGCGGGCGCTGCTCACGACCCTCGGCATTGTCATCGGCGTCGGGGCGGTCATCGCCATGATGGAGATCGGCACCGGCTCGTCGGCGGCCATCCAGAAGACCATCGCCACCATGGGCGCCAACGTCCTGCTGGTGGTGCCCGGCACGGCCGCCAGCGGCGGGGTGAGCTTCGGCGCCGGCTCGGTGACGACCCTGACGCCCCAGGACGGCGAGGCCATCTTGCGCGACAGCCCGGCGGTGCGCAACGTGGCGCCGATCGTGCGCGCCCGCACGCAGGTGGTCTACGGCAACCGCAACTGGGTGCCACAGCAGATGCTCGGCACGACCCCCGCATTTCTGGACATCCGCGACTGGACCAGCCTGGCCGAGGGCGAAGCCTTCACCGAGCGCGACGTGCTCAACGCCAACAAGGTCTGCCTGATCGGGCGGACCCTCGTGCGCGAGCTGTTCCAGGGCGAATCCCCCATCGGCCGGGAAATCCGCGTGAAGAACGTGTCCTTCCGGGTGGTCGGCGTGCTCGGCGCGAAGGGGGCCAACATGATGGGTTCCGACCAGGACGACATCCTGCTGGCGCCCTGGACCACGCTCAAGTATCGCGTGACCGGCTCGACCCTCGGCAACACCAACCAGAGCGCCGCCAGCAGTACCGGCAGCACCGTCAACACCCTCAACAAGCTCTACCCCAGCGAGGCCCCGGAGATCTATCCCAAACCGTCGGAAGCCCAGGCGGCCAACACACCGCTGACGGTGCGTTTCACCAACGTCGATCAGCTGCTCGCCGCGGCGAGCGGCCCCGGGGAGATCCCGGCCGCCATCCAGCAGATGACCGACATCCTGAGGGAGCGGCACCGCATCCGCGACGGCCAGCCGGACGACTTCACCATCCGCGACATGACCGAAATGACCACCACCCTCACCGCCACCACCCGGTTGATGACCAACCTGCTGCTGTGCGTGGCCATGATCTCGCTGGTGGTCGGCGGGGTGGGCATCATGAACATCATGCTCGTCTCGGTCACCGAGCGCACGCGCGAGATCGGCCTGCGCATGGCCGTGGGCGCGCGGGCGCGGGACATCCTGCGGCAGTTCCTGGTGGAGGCCGTGGTCCTGTGCCTGGCGGGCGGCGCCGTCGGCATCCTGCTCGGCCACGGCGGCTCGCGGCTCGTGGAGCTTCTGCTGCGCTGGCCCGTCGCGACCTCGCTGCCGGCCATCGCCGCGGCCGTTCTGGTTTCGGCCAGCGTGGGGATCGTCTTCGGGTTCTACCCGGCGTGGAAGGCATCGCGCCTGGATCCCATCGACGCCCTGCGCTACGAGTGAGGCCGGCGGCCATTAAGGCGTTAACGCCATGCCATTCTTGAGCTTGCTGGAGTTTCCGATGAAGTTCGAAATTCCCCTGTCCCCCTTTGCCAAAGGGGGAAAAGGAAGGACTGTGGCCGATCGGGTCCGGAGACCGGTGGCCGCCTTCTTGATCTCCCTGTATGCATCCGTGCTGAGCGGATGCCTGGTCGGCCCGGACTACACGCCGCCGCAGACGTCGGTTCCAACCGGCTGGGTCGACGCCGCGCCGACCTTTCCGGCCGGGCAGCCGGCCGTCGAGTTGGCGCGCTGGTGGACGGTGTTCGAGGACCCGGCGCTGATCTCGCTGGAGGAAAGGGCCATCGGCTCCAACCTGGACCTGCTGCAGGCCGAGGCCCGCATCCGCCAGGCGCGCGCCGCGCGCGGGATCGCCGCGAGCGCGCTCGGGCCGGCAGTGGACGCGGGCGGCTCCTTCCAGCGCAGCCGCACCCCCGGCCGGAATTCGGACTGGCAGGACGGCGAGACCCGCAGGGTCGTCTCCAACAGCTACGACGCCGGCTTCGACGCCGGCTGGGAGCTGGACGTCTTCGGCGGCATCCGCCGCGGCATCGAGGCCGCCGACGCCGACC
>JALOPD010000571.1 GCA_025454075.1 Desulfobacterales bacterium | reverse complement strand
GCGGTGCAGCTGCGCCGGCGAAAACTGCTGCCGGCAGCCGGACATGATCTCCTATGACGAGGACCGCATGGTCTCGTGCTGGTGCGCCGGACAGCGGCAGCCGTGAAAGGCAGATCCGAAACGCGAAGATCGAAATCCGCAACAAATCCGAAGGCAGGTCATTAAAAGGTGGCGTCCGTTCTGGAACAACGGCATAAGGCGGGAGAAACCGTTCCTCTGGTCGAGGTGCGGGGGCTGACGGTTCGTTTCGATGCCGGCCGCAGCGGGTTCTGGGGTCAGCGGCGCCTGATGGTGCATGCGGTGGAGGACGTGTCCCTGACGGTCATGGCCGGGGAGACGGTCGGGCTGGTCGGCGAGTCGGGGTCCGGCAAAAGCACCACCGGTCGCGCCATCCTGCGCCGGGTGCCGGTGGCGTCGGGTTCCATCGTCTTCAACGGCCGGGACATCACTCGTGCATCGGCAAAGGACCTCCGGCCCCTGCGCCGCCACATGCAGCTGGTTTTTCAGGACCCCTACGCCAGCCTGAACCCGCGGATGCGCATCCGCGACATCGTCGCCGAGCCGCTGAGGGTTCACGGGACGGCCGCAGGACCGCGCGACGCAGAGGGGAAGGTTGCCGAACTGCTGCAGCGGGTGGGGCTGCCGCCGGATGCCGGCGATCGCTATCCGCGCTATCCGCATGCGTTCAGCGGGGGCCAGCGCCAGCGGGTGGGCATCGCCCGCGCGCTCGCCCTCAACCCCGAATTCATCGTCGCCGATGAACCCGTCTCCGCCCTGGACGTGTCGATCCGCGCCCAGATCGTGAACCTTCTGCAGGACCTGCAGAAGGACCTGGGCATCGCCTATCTCTTCATCGCCCACGATCTCGCGGTGGTGCGGCATATCTCGCACCGCATCGCCATCATGTATGCCGGCAAGATCGTGGAACTCGCCGGGCGCACGGAAATCTATGCGAAGCCGCTGCACCCCTACACGCAGGCACTGCTTTCAGCCGTGCCCGTTCCCGACCCTAAAATCCAGCGCGTCCGCCGGCGGATCACCTACAGCGGCGAGCCCCCGAACCCGCTGGAGCCCCCTGCGGGCTGCCGGTTCCAGGGCCGCTGCCCGCACCGCACCGGCCAGTGCCGGCTGCAGCCTCCGCCGCTCCAGGACCGCGGGGAAGGGCATTTCGTGGCCTGCTGGAACTGCTGACCGGCCCCACCCGACCGATCCCCATTGACTCGGCCATTTTCGATCATCATCTTAATCAACGTCACGGGCAGGATGCTGCCAGGCGCACGGGCCGCAGGAGTCGTTCCGGCGGCACCCGACTGGCAGCCAATTGAACCTTGAGGGAAGGAGCGATGCCATGGCCGAGATCAAATGGGAGAAGGACTTTCAAACAGCGGTCGAACTGGCCGGAAAAAGCCATAAACCGGTGTTTCAGGATTTCTGGTTTGACGGCTGAATCGGCTGCGCGTCGATGAATACGGGTCCGTATTCAGACGAAAAAGTTCAGAAATACCTGGAAGAGCAGTTTGTTTCTGTAAAAAGCCAATGCTTCTGGGACAAACGCACCGAACTGATGAAGCAGTTCGACATCGCCTGGACCCCGACCCTGCTGGTGCACGATTCGACCGGCAAGGAGCACCACCGCGTCGTGGGGTTCGTGCCGTCGGAAGACTTCCTTGCGCACCTGAAGCTCGGAAGAGGGAAGATGTTCTTCAATCGCTTCCGTTTCGCCGACGCCGTCGAGGCGCTCGCGGTTGCTCTCGACCAGCACCCGCAGGCCGGGCCGGCGCCGGAAACCATTTTTCTCCTGGGGGTGGCGAAATACTGGAAAACCCACGACCCCAAGGGGCTGCGCTGGGCCTATGACACCCTGGCGGAACGCTTTCCGCAGAGCGAATGGGCGCGACGGGCCGAGCCCTACAAGCAGATCCCGGCTTGACGTCGGGCCGGAGCGGGTCGGCGTTTCGTTTCAGCCGGCGGCGAAGACATCTTCGAGTCCGGCGGCGGCGACCCGCTGCCTTATCGCTTGAACGTCCGTCGTATATAGGTTGCGCGCCCGCATGCGGTCGAAGTAAACCGACCCCGAAAAAGTGTATTTTAGGCTGAGGATGCCTTCTTCGCGCATCTGGCTGCGGACGAAGCGGATGGCGTCGCCGACTGCGAGGGATTCCGGCAGAATCAGCGGGTTTTCACGGCGGACGAACCTGACGGAGTTATAGCCTGCCACCATTCCGGTGCAGATGGCCTCTGTGTGGCCGACCAGCAGCCCGGCTTTTTCCCCGGCGCAGAAGAGGTTGGCGGCCCCTTCCACCTTCAGCGCGTCGTCGCGGGGTGCCATTCCCACGTAGCGGATCGAATTGCCGAGCCCACCGGAGTAGGGGTCCTCGTAGCGCGCGTTCTCGAAGCCGGGAATGGACCGCAGCAGGTCGAGCGGGAAAAACGGGGTCATGAGCTTGGCGTGTCCGGTGTCGAGCAGGATGATGTTCTCCTCGAATTCGGGAATCGCATACTGCTGGCAGCACTTGAGGCCCAGCTTGCCTTTGAGCACCTTGGAGGGGGGCAGGGCGACCACCGCCACCCCCTTTCGATCCAGGTCGGCGACGATCTGCGGGTCGAGGGATTCCTTGAGCAGCTTGCAGGAGCCGCTCATGGCGCCGATCTGGTCGCCCTTGCGGCCGATCATCTCCCTGAC
>JALOPD010000570.1 GCA_025454075.1 Desulfobacterales bacterium | reverse complement strand
TACGACTGGCTGATCATCGACACCGAGCACGGGCCTTTTGACGTCCTGACGGCCCAGCGCATGCTCCAGGCGGTGGGCCGGCGCTGCCCCTGCGTGGTGCGCGTGCCGTCCTGGGAGGAGGTCTGGATCAAGAAGGCGCTCGACATCGGCGCCGCCGGTGTCCTGGTGCCGCTGGTCAACACTCCCGCCATCGCCGCCCGCGTGGCCGCCGCCGCCCGCTACGCACCCGAGGGGACCCGCGGCATGGGCGGAGCCCGCGCCCACCGCTACGGGGTCGGCTTCCAGGAGTATGTGGCGCATGCCAACCGCGAGATCGCGGTCATCGTGCAAGCCGAGCACATCGAGGCGGTCGACCACATCGACGCCATTGCGGCCGTGCCCGGGATCGACGCCATTTTCGTGGGCCCATACGATCTGTCGGCCAGCATGGGCCGAGCGGGCCGGATCCAGGATCCCGAGGTTCAGACCGCCATCCGCAGGGTCCGCGACGCCGCGCTCGCTTCCGGCCGCAAGCTCGGCATCTACTGCCGCGACCCCGACTCCGCCCGGGACTTCATGCGGCAGGGCTACACCCTGATCGGAATGAGCACCGATTTGAATTACCTCACCCAGTCGGCCGGCGCCGCGCTGGCCGCCGCGAAGGGCCGCTGACCGCATGCCGAACGAAGCGGGCCGAACGACCATGTCCGACCTGATCCTGGAAAAAATGAAGCGCGGAGTCTACTACCCCGGCCATCACCTGGGCGACCGCCAGGAGCTCGACCAGCTGGTGGCGGAGGGAGCGCTCGAACGCATGGATGCCTCCTTCCTATGCGGGCCGGACAGCGAGCCGACCTATTGCCTGGCGGAATCCAGGCGGACCAAGACCCGGCCGCCGTCGAAGGATGAGACTCAGCGATAGCCCGACCGAGCGCACCACGGCCGCGACCGATGGGTTGCTGAGCCTGGCGGCCGCCGGTGCATCCGTTCTGCTGCTGGTGCAGGCTGCGCCTCCCTGGAGGATCCAGATCTGGGGCTGGGCCTTTGCGCTCATCGCCCTGGCCGCCGCGCTGGGCGCCGTTTATCACGGCTTGGCTCTGCCGCAGCGCACCCGCACCCGGCTTTGGCAGATCCTGACCGTCTGCCTGAGCGCGGCGATATCGCTGGTCGCGGTCGGCGTCGTGCACGATGCCTGGGGACGGCAAGCGGCCGCGCGCAGCCTGCCGATCCTGCTCTCGGCCGGCCTTCTGACCTATGGCCTGGGCCGCCGGTTCGCGGGGCTTTTCATCGTCTTTCTCGCCTACCAGGCCTTGACCCTCGTTCTGGCGCTGGGCGCCTACGGCTGGATGGCGCTTCACGGGACGTCCGCCGGCGCCGGCTGGATGGCCGCCGGAGCGGCGGTCAGCCTGATCGCCGCCGGGATCCAGACCGTGCGGAGCCTGCGGGTCAGATGGATCTGGGAGTTCGACCGCAACGGGGTCTATCATCTGGTGCAGACCCTCGGCGTGCTGCTGTTTGGCCTGGGGCTTTCGCGCGGATGAGGGAAAGCAGGACGCGATGACGCTCGAACGCATAGCTGCCGAACTGGCCAAGGAGATGGAGAGACTGCGCTTCAGCCCGCCGGTCGCGCATGTCTACAACCCGCTCGAATACGCCTGGGAACCCCATCGGCGCTACCTGCAGCGCTATGGGACCCCTCCCCGGGAAATCGTGCTGGTGGGCATGAATCCCGGGCCCTGGGGCATGGCGCAGACCGGGGTTCCTTTCGGCGAAATCGCCGCCGTGCGCGACTGGATGGGAATCGAAGCCAGGGTCGCCGCCCCGGAACGCCAGCACCCCAAGCGGCCGATCCAGGGTTTCGCCTGCACCCGCAGCGAGGTCAGCGGGCAGCGCCTCTGGGGTTGGGCCCAGAAAATCGCGCGCTTTTTCGTGGCCAATTACTGCCCCCTGATGTTCATGGGCGCCGGAGGGCAGAATCTGACACCCGACAAGTTGAAAGCGGCGGAAGCCCGCCTGCTTTTTGAAGCCTGCAACCGCGCCCTGCATCGGACGATCGCCCATCTGCAGCCCGAGCACGTCATCGGCATCGGGCGGTTTGCTGCCGACCGCGCCCGGGCCGCCCTGCAAGACCTGGAGGTGAAAATCGGAGGGATCACCCACCCGAGCCCGGCCAACCCTAAGGCCAATCGCGGCTGGGAGCCGCTCGTCCGCCGCGAGCTGGCCGCGCTGGGCATCCGGCAGTGAGGTCGCATGAGAGCCTCGCTGCGCACGCTGGCATGCAGAGCTTTCCTGGCCGTGGCCGCAGCGGCCTTCGTTTCGGGCTGCGCCGCTCCGCGCAGCGCGCTGCTCCGGGAGCCCTCCCGGATCGAATCCCGGATCGACGCGCTTCAAGGCAGTCTGCGGGGCCTCGGAAAAGCCACCGACCCCGAGGAGGCCCGGCGCGTGGCGCAGACCGCGGTCGCCGATTCCCTGAAGCTGGCCGAAGACTATCGCCTGGCCACCCCCGCGCTCTGGCACAACCTGCTCATTCGGACGGGGATGAAGGACCGCGGCCTCTGCTACCATTGGACCGAGGACCTCATGAAGCGCCTGC
>JALOPD010000044.1 GCA_025454075.1 Desulfobacterales bacterium | reverse complement strand
GAGATCTCCTGGGGAAGCGCCGCCGGCCGAATCGGGTTTTTCATGGGCCGGCTGCGCGTCGGGGAGGCCATGAGCCCCCCTTTGATGCGGGCCGTCATCGCCAAGCTCGAGCAAACCCGCCAAGAGGCGGCCTCCGACGTCATCATCGACGCCCCGCCGGGCACCAGCTGCCCGGCGGTCAACGCCGTGCTGCCGAGCGACCTGATTCTGCTCGTCACCGAGCCGACCCCTTTCGGGTTCCATGATTTCCGGTTGGCCCACGAAGCCTTCGCTCCCCTCGGCAAACCCATGGGCGCCGTCATCAACCGCGCGGGGCTGGGGGATCACTCCGTGCAGGACTACTGCCGCAGCCGACAACTGCCGATCCTGGCCGAAATCCCCTTCGAGCGCCGGCTGGCGGAAGCCTACTCCAAGGGGCAGGTGCTGGCGGAAACCCTGCCGGACATGCGCAATACCTTTACGGCATTGATGGCCGGACTGCGCGGCCTGGCCGCGGCCTCACGGCAGCAGGAGGTCACCGCGCATGCCTGAAATCATCGTCATCAGCGGCAAGGGCGGCACCGGCAAAACGTCGCTTACGGCGGCCTTCGCACACCTGGCCGCAGACGCCGTCATCTGCGACCTGGACGTGGACGCGCCGGACCTGCACCTGATTCTTCAGCCGGAGAACGAGGTCCGGGAGGATTTTTTCTCCGGTCATGAAGCGGTCATCGACCTCGCGGCCTGCAACGGGTGCGGCGTGTGCGCCGAGGTGTGCCGTTTCGGAGCGGTCACGAGCCAGGCGGCGGGCTTCGCCGTCGACCCCGTCAAGTGCGAAGGCTGCAAGGTGTGCGTGCACTTCTGCCAGGTCGGCGCCATCGGTTTTCCGGAGCGCCACTGCGGGGAGTGGTTTTTGTCGCGCACGCGCTTCGGACCGATGGTCCATGCCCAGCTCTTTCCGGGGGCTGAAAATTCGGGCCGGCTGGTGGCGCTGCTGCGCGGGAAGGCGAGAGAACGGGCGCAGCAGACCGGCCGCGCGCTGATCCTGTCCGACGGCGCGCCCGGGATCGGGTGCCCGGTGATCAGCTCGCTCAGCGGGACCGATTTCGCCGTCCTGGTGACGGAGCCCACGCCGTCGGGGCTTCACGACCTCGAACGCGTGGCCGACCTCTGCCGGCATTTCAAGATCCCCACCGGGGTGATCGTGAACAAGGCGGACCTGAACCCCGCGAACACCAGCGGGATCCGGCGCTGGTGCGGCGAGGCTCAGGTTGAATTTCTCGCTACGCTGCCTTACGATCCGGCCGTCACCGAGGCCATGGTCCTGCGGCAGGCGGTCACCGAGTTCCACGCCGACGGAGTGTCTGCCGAGATCCGGCGGGTGTGGCGCCGCATCGTAGAGTTGGGAAACCAGAAGGCAAAAGCCGTTTGAGCGGCGATAGTCCGAAACCGACATCCACAACACAATGAGTGAAAGGAGTAAACCTGTCATGAGCACCATCGTTGCCGTTCCTTCCGAACTCCCCGGGGGCCTGGATGCCGCCGTGGGCGCCCACTTCGGGCACTGTGAGCTTTACACCCTGGTCACCGTCAACGACGGGCAGGTCGCATCCGTCAACGTCATCCCCAACGTCCCCCACGAACAGGGCGGCTGCATGGCGCCGGTAAGCCATCTGGCCCAGAACCGGGTGCGGGTGCTGCTGGCCGGCGGCATGGGCATGCGGCCCCTCATGGGATTCCAGCAGATGGGGATCCAGGTCTTCCACTGCGGGCAGGCCCGCACGGTGGCCGAAGCCGTCCAGGCGTTCAACGAAGGACGGCTGGCGGAGTTCAGCCAGCAGCACACCTGCGGCGGAGGGGGCGGTCATCAGCCGGGGGCTTTATAAATCGATGACCGGCCGAGGTTCGCATGAAAGCGCATCGACCTGAGATGGATTTCAGCAAACTCGACAACCGCTTCATTCGGCACGTGAATGTGCCGTCCCATTTAGGGGTTATCGAGCAGCCGGCCGGCCGTGCCGTCGGGGTCGGCCAGTGCGGGGACTCCGTCGAAATCACCCTCAAAGTGGACGGCGAACGGATCAGCGATATCCGGCACATGCCCCGCGGGTGCGCCTTCACCATCGCCTGCGCCAGCGCCATGGCCGAACTCGCCTGGAACCGGTCGCTGGAGCAGGCGCTTGAGATCACACCTCAGGATGTGGAGGCCGAGCTGGGCGGCCTTCCGGAGGACCACCTGCACTGCGCGCGACTGGCCGTCAATACCCTCGGGGAGGCGATCGCAGACTGCTATGGGCGGCAGGGCGCATCCTCTCAACCGCCGCCCCGCGCCGCAGAAAAGAAAGGAACACTCGATGCCGATATTCGACATCCACTGCCATAAGTGCGGTTATCGGGGGGAATCCCTGGTGTTGGCGCCGGACTCCCCGCTGGAATGCCCGGCCTGCGGCGGGTCTCAGCCGGAAAAGCTGATGTCGCCGACCAGCACCTTGACCGGCAGCGGACGCCGGAACATGCCGGGTCCGCGGGACCACGGCTGCTGCGGCAGCCGGCCGGCCGAGGCCGGGTGCGCCGGGCCCGGCTCGTGCTGCGGCCGCACGCAGGGTTGACCTGTTTCGTAGGAAACGAAAGGTTTCAGCATGCACCGTATTTTAATCGTCTCGCCCCGTCGCAGGCGGTTGGCCGAATTCGCTCAATCCCTTGCAGAGCAGCAGGACATTCAGGTGGCGTGGGCGGAAGACGGCACGGCGGCCATCGCCGATGTCATGAAGCACCCGCCCCTCGCCGTGATCATCGACCACAACCTGCCGGACATACCGGGGCTCGACCTGGTGAGACGTTTGCTGCCGATCAACGCCATGATCAACACCGTTGTGATCAGCGACCTTTCCCCAGAGGATTTTCACGATGCCGGCGAGGGGCTCGGAATAATGGCCCAGCTCCCGCTTGACCCGGCAAAATCCGACGCACTTGAAGTCCTGTCCCGCATAAGACGCCTATCGCCCCCGGATTTTTCTCAATCGAGTAAATAGACGGCTGACACCCCCTGCCGCAAGCACAATTTGCCCCGGTGCCTTCTTAAAAATAAAGTGTGAAGCAACACTTGACACTTATCTAATTTTAGAATATTTGGGAACTATCGCGTCGATTCTTCAGCGGGCTCCGCCCGGACGCAAACCTTTCGGCCGACCGGCGTGAAAAGGCAATCGGCGAGGAACCAATCAACGACGCTTCACGCCGTTAAACAAACCCGAACAGCACCCTTCATAAGAGCTGCAGCGTGCACAAACGCCACTCAAAACGTAATTCAGGCGGACCGGCCCAAGGGTTGAAAATGAACGAACTCGCCTCGGCGACCGGAGTACCCAAATCCACCATCCTCTACTACATCGGCCAGGGGCTCCTGCCCCACCCCCGCAAGACGAGCCCCAACATGGCCTATTACGACCCGGCCTGCGTCGAACGCATCCGGCTCATCCAACAGATGCAGGAGCGCCATCGCCTCACGCTTTCTGAAATCAAACGCTGCCTCGATGACACGGATCGGGGGGCCGAACTCGGGGTCTATCTCGAACTCAACGAGGAAGTCTTCGGCCCAGGCGGCACCAGGCGTCTGCTCGATGCCGAAGCCTTCTGCCGCGAAACGGGCCTGAACGAAAGCCAACTGGAAGAGCTGCAGCGGACGCGGCTGCTGCTGCCGCTCGACGAGGGCCGGTTTGATGCGGAGGACGTCCGCATGGGCCGGATGTACCTGGACGCTCTCCATTTCGGCATCCGGGCGAGAGACCTCTCTTACTATGCGGATCTGGGCGAAAAGATCGTCGACCAGGAAATGGCGCTGCGCAACCGGATGACCGGCTTACTGCCCTATCAGCAGGATGCGGCGGCAACGACCCGAATGGTAAAGAACGCCCGCATGTGCCGAGCCTACATCATCGACCGTCTGTTCCAGCACCGGGTGGCGGCCATGAAGGACCTGAAAGAGACACCGACCCCCGAGAGCGAGGAGCGCGAACCGTGGCTCGACTGATCCGCCAGGTCCCCGCCATGGTTTCTGCGGCGTGGATCCTTCTGTCCGAACTGACCGGCTTCACCTCCGCTCAGACCCGGCTGCTTGCTCTCTTGCTAACGGCGGCGGGCCTGGTTCTGCGCAACCGCCTCCAGAAGGAACCCTGACTGGAGCCACGCCTTTTCAAAAGGAGAAACAAAAAATGGAAAGCCGCTTCACCATCGTGGCCTTAAACGGGTCGCCCCACGCCGGCATCGGCAACACCGCCATGATGCTCGAGATGCTCAGGCCGGCCCTTGCCGAAAACGGCCTTGCCCTCGAGGTCATCCACCTCTGCGACCGGGACATCGATTACTGCATCGGCTGCGGGGTTTGCATGGAAAAGGGCCGTTGCTGGATCCAGGACGATCACGCCGGCCTCGTCGAACGCCTGTTGGCGGCCGACGGCGTCATCCTGGCCTCGCCCGTCTATTTCCTGCAGGTCACGGCCCAGATGAAAACCTTTCTCGACCGCAGCCTGGCCTTCGGCCACAAGCCGCGACCCCGATGGAAGCCGGGCTTGGCCGTGAGCGTGTCGGCCGGTTACGGCGAAACCCAGACGGCTGAATACTTGGGGAACCTGCTGCGGGTCTTCGGCGCCTTCAGCGTGGGCCGCCTCACCGCGCTGGCCACCGGGCCCGGCGAATTCCTGGGCCGGCCCGCGGTGGAGGCGCGCGCCCACGACCTGGCCCGGGACCTGGCGCAAGCGGTGAAGGAAAAACGACGTTACCCGGCCACCGACAGCGACCTCGTTTTTTACCGGTTCATGGGGGCGCTGGTCCGCGAGCACCGGGAGTCGATCATGAAAAACGACTTCGAACACTGGGAAAAGCACGGCCTCTACCGGGATTTCGAAGCCTATGTCCAGCAGGAACGGGAAACGACGCCGTTTGACCCCGGGATGCGCAAGGCCTGGATTCAAGAGACCATCGCGCAGCACCGCTCCCGGCGGACCGGAAAGAAGCCCGGAAACCGGCAGACCGCTTCAGCCCCTGGCCCCGCCCGCTCGACGAACTGCCGGGAGCTTCTGGAATCGATGCCGCTCGGCTTCGACCCGACAGCCGCCCGGGGCCTCGAGGCGGTTTATCAATTCGATGTGTCGGGGAAGGCGCCGTTTCAGGCCCATCTCAGAATCAGCGGGGAGAGTTGCAGCTACCACGAAGGGCCGGCGGCAGCGCCCGGCATCGTGATCCGCACGCCCGAGGATGTGTGGACGGCCGTCGCCGCCGGGGAACTCGACGGTCAGCAGGCCTTCATGAGCGGGAAATACACGGTCGAAGGCGATCTATCGCTGCTGCTCAAGCTCAAAACCCTGTTCCCGCGCTGACCCTCACGGGATCTGAAATTTTCGCCCCGGAATTCAATCGGCTTTTATGGCCCGCAGGCGAGCTGCAAGGCCTCCCTGCGGCTCACCTCGACGGAGCAAAGGCGAATGTCTTCGCGCAGCTTCAGGTCGCTTGATTGGACCCACCGACCGGCATCGTATCGATAGACCTGAAAGGTTTCCGGGTCGAACATGAACACGGTGTTGGCGTTGCGGAAAAATTTGACTTCGCCGGGCGTCCTATCTGATTTCAGCATGTCATTGCCTCCATGGTTTCAGGCAAGGATGCCGCCGGCTTGTTTTGATTTTGCTAATTTCCGGTTAAAATACGGTTGGCTGAAAATGAATCGCCGCCCTTGCGGGCGGCGATTCATTTTCTCTGCCACGAGGAGGGAGGGTTTCGCGGCAGGAAGCCGGTCTGATGGTTTGGGTGGGCAAAACGCCGCGTGCTTTGGAGGAAACGGGGCAACCCGCAAGGCTCCGGACAGGCAGCCAGCGCCGGAAAGCCCCGCTGGAAACAACGGGTCCCGCCGTCCCGATGCTAAAGGAGCGCGCCCCCGCTGCAGCACTTCGGGAAGGGGTTCAGCAGGCTCTCGTAGCAGGAGACGCACATCGCGCTCTTGCGGCTGCGGACCCATTCCGAGGAGTTTTTCAGCGTTCGATCGCAGCAGCTGCACTTGACGGCCTCCTCGGCCTTCTTCTCATCTTTGTTCACGAACGCCTCGAGTTTCATGTTCAATCCTTTCTTCTGGAATCCACCGACGCTCTCACACGCTCTTCAATATCAACATTCATGCCATCCGAACTTATTTTCCGTTCAGCTTGTATTTAGCATTTATTTCTGAGTCTTATATCTTCACTGTCACGGCCTGGCGCCGGCCCGCCCCTTTCGAAACATGACATAAGTGTAAATTATCTAGGAGTTTTCAGACAATTTTGTATTTTACCGATTTTATCGACAACGCCCGTTTTGACACCCGGGGGCCCTTGTACTATTAGGAACCTATCTGCCACGGATGAGCAAAACCGCTACGGCTTTCTCCTGGTTCAATAGCCGCCGGAGCCGGGTGTGAAGCCGATGAACGGCTGTCGTGCACCCGGGGCTCGGCCTCGCCGTCATCCGACGCTTTAAAAGCCCCTCACCGAAAGGAGGACCCCATGACGCTCAAAGCCACCTGGTTCAGCCATGCCTGCTTCCTGATCCAAACCCCCAAGGCCAAGCTCCTGATCGACCCCTTCCTCACCGGCAACCCCTTGGCCCCCGTCAAGGCCGACTCCGTCTCGGCCGACTACATCCTGGTCTCCCACGGACACGGCGACCACGTGGGCGACACGGTGGCCATCGCCCGGCGCACCGGCGCGACGGTGATCTCCAATTTCGAGATCCAGAACTGGATGGTGGCGCAAGGGGTCAAAAACGTCCACCCCCAGCACCTCGGGGGGGGCTTCGACTATCCCTGGGGACGGGTCAAACTGACCCTCGCGCTGCACGGCTCGGCCCTGCCGGACGGCTCTTACGGCGGGAACCCCTGCGGGTTCCTGTTCTACATCGACGGCAGGAAGATCTACCACGCCTGCGACACGGGGCTCTTCGGCGACATGAAACTGATCGGCGAGGAAGGGATCGATCTCGCCATCCTGCCGATCGGCGACAACTTCACCATGGGCCCGGACGACGCCCTGCGGGCCGTGAAGCTGATCCAGCCCAAACGCGTGGTGCCCATCCACTACAACACCTTTGATGTGATCAAGCAGGACCCGGACGCCTGGGCCGCCCGGGTGGAAAAGGAGACCGCGGCCAAGGTGGCGGTGATGAAGCCGGGGGATACCATCGAAGTATAAAAGAATCAGCGGTCTGCTCGCGCAGCCCGCTGATTCTTTACTGGGTGGGGCAACTCTCCGCCGTTCTTGGGTTCAAGTTGTGTGAGCCTATCGTAAAGAGGCAGGAAGCCGAGGGACCGTAGCGGCTCTTCCCCGAAACGATGCGCACCCGGCAATTAGGATTTAAGCGAAACCGTTTCCCCCAACTGGGGAAGGTCTATATCCGTCAGCCGCCGGAGGGTTTGCAGGCGGGGGCTTTGAAGCCGCCGGACCCCGTGGGGATTCCCTGGGGGCGCACGCAGCCGGCCGACATGAGCTTCTGCACGTCCCCGCAGTCGCACTTGGGGCACTTGGGCTTCGGGGCGCTGGATGAAAAGACAAGCTCTTCGAAACAATGGCAGCAGGCTTTGCACTGATACTCGTAGATGGGCATGATTATCCTTCAACTCCTCACATGAAATCAGATTTATTCGCGTTGTTCCGTAAGCCGACCCGTCACGTATTTGTGGATGATACTGGAAACCAGGGTCTGATAGGGCATTCCCTCTTCCAATGCCTTGACCTTGAGCCTTTTCAGGTCGTTGGGCGATAAGCGAATGTTCATGCGTTCGCTCTTGGCAACCGTCGCATAAGCAGCTGCTCTTGCCTTTCTAACCTCATCTTCCACGTTACCAACGGAAATCCATTTTTCATTTTCGATGGATTTCATCAACTCTTTTTCATCTTTGTTGAAGTGTTTCATTATGGCCCCGCTCGAAGATGTCGTTTTGTATATTTACGACTTGGAAAAAGCGTTTTTAAAAAAATAGACTCTCTTTCTTCGACGTAAGGAACCAAGTAAACGTAGTTGTCGACCTCAACCACATATACCCACTGTCCGCAGTATTTGGCCTGATTCGGATGTCGAATCACATCGAGCAGATTTCCATTGGCAATGCTGAAAACAATCTGTTCAAAAGACACACCGCGTTCCCGTTTCAACCATCGATTCTTGTCTTCATCCCACTCGAATGGTTTCATATAAGGAATTTAACTATACGTGTGCCTTTTGTCAATACACAACCCGACATTGAGCCTAATTGCTTGTCGGCTTCAAGTCCGGCCTCTCAAGATTAGGGACTGCACCCGGGTATCCCGGCATGACCCCTTGATCATCATTCCTGGCTGATCCAGCTCATCACCTGCTCCACATACTCATCGGGGCTGGCAAGCAGCAGCCAGCGCCGCTGCAGGTGCGCATCGGCGAAACTGATGTGGTGCTTTTCAGCCGCCTCCCGGCCGAGGCGATCCTGCCATGCGGCGATCTCCCGGGCCGAGACCGGGGAATCGATCAAAATCCCGTCCAACTCCTCAAACCCGGCCAGATCTTTCAGCTCCGGCAGCGCCGGCCGGCGCCACCAGAAGGCCTGCCGCTCCATGTCGCCCTGAAACCGCGCCGCCGGGTCTGCCGAAACCAATGTGAACAGGACCGCGCGGTTGCCGGGTGTCGCAAAAAGAAAGCGCAGGTCTCCGTCCAGGAAATGCGGCCGTCGCAGGCGGACGGCCGCGAGAAGCTCGCGGGTCCGGGGGGGCTCGGACGGCTCGAAAAAAACGATTTCAAGCGGCGTGAAGGGGTTTTCACCGGTGGCGATCATCAAGACGCTTTTTAAATAACCGACACCGACCCCGGGCCCGACCAGCACTTGATAAGGGTGGGTCAGCTGCCGGGCCAGGTGCCGGATCTCCTTGAACGGCCGCTCACGGTTCAGCAGCAGTTTTGCCACGTACCGCCGGCCGCCCAGCGGCACGCACAGATCCGAGGACTTCTCCACATCGCCCCCCGCGCCGCCCGCACGCCACGACACATCCAGGTCGGGCAACGGGAAAAAAACAGCGTCGAGGCGGGTCTCGGCGTAGTCGTAGGCCAGCAGGAAATCTTCGTGGCCGAACCCGCGGGTCCCGGTCACCGTGTAGGGCGGGTGCGGGTCGAACCGCAGCCCGAGTTCACGACGACGCCTGCGGAAATCGGTGCCCGGAAGCACCGCCAACGGGAAAATCTGCACGTCGTCCTGGAGGCCGTGGTCGGCCACGAAATCGACGCTGCGCATGAAGCCCTGCAGGTCGTCCCCGGGCAGGCCGATGATGAGATCGATGCTCGGGGTGATCCCGCGCGCCTTCAGCCGCTGAGCCCCTGCGACAAAGCGCTCCAGTCGGGTCGGCCGGTTCATGAGCTTCAGGGCCCTCGGGTTGGTGCTCTGCAGCCCGATTTCAAACCAGTAAAACCCGGCCGCCGCCAGCAAATCCGCCAGTTCGTCATCGACGGCTTCCGCCCGTATTTCGCTGAACAGCCGGACCCTCCGATTCACGTTCAACCGAGCGATATCGGCCAGCAGCGTTTTGAGCTGCGGCCGGGAATTCAGGGAGGGGTCCAGGAGGTAGACCTCGGCGATCCGTCTTTCGACGGCCCAGGCCACCGCCCGCAACAGCATGCTCTCCTCCGCGAAAACGAGCCCCTGCCGCGACTTGTTGTAAAAGCAGAACCCGCAGCGGTAGGGGCAGCCGCGCTGAGTCTCAAGGAGCATGAGGTCCCCGGCCTCCGGCTCGAGAACCCCTCTCAGGTAGGGGCTTTCCGCCGTTCGGAAGATCTCGGCCGCACTTTCTCCACCGCTGCCCGTTTGCCAGCTGCCCGGCTCCGTCAGAAGCCTTCGAAACACGGCTTCGCCCTCCCCGCAGGCCAGGAAATCCACGTGCGCCGAACGGATGAGGGGGTTGTCGGGCGTGACCTCAGGCCCCCCGAAAACGACCCGGGGCCCCCCGGCGGCCTTCAGTTTTTCTGAGAGATACAGGCTGCGCTCTATATTCCAGTTGAACGCCGTGAACCCTAAAACGTCGGGGGTATGACCGCTCAGCAGATTCAGGAGGGCCGCGTCACCGAGACAGGAGGCCGGGAGTTCCGGCAGGAGGTCGACCCGCACGCCGGGAAGGCCCCGGGCCGCCTGCTTCAGGCAGGCCGCCCCCAGCGGGATGTTCCCGGTCTTGCGCCCGAAGTTCTGGCGGGGGATGGGCAGCTGCAGCAGGAGAACATGGTTCATTCGCTTGACCCGTCGGAAAAGACCCCTCTCAGTGCACGCAACGGCAAAGCGATCCTGTCAAGCCCGAAGCAGCAGAATGAATACCAGCACGATTTCCCACACGATAACGACCCCGAAGGCGATAAGCGCGTAAGGGAAGAGCTTTTTGGCATGGAAATTGGTGCGCGGCACGACGCTGTTGGCCACCATCAGGAAGATGACCACGCCAAGGCTGGTGAGCGCATATTTGGCGACGGTAAACAGCAACGGGCCTTTTTTTAGAAAATAGTCCATCACCGGGTTCAGTTCGGTGGACCCGTGTTCGATCAGGTAAAGGGTCAAGACGGCGTCGAGCAGGCTCAGGATCAAAATCCCAACAATGCATCCGAAAAGCCTGGGGCTGTACCGGTCCAGGATGACGACGCGCTGCCGGTCTTCCCGGCGACGCACCTTCCGGCGCCGGCCGCCCGCAATCAGGTAGCGCATCGGGGGAAACGTCCGCCGCCGGCGGTCCTGTCCCGCACGCGGCTTCTCATCGCCGCTATACGCGTCCGTGTACCGGCCCGTTCTGTCCCGCTCGCCTTCGCCCAACTTGTCCGCCGCCTTTCCGCGCGCGCAACGACCCTCTGCCATGTCGATCTAAACGCATTGAGGGATCGCGTGATGAAAACGCGGCCGCCCCCTGGTGCTCATTTAATTCCTATCGGCTTCCTGACGCCCCGACTTGAACCAAACCGGCAGTTGATAGCCACCCTAAAACTACACCCGGTTGACATTCAGCCGGCCTTCCGATAGGCACGCGTGGAATGGCCTGTGGGTGGCTGTTGATCCGCTCCGGGGGGGCTTTCCGATACCTGCCGCAATAACATGGTTTTCTTTTTTTTCATATCGAGGAAACGATAATGGACCACCCGATCACGATCAACCGCGTGGACCTTCTGGCGGATGCCGGCTGGCTGCGCCTTTTCCGGCTTCACTACCGGACGAAAAACGGTGCGCAGCGGTCATGGGTGATGGCCACCCGGCTCCCGGTCCCCCGCTGCGCCGACGGGCGCTTCGAACGCCCGGATGCCGTGGTCATCGCGGGGTACCACATCGGCAGGAAGAAAATCGTGGTCACCCGCGAGTTCCGGGTTGCCCTCGGGGGGTATGAATACGGATTTCCTGCCGGTCTGGTGGAAGAGGGGGAGACCGTCGCCGAGGCCACGCGCCGCGAACTCAAGGAGGAAACCGGACTCGATGTGGTGCGGTTCCTAAAGGAGAGCCCGCCGGTGTACTCGACCGCCGGAATGACCGACGAATCCGTAGCGATGGTCTATGTCGAGTGCGACGGAGAGCCTTCCGCGGAAGCCAACGAAGCGTCGGAGTTCATCGACGTGCTCTTTGCCTCACCGGAGGAAGCCGGACGCCTGTGCAACGATGCGTCGCTCAAGTTCGACGCCAAGGCCTGGCTGGTCCTCGATCATTTCGCCAAAACGGGGCTTTTGTAATGGGGCGGCCCGGGGCTTCAGGCCGTCCGGAGCGGTTCCGATGCCGCAGCGGCCAGTTCGCCGCAATCGAATCGCTCCCCGCAGCCTCCGCAGATCAGCGGCTTACCCTCGTTGCCCTTGATTCTGGGGACCTTGAGCGGTCGCTGACAGCCCGGGCATTTGAGCTCCAATCCAGGGCATACGTTTTCAGGGTCGTCTTTAGGCATAGCATCTATCCTCCATTCCGTTGATCCATGGCTGCGCCGCTGATCAACTGTCGGCAACTTAAGACAGGCATCTTCAGCTGTCTATCCGCATTGAAATCACCGCATTGAAATCATAGTTGACTGCCCTGGATTAATTATATACCCTTTGAACCTGCTCTGGCTTCAAGGGTTCGGGGTTCAGGGATCCCGCGAGCACAGGCGCCATAACCCTCGGCCTCCTTCCACACGGACGAATCAGGCCGGCGGCGATCAGATCCGGGCAGTTGCTTTTCTCCTGGACCCCAAGCCATGGCTGCCTGAGTCGTTGTCCATATTCAAAACATCGTCGGAGAAAGTTGGAGGAGGACGCCAATGAAATTGTCCACACGCAGCAGATATGGTACGCGGCTGATTCTGGACATGGCCCAACACCATGGCAAAAACCCCATCCAACTGGGGGAAATTGCCCGGCGTCAGAACATTTCGCTGAAGTACCTGGAGCAGATCATCCGTCCGCTCAAGCGGGCGAATTACATCAAGAGCTTTCGAGGATCCAAGGGAGGCCACATGCTGAACAAGCCCCCTGAGCAGATCACGGTGGGAGAGGTGGTGGCGCTCATGGAGGGCGGCTCGTTTCTGACCTTTTGCTCAAAAAACCCCAAGGCCTGCGACCGCTCGGATCGTTGCCCCACGCGCTTTCTGTGGGTCGAGGCATCCAATGCCTTTTTTGCCCGGCTGAATCAAATCACCTTCGCGGACCTTCTCGGCAAAGGCATGGATGCGCAGGCGGACATCTGCCTTTCCCCGAAATAAATAGGGTGGATCCCTTTCGGCATCCACCCCATTTGGAGGAGAGAGGATATCACCTTTAAATCGGTTTAAAAGTCCTGGGCGGCTCTAAAAGGAGGTGTAAAACGAACCACCCAGGAGATGATCATCCTGGTGCGTGAATGATCATTTCTTTTAAACCGAAAGTATAGATTCCTTGAGCGAAAAAACGTTACAAAATGACCAAAGACCCTTCAGCCGTCGACGACCGGTTCCGGTCCCTTCTCCAGAAGGCCGTCCGCCGCGGGCACCCCGAGCTGATCTGCACGGTCAGCGCCCTCATCGAAAATCTCAACATTCACTCGCGAGCCTGGTTTGAAAAGCGCGCGGCATTCATCGTTTTCAGCGAGTGCTGGCCCCTCGGCCGCGAGATGGTGTTCACCAAGCGCTTTCCCAGCAAAGTGGCCGCCCTCATCCGCGTCGCCCGCGCCCACAAAGCCCGGGATGCGACCGGCCTCGGGTTGCTCGCGTATGCATTCGCCAAGGGGGACGCGAGCGTGCTGAATCCGTCGATGGACGACCGTTCCGTCAAGCTGATCGCCAAGGCGATCCGGCATCCCGTCGATTTCTGGGAATGGGTGTCCGCCCAGAGCGCCGACCAGAAGTGCCGGGTTCTGGTCGCCAATGCCGGCCGTTACCGCGAAGGCGGCCGCCCCCACGACAAGGCGGTGGTCCAGGCGGCGGCCTTTCTGGCGGTGAGCTCGCCGCTGCCGGACCCGACACCCGCACCGGCGGCCGACGCCCCTTTTCCGCACTGGGTGGTGTTCGACCGACACACCTCCGAAGGCAAACGGGCGCTGCGGGATGTGGCCCGGGATCTTCACATTCCCCTGCCGCAGCTCGAATGGTGCTTTTATTATTTTGAAGGCGCCGCCGCCAACGCCGAGGCGCCCTCGCCGTGGTGGCGGCGCTACTGCCAATGGCACTTCGAGCGGGTGGGGATGCGGGAGGAGGAGGCGCGTCTTCTGTGGGAGCCCGCGAGGGCCCAGATCGCCGACGCGCTGGCCGAAGACGGCCGAAGGCTCCAGAACGACATCTATCGGTGGAAGCTTGCCAACCGTGAGCAGGTCGATGCGCTGAAGCGCGAAGTCGAGCGGTTCACCAGCCACATCAAGGAACTGCCCCGGGACCAGTCGCAACTCTTTTAGCACGAAAGGAACCCGTCATGTCGACGATTGTGGACGAGCCGGAAGCCTATTTCCGCCAGTTGGCCCGGAAGGACGATCCGCTGCTGCGAGAACTGGAGCTGGAAGCCGAAAGAGAGCACATCCCGATCGTGGGCCCGGTGGTCGGGGAGCTTCTCTTCATCCTGTCGCGCGCTTGCGGCGCGCGTTCCATCCTGGAGCTCGGCACCGCCACGGGCTATTCCACCATTTTTCTCGCCCGCGCCTGCGCCCTGGACGGCGGCGCAGTGACGACGCTCGAGCACGATCCCGCTTTCGCCGCCCGAGCACGAAAAAACCTGGGCCG
This sequence comes from Desulfobacterales bacterium, assembly GCA_025454075.1. The sequence continues at coordinate 5,221 of JALOPD010000044.1, read as the reverse complement.
CGCCGGCCTCGCAGACCAGGCGAAGGTCGTCTGCGGCGACGCGTTCGCCGAGCTGTCGCGGATGCAGGGCGGGTTCGACCTCATTTTCATGGACATCGACAAGGCGGACTACTCCCGCGCCCTGCCCGAGTGTCACCGGCTGCTGCGGCCGCAGGGGCTGCTGGTGGCGGACAATGTGGCTTTTCCGGATGCGGCTCCCTTCAACCGGGCGGTTTTCAGCGACGGTGGATGGCGGCCGGTCTCTCTGCTCGCATTCCTGCCGGGTCATTCCCCGGAAAAGGACGGGCTGTGTCTGGCGCTGCGTTGCTGAGGCGCATGGAGCCCGGCCGGCCCGTCACTTCGGCGCTGCCGGCAATGCGCCGGCCTTTGGGGCCGGGTCTTCGATGGCCGACGGCGTCTTGCCTGTCTTGCCGGCACTCTTGGGGGGTTCCGGTTGGGGGGTGGGCTTCCGGCCCGGTTTTCCCGGCGGCGTTGTCACCGGCGGGCGGCCCGGCTTGAGAGGGTCTTTGTAGTAGAGGTTGTTGTTGTCGCGATAGTATCCGCGGTACAGGTCGGGGCTGCCGGGCCTCCCACGGTAATAGCGGCCGCCGTAGGCCGGGTATCCCCCGCAGGTGCCGTAGCGCAGGTAGTAGTCATCGTCGCACTCTGTGCCCTTCGGCTGTTCGCGCGCCTGCTGCTCCAGCTGTTGGGCCTCCTCCAGGCGGCGGTTGGCCTGGTCCAGCTTCAGCTGGGCGTCACGCTCACGAGCGACCGTATCGGCCTTGCGCTCCTCCACTTCAAGCTTCTGCCGCTCGAGCCGCAGCCGGCGCTCCTCCTCGATCCGCTGGCGGTCGGCCGCCGCATCGTAGGGCGTTTCCTCGATCTTCTCGATCAGGGTCGCGCCGGCCGGGGGCGGTTGATTGCTGAAATGCATCACGCCTTGAGCGTCCTTCCAGCGGTAGATGTCGGCGGCGGCGGCCGCCGGCATGCAAAGAATCGCCATCCATCCCAGAATGATCGCCTGCCGCATCATAACGTGCACCCGTTGTGGTTGGTTGTCCCCTTCAGCTACGGACTTTTAGACGCTGTAAACAGGGGCTTGGTTTACCCCTCACCCTCTTTCTTCAGCCTTTCGCCTGCTCGGCCTGCAGGATCATTTCCCAGGCTGCCTCCGCGGTGTCCACGTAGCTGAACAGGCTCAGATCCCCCGGGGCGATGGTCCCTTCGTCCACCAGCGCCTGGAAACGGATCACGCGCTCCCAGAACTCCCTCCCGAACAGCAGCACCGGTATGCGGCGGACTTTGCCGGTCTGGACCAGCGTCAGGGTCTCGAAGAGCTCGTCCAGCGTGCCGAAACCTCCGGGGAAGGCGACCAGGGCCTTCGCCCGCATGATGAGGTGCATCTTGCGGATCGCAAAGTAGTGGAACTGAAAGTTGAGATCGGGCGTGATGTAAGGGTTCGGCAGCTGCTCGTGGGGCAGGACGATGTTCATGCCGATGCTGAGCGCTCCGGCATCGCGGGCGCCGCGGTTCGCGGCCTCCATGATGCCCGGCCCCCCTCCGGTCATGACCACGAACCGGTGGTCGTCGGAGTGCGCGGCAATCAGGCGCCCCAGATGGCGCGCCTCCGCGTAGTAGCGGCTGTTGGCCGCCTTGCGTTCGGCGATGCGGACGTCGCGCTGCAGCGCGGGGTTGGAAGCGTCACGCTGAAGTTCGGCCCTGGCCGCGGCCAACCCCTCGGCGGCCGACTTCGGTTCGGGAATCCTGGCGCTTCCGAAAATGACGATCGTGGACTCGATCTGGTGTTCCTGCAGGATCAGCTCGGGCTTGAGCAGCTCGAGCTGAAGGCGCACGGGCCGCAGCTCGTCCCTGAGAAGAAAATCCGGGTCTTGGAAGGCCAGGCGGTAGCTGGGGGACTGGCAGTGGGGCGCCTCGGCCGTCTTGCCGGCGATCCGGGCGTCCTCCTTGGCGGAGGGAAAAATCCGTCTGCGGGGCGGTTTGACCGTCATCATGGTTCTCCTTTCCTGTTCGGCGCATGCCGCGGGCGTTTGCGTGCCCGGCACGGACCGACTGTAGCAGAGCCGCTCGGGCCGGCGCAACAGGATTAGAGATGGAAAACTTCCCATGATGCCGTTGTTCCTGACGGTGCCGTCCTCCAATCATTTGAGTTGTGAGAGCCCGTCGGGGAAGATGCACGCACATCCGAGAAGTTGCTGTTGAAAATATTCAACATCCATGCCAGGACGTTGGGCATATTTTCATTCCTATTAATTTCAAAAAGTTGGCTTGATTCGCCCAATTCTCGGGCGGGTGGGGGTGACGATTTTCGTCAATATTCCGTCCGAAAAATGTCACCCGGGCGCCTCATTGTTGAATCGTCCCGCACGGGGTGCTATCGATGGGGTTGAAGCCGGAAGGAGACGCATGATGCAGTTTGAATTTGCAACCGCCACCCGCATTGTCTTCGGGCCCGGAGCAGCCGGCAGGATCGGCCGGGAGGCCGCGGCGCTTGGGCGGCGGGCGTTCGTGCTCACCGGCGCCGATCCGCAGCGCGCATGGCCCCTGCTGCGCGATCTTGAAAGCCACCATGTGATGCACACGGTATTCCGGATCGGGCGGGAGCCGACCGTCGACCTGGTTGCGGAAGCCGCCCGGGAAGCCGGCAGCCGCGACTGCGACCTGGTCATCGGCATCGGCGGCGGCAGCGCGATCGACGCGGGCAAAGCGGTCGCCGCCCTGCTTGCCAACGGAGGAGATCTCCTGCAGTACCTGGAGGTGATCGGCGAAGGCCGCCCGCTGCGGCGGCCGTCGGTGCCCTGCATCGCCGTGCCCACTACGGCCGGCACCGGGGCGGAGGTCACCCGCAACGCGGTCCTGGATTCCCCCGCCCACAAGGTCAAGGTCAGCATGCGCAGCCCGTTCATGCTGCCGTGGCTGGCCCTGGTCGACCCGGAGCTGACCTATTCCATGCCGCCGGGGCTGACCGCCGCCACGGGACTGGATGCCCTGACCCAGCTTCTGGAGGCCTTCGTCGGCCGCAGCGCCAACCCTCTGACCGACGGGTTCTGCCGCGAGGGGCTGCAGCGCGCCGCGCGCTCCCTCCTCCGGGCCTACACAGACGGCAGCGATCGGCAAGCCCGCGAAGAGATGAGCCTCGCCAGCCTCTGCGGCGGCCTGGCGCTTGCCAACGCCAGGCTGGGGGCGGTGCACGGCATCGCCGGGCCTTTCGGCGGCAGATTCAAGGCGCCCCATGGCGCGGTGTGCGGGCGGCTGCTGCCGTTCGTCGCGGCCGCCAACATCAAGGCCCTTCGCGAGCGCGACCCGGGCGCCAGCGCCCTCGAGCGCTTCCTGGAGGCGGCGCGGATATTCACGGGCGACACCGGCGCCGCCGCCGAAGATGGGGCTGCCTGGCTGCAGGCCCTCTGCGACCGGCTTCAAGTGCCGGCGCTTTCCAACTACGGCTTCGCCGGCGAACACGCCCCGGATCTGATCGCCGCTTCCATGCGCTCCAGCAGCATGAAGGGCAACCCCGTCGACTTGACGGCCCGGGAACTGGAAAACCTCCTGGAACAGGCTCAATAACCTCAACGGGCGGATATTTCCCCGAAGCCGGCCTTTCCTATCCCGCTCGGGTGGCTTATAGTCTCGTAAAAGGAACAGCAAAATGTTCAAGAAAAGCTTAACCGTATTTGCCGTCTGCCTGACGCTGGCCGGCGCAGCCTGGGCGGCCCCTCCGGCCGAAACCCAAACGGCTCTCATCCGGCTGGTCAAAAAAATCCAGCCGGCGGTCGCCACCGTCATCGCCTACGACATCGAGCGCAACATCGGCAACATCGGCACCGGCTTCTTCGTGAGCCCGCAGGGCCACCTGATCACCAACTTCCACGTGCTGGCGGGCCGCTACGCGGCCGATGTCCGGACGGCAACCGGCAGATCCTACCGCGTCAAGGCCGTGATCGCCGAGAACAGGAGCGCCGACCTGTTGAAGCTGGAGGTGGACATCCCGCCGGAGGAGGTCGCCTGGATCCCGGTGGACGACCGGGTGCCGGAGATCGCCGAACGGGTGGTCGTTGTCGGGAGCCCCATGGGCCTGGAACAGACGGTGAGCGAGGGCATCGTCTCCTCGGTGCGCGAGATCCCGCCGGTGGGCACCGTTTTTCAGATGTCCGCACCCATCTCCCCCGGCTCCAGCGGCAGCCCCGTGGCCAGCATGAAGGGCCGGGTGGTCGGGATCGCCACGTTCCAGTTCGTCCAGGGGCAAAACCTGAATTTTGCCGTAACGTCGACGCAGATTCAATCCTTGAAGAAATTCGACTCCGCCAAAACCGTTTCAGAGTGGGCCTACGGCCATTTGGGAAACAAACCGAGGGCGGCCGAGGCGCTGTGCCAGAAAGGCTTCAGCTTCTCCATCAACGGCGAGGACCGGAAAGCCCTGGAGTATTTCAGGAAGGCGACCGAATCCGACCCCTCGGACTCCGCGGCCTGGAGCGGGCTGGGCTCCTGCTACGCCGGTCTCAACAACCCCGAAGACGCCATCACCGCTTACAAGCAAGCCGTCGAGGCCGGCCCGCAGGACGAGGCCCCGCATTTCCACCTCGGCAACTATTACGGCAAGCTGGGCCGCTTTGAGGAGGCCATCGCCGCGTACCGGGCGGCGCTCGGCATCAACCCGCAGTTCGAGGCGGCCTATTTCAACATGGGCATGGCGTTGTTGCGGGCGGGCCGCTTCACGGAAGGCCTGGAGGCCTTCGAGGCCGTCACCCGCATCAACCCCGAGGCGGCGCCGGCCTACTTCAACGCCGGCATCGCCTACAGCCAACTGGGGAGCTTCGAGGAAGCGGTCAAGGCCCAGAAAAATGTCATCCGTCTGAACCCGGACTTTGCGCCCGCTTACTTCGCCATGGGCGAGGCCCTGTACCGCCTCGGGCGCGAAACAGAAGGGGCCAACGCCTTTCGGGAGGCGATCCGTGTGGACCCGGATTTTGCGCCGGCGCACTACATCCTGGGGACCGTCATGCTTTACAAAGGGGACAGGAGCGGGGCGCTCGAGCAGTTCAAAATCCTGAAGAAACTGGACGAGGAGATGGCCCGGAACCTTTTCAACCGGATCTATCCCAGAGATGAACCCGCCAAAAAACCTAAGAGAACTGCCAAGCAGCCGAAACCATAACTGCTTCGGCTGCAGCCCGACAAACCCCTCCGGCCTGCGGATGCGTTTTTTCACCGACGGGGAGAGCGTTTA
>JALOPD010000218.1 GCA_025454075.1 Desulfobacterales bacterium | reverse complement strand
CGGGGACGGCGTGCCCGACAGCCGGGATGCCTTCCCCAATGATCCGAAAGAATGGGCGGATGCCAATGGGAACCACGTCGGCGACAACGCCGATGCCGCCGCAGTCGTTGCTGCAGAAACGGCTCCGGACGCTCCGGTGCTGGCCTCGCCGGTAAACGATGACGTGGTCAGCGCCTCGGCGGCGCTCAAAACCGAGGCATTCCGCACGGCGGTTGCCGGCGCCACCCATGCCAAGACCCGCTGGCAGGTGTTCCGGGATGACGACGATGCCTGCGTGTTCGACACCCAGAGCACCACGGCGCTGATAAGCCTGACGGTGCCCAAACTCGTGCTCGATGAAGGCACCTCCTACTATTGGCGGGCGCAGTTCATCGACTCCAAGGGGACGGCCTCGGCCTGGTCGGATGACGGCTACTTTGCAACGGCGGCAACCGATGCCGACCTGAACGCGAACGGCACCCCCGACGCCCAGGAAGTCGCTTCCACGGTGGACCTGGACAACGATGGTCTGAAGGACAATCAGCAGATCACGATCAAGTCGGTCAAGATGGAGGGCACGAACGTCCAGATCGGCGTCAGCATCAAGAATTGCCCCACGGCAATTGCTGTGGAGTCTGTCGAATCCGAAGACGCCCGGCAAGCGGACTCGTATGCTGCCGGAAAACCTCGACGGATGCCGTTCGGGCTGATCAATTTTAAAATTGCCGTCGCCACGCCCGGGGACCAGGCGGTCGTGAAGCTGCATTTTTCCGAGGCGGCTCCCGCTAAAAGCAAATGGTACAAATATGACCCCATCGCCGACCGGTGGTCCGACTTTTCGGCCTATGCGAGATTTGCAGCGGACCGCAGATCGGTGGCGCTGACCCTGCGCGACGGGGGGATCGGAGATGCCGACGGGGTTGCCAACGGGGTTATCGTCGACCCGGCCGGTGTAGTGGAAGAAGCCGATGCCGAGACGACAAGCAGCAGCAGCGGTGGCGGAGGGGCCGGGTGCTTCATCGCAGCCGCAGCTTCAGAGGCAGATGGCGCCAACGTCGCATTTGACTGGTGGAGGGCGTTGGGAATGCTGAGCCTGATGGCCCTCTTACCCTGGAAACGCCTCATTCTTAAAATTTCCTGAAATAGTCGGGTGGGGGCGCCTGGCATGCCCTTATAGAAAACTTTTAAAAAGGCCGCGCAGCGGCCTTTTTTATTTGTTCTTGCGCCAGCGGTGGTGGGAGATGCCCAGCTTCTTCACGCGGTAGTTCAACGCGCGGGGGGAGATGCCGAGTTGGAGGGCGGCGTCCTTCTGGATCCACAGGTTGTCCTCGAGCGCCCGGTGGATCATCTCCTTTTCCTGCTCGGGCGTGAGCCTCAGGTTGGCGGGGGCAGTCTCGATCTCGGCGGCCGGCCTCCGGATCTCCGGCAGCGAAATGCTTTCGGCCTGGATGACGCTCCCGTCCTCCACGAGGATGGAGCGTTCGATGGTGTTGGAAAGCTGGCGGATGTTCCCCGGCCAGTCGTAGGCCTGGAGCATGCCCAGCACCTCCGGCGAGAACCCGTCGATTTTCTTCTTCAGCGCGCGGCAGAGCTTCCCGAGCAGATAGTGGGCCAGGGGCTCGATGTCCGGCCGGCGCTCGCGCAGGGGCGGCAGGTGGATCCGCAGCACGTTGATGCGGTAGTAGAGGTCCTCGCGGAAGCGGCCCTGGCCGACCAGGGATTCGATGTCGCGGTTGGTGGCGGCGATGACGCGCACGTCGGCCTGGATGGTTTTGTTGCCGCCCAGCCGCTCGAAGGATTTGTCCTCGAGCACCCGCAGCAGCTTGGACTGCAGGCCGAAGCTCAACTCGCAGAACTCGTCCAGGAACAGCGTGCCGCCGTGCGCCTGCTCGAAGCGGCCGGCGCGGGTCTTGTCGGCGCCGGTGAAGGCGCCGCGCTCGTGGCCGAAAAGCTCGCTTTCGAGCAGCGTCTCCGGGATGTTGGCGCAGTTGACCTTGACGAAGGGCTTGTGGCGGCGCGGGCTGTTGAAGTGGATGTTGCCGGAGACGAAGCTCTTTCCGGTCCCGGTCTCCCCCGTGATGAGGACGGTGGACTCGGTCTGCGCCAGCCGGCGGATGCTCGCCATGGCCTTCTGCATGGCCGGGCTGACCGAGATGATGCGCTCGGTGTCGTACACCACGTCCTGCTCGCGGCGCAGGTAGTCGATCTCGTTTTTGAGGCTGCGGGCCTCGAGCGACCGGCGGACCGAGATCCTGAGCTGCTCCGCGGCGAAGGGCCGGGCGATGAAGTCGGCGGCCCCGGCCTTGACCGCATCGACGATCACCCGGGCGTCCTGCGACGGCGAGGTGACGAGGATCGGGGTGGCCGGGGACATCTGCTGCAGGGTGTTGATGATGTCGGTCATCTGCCCGTCGCCCTCGGCCACGTCGAGAACGATCAGGGCAAAGACCTCTTTTTGCATGCGTTTGCCCGCGTCCAGCACCGTGGTCGCCAGGCTCAGGGTGAACTCCTGGGCCAGGGCGTCGGCAAAGGCCGGCACGTCGTCCCCGATTTCGCCGATGATGAGGATTCGGGAGGACATGATAGAGAGAGTGCCTATAGTGCCTAAAGTGAGCTAAAGTACCTAAAGTTAAACAACCAAGATAAAGTGTCTCTGTGCCTAAAGTGCCTAAAGTTAAAAAAACGGTGCATGGTTCAAGGGTGCAAGGTTCATGTTCAAAGACATGCATCCTTCAGCGTGAACCTTGTGCCTGGTACCTTGAACCTTATTCCTTTCCCCTCATCTTGCGGTGCCACTGCCAGGCCGAGGCGATGATGTTCTCCAGGTCGCTGTGCCGCGGGGCCCAGCCCAGCTGCTGAAGCGCCTTCTGGTTCGAGGCGATCAGAACCGGGGGGTCCCCCGGACGCCGGTCCAGGGTCTGCACGGCCATCTGTCTGCCGGTGACGTCGGACACCTTGCGGATCACCTCCCGCACCGAATAGCCGCGGCCCTGCCCCAGGTTGAAAGCGCCGCCGGCGCCCCCGGCCGCAAGGTGCTCGAGCGCCCGCACGTGGGCGTCGGCAAGGTCGCTGGCGTGGATGTAGTCCCGGATGCAGGTCCCGTCGGGCGTGGGGTAGTCCGTGCCGTACACATGCACGGGGTGCCGGCCGTTCAGGGCGGCGTCCAGCACCCGCGGGATCAGGTGGCTTTCCGGGTCGTGCCATTCCCCGATGTCGGCCGCCGCGTCCGCGCCGGCGGCGTTGAAATAGCGCAGGGCCGCCCAGCGCAGGCCGTAGGCCGGCTCGAAATCCGCCAGCATGGTTTCCACCATGAGCTTGGTCCAGCCGTAGGGGTTGACCGGGCGGGTGGGGTGCCCTTCCTCAATGGGCACCTGCAGCGGGTTGCCGTATACCGCCGCCGAAGAGGAGAACACGACGTGGCGGACGCCGTGGCGCACCAGCGCCTGCAGCAGCTGAAGCGTGCCCGCGACGTTGTTGGCGTAGTATTTCTGCGGGTCCGCCACCGATTCGCCCACCTCGATGAAGGCCGCGAAGTGCATGGCGGCATCGACCCTGTAGCGCGAGAGGCACGCGTCGAGCTGTTCGGCGCTGCCCGTGTCCCCCTTGAAGAAGGAGCCCCAGCGGGCGTGCGAGCGATGGCCGGTGACCAGGCTGTCGAACACGACCGGGTGGTGACCGCGGGCGGCGAGTTCCTTGCAGCAATGGGCGCCGATGTAGCCGGCGCCGCCGGTGACGAGGATGTTCATGAAATGTGCCTAAAGTGAGCTAAAGTGCCTATAGTGCCTAAAGTTAACAACGGCTGAATCCCTCATTATGTTTATATCGGTCTAATTCTAAACCACCTTTAATTTTAGGCACTTTAGGCACTCCCAACTTTAGGCACTTCATATAAAACCCTTCTGCCCCAAGTACAGCAGGACCTCCTGGGCGGCCTCGTCCGGGGTGATGCCGGTGGTGTCGATCCGCACTTCGGGGGACTCGGGGGCTTCGTAGGGGTCGTCGATGCCGGTGTAGCCCTTGATCAGGCCGGCCCGCGCCTTGGCGTACATGCCCTTGCGGTCGCGCTGCTCGCACACCTCCAGGGGCGTTGCCACGAACATCTCGATGAACCCGCCGTAAGCCTCGATCGTGCGGCGGATCTCAGTACGGGTCTTGGCGTAGGGGGCGATCGGCGCGCAGATCGCGATGCCGCGGTTCTTGGTGATCTCCGAGGCCACAAACCCGATGCGCTTCACGTTGATGTCGCGGTGCTCCTTGGAGAAGGTGAGTTCGCTCGACAGGTTGTGCCGCACGATGTCGCCGTCGAGCAGCGTCACCGGCCGGTCGCCGCGCTCCAGGAACTTCGAGTAGAGGATCTTGGCGATAGTGGACTTGCCGGCGCCCGACAGGCCCGTCATGAAGATCGTGAACCCCTGGCGGTCGGGCGGGGGGTAGGCCTTCTGGAGCTCCTCGATCACCTCGGGGAAGGTCGCCCACTCCGGGATGCGGCGGCCCTCGCGGATGCGCCGGCGGATGTCGGTGCCGGAGAGCCGGATGCTCTGGGTTCCCGCCGGCACCTGGTCGGCGCGGCGGTACTCGTCTTCGAAGGGCAGGTAGACCATCTCCGGGAAGGGGATGACCTCGATGCCGATTTCCGCGCCGTACTCTTCGACGAAGCGGCAGGCGTCGTCGCTGCCGTAGTAGGGTTTGCCGCTGGGGTCGCAGCCGGGGCCCGCGTGGTCGCGGCCGGCGATGAAGTGGGTGCAGCCGTAGTTGCGGCACACGATGGCGTGCAGCAGCGCCTCCCGCGGCCCGGACATGCGCATCGACAGGGGCAGCAGGTTCAGAAGGTAGGAGTCCGGCGGGTAGTGCTGGACCACCTGGCGGTAGCAGCGCACCCGCGTGTAGTGATCGAAGTCGCCCGGCTTGGTCATTCCGGCAACCGGCAGGATCAGCAGATTGGCCCTGGCCTGGCGCATGGCCTGGACGGTCATCTCGAATTGCGGCCGGTGGATGGGGTTTTCCGTGATGAACCCCACCATGCGTTTCCAATTCAGCTTGCGGGAGGCCGCGCCGATCTCGGTCGGCGAAAGCCGGATCTTTTTGAAGTCGAAATGCAGCGGCAGGCTCACCACCTCGAGTTTGCCGCCGATGTAGAAGTCGCCGGTCCGGTTGAGGAGGTAATCCGCGCCGGGGTGGGAGGGGTCGAGGGTCCCGTAGATCTGGGAGGCCTCCTTGTCGCGGTCCACCGGCCAGATGTCCTCGACGTGCATCACCGCCAGCAGGAACCCCTCGCCGTCCCGCAGGGCCACCGACTGCCCGGCTTCCAGGCTGCGGGCCTTGACTTCGCGAATGTCCAGGCAGATCGGGATAGGCCACAACACCCCGTTTTTAAGCCGCATGCGGTCCAGGACCGGCTCGTAGTCGGCGCGGGTCATGAACCCCGGAAGCGGGGAAAAAGCCCCGGTTGCCAGAAGCTCGAGGTCGCAGAGGTGGCGCTCGTTCAAGGTGATGTCCGGCAGGCTGGCGGCGATGCTTTTCAGAAGGGCGGCGCGGTCTTCATCAACCACGAGGTTGACCAGCCCGGAAGACGCACCTTTGGCTGAACTTCGGGTTGCTGTCATGTCGATGTGGACCTCTCCAATCGTAATGGCGGTAATAACTTCGCATACCTATATCAAATTACAACTGTGAAATACATAGTGTTAGGGCATACAGGAGCCCGGCTGTGGCAATTCCGCATAGGCTATGGTAAATTCCAGCGCAATATGGATCAGGTTCCCACTCAATCAATTGCCAATGAAGGCGCGGATCTGCCGCGGCCGGCCATACTGGCACCCGCCGGCAGCAAGCCCTCCTTTCTGGCCGCCCTGGCGGCCGGGGCGGAGGCCGTGTATTGCGGCTTGAAGCAGTTCACGGCGCGCATGGAGGCCAAGAACTTCACCATTGAGGAACTGCGGGCGCTGGTGGAGCTCGCGCACGCCAAGGGCACGCGGGTGTACGTGACGCTGAACACCCTCGTCACGCCCGGCGAGCTGGACGCCGCCGGCCGTATGCTCGACCAGCTGAACCGGCACGTGCACCCCGACGCCGTGATCGTGCAGGACCTCGCCCTGGCGCAGCTCGTGCGCCAGACCGGATTTGCGGGCGAGGTGCACTGGTCGACCCTGTCCAATATGGGCTACCCGGCGGCGCTGCGCCTGGTCCAGGAGAAGCTGCCGATCGACAGCCTCGTCCTGCCGCGCGAGCTCACGGTGGACGAGATCAAGGCCGCGGCGGCCGCCTGCCCGCCGCACGGCGCGCTCTGCTACGGGGTTTCCGGCCGCTGCTACTGGAGCAGTTTCCTGGGGGGGAAAAGCGGGCTGCGCGGGCGCTGCGTCCAGCCCTGCCGGAGGGTCTACGCCCAGGGCCGCGAGGGCCGCCGGTTTTTCTCCTGCCTGGACCTGAGCATCGACGTGCTCGTCAAGGTGCTGATGGGCATCCCCCAAATCCGGGCGTGGAAGATCGAGGGGCGGAAAAAGGGGCCGCACTACGTGTATTACGTCGTCACGGGCTACCGGCTGCTGCGGGACCACGGCGGCGACCCGCAGGCCAAAAAAGACGCCCTGCATTTCCTCTCCCGCGCGCTGGGGCGCCCCGGCACCCACTATTACTTCCTCCCCCAACGGCCGCAGAACCCGGTGAACGCCGGCGAGCAGACCGGGTCGGGACTCCTTCTCGGCCGCGTCAAGGGCGCCGCCCGGCAGCTTTTTTTCAACCCGCAGGTGGAGCTTCTGCCCGGCGACCTGCTGCGCGTCGGTTATGAAGATGCGCCCGGGCACCGCATCGAGCGCGTCGGCCGGTCGCTCCCGAAGGGCGGTCGGTACTCGCTGCCGCCGGCGGCGGGCGGCGTTCCTAAAGGCACGCCGGTTTTCCTGATCGACCGGCGCGAAAAAGCCCTGGAGGAGCGCATCAAGGCGCTGGAGGCCGAATTGCCGGCGGCGACGGGACCGTTTCCCCTCTCTTCCTTTCGTGCCAAACTGCCGGCGGCGATGCGGACCCTGCTCAAGTCGAGCGAGCTCAAGGTCTACCGGCGTCCCCCGCGGCAGCTCGGTCACGGCCGGATCGGGCTTTGGCTCAGCCCGGAAAACCTGGAGAATGCCCCTGAAAAATCAGTGCGGCAGGCGTGGTGGTGGCTTTCGCCGACGATCTTCCCGGACGACGAAGCGCCGATCCGGGAATTGATCCGGCAGGCGTGCTCCCGGGGAGGCCGGACCTTCGTGCTGAACGACCCCTGGCAGGTTTCGCTGTTTGATGCGGGCGGATCGAAGGCAAGGTTGTGGGCGGGGCCGTTCTGCAACCTGGCCAACCCGCTTGCCCTGGAAACAGCCGCCTCCCTGGGTTTCAGCGGCGCCATCGTCAGCCCGGAGCTTGCGGCCGAGGACTTCCTCAAACTTCCCCGGTGCAGCCCGTTGCCGCTCGGCGTTGTGGTCGGCGGGAACTGGCCGCTGTGCGTCGCGCGTGCGGCCGCGGCCGATCTCCACATCGACGCCCCGTTCCGCAGCCCCAAAGGCGAGGAGGCATGGACGACGCGCTACGGCTCTCTTTACTGGGTCTTTCCCAACTGGCGGCTGGAGTTGCGGGATCAGGTGGAAAACCTGCGCCGGGCGGGCTACGTTCTCTTCGCCCACCTGATGGAGCCTGTGCCGAAGTCGGTCCAGCTCAAGGACCGGCCGGGATTGTGGAACTGGGAGGGGGAGTTGGTGTAAAAATCCCAGTTGAAGGGGAAATCGTCAAACAGGTTCGTCATTTAGGCCAGCCGAACAAGGTCCGAGCAGTCGTGGAAACAGAAAAGGCTTACCTCAAGGATTTCTCCTGCAATAAACCCAATCTTTTCGTGGAGCACCTGCTTCTCCGGGATTTCAAACGTGACGGCGCCCTTGCCGTATTTGAGCGTGAAGGTGCTATTTCTCATGAGGCGCCGTGTCATCCCTTTTTGGATTTTTTGGTCTGCTTCTTGTGCAGGGCTGCCAGTTTTTCCAACTCGCCTTCGATCATGCTGTAAGTGTGTTCCGCGGCCGGGAAAGCGCCCGTGCGAACGTCCTTGATGTAGGCTTCGAATACCTTCTATTTCGCGCTTTCCGAGATCACCCGGCCCGGGCTGACGATGGAGATGCCCTGGCCGGAGCGGGCGCCGATCATGAGGCATTCGATCACCGGCGGAACGACCGGGTTTTCGGATTTCCAGCGCACGATGAAGCTGGCGCCGAATCCGCCGCTGGTGTCGCTTTCGGGGACAAACACCTCGGTCGATGCGAGCGGCTTCAGCAGGAGCGGTTTTTCGATGTGCTTTTTCAGCAGGCGGCCGCCGGAGTCATGGTAGTCCGCCGCCGTCACGGAGATGGAGTGAACCGGGTCCGTGTTGCGGATCGACAGGGTGGCCGCCAGGTCGAAGGTGGCGGCCCGGTTCCCGTAAAGGATGTGGGAATAAACGGGCACGTAGACCGACTGGCCGTATGAGCGTGGGCCTGCATCAGTCGGCGAGACGGCTGCAGACCATGCGAGGGCCTGAAAGCCGGCCAGGGCGCATAAACAAACAAAGAAGCGGGAAGGGCGTCGGGGCAGCACGTACATGGGGTCTTCCTTTGGTCGGGGCTCGCGCCGGCGCTGACGAGCCGTTGGCATCGGTTTATCCGCAGCCGCAGCCGCAATCGCAGCCGCCGCCGTGCCCGCGGGCGGTCAATTCGGCGATGGCTTTGACGACCTCGCGCGGCTCAGGGGTCTCGACCCGGACGACCCGGGTGCGGAAGAAGGCCTCGCCGCTTTCGCCGAAACGTGCAGGGAACAACTCCGCCAGGTGGCCGAAAAAATCCTGCGCTCCGGTTTTTGTCGCCTGGAAGGAGATCGTGTCGCCTTCCCGCTTGCCGGCCAGGAGGCACTCGAACGGCAACAAGCCGGCGGGCCCGATGCCGTAGATGAATGTTGCATCGGCGCCGACCGGAGACAGGTCCGTAGCCGTCGAGCCTGCATCAACCGCCAGTCGCACGCGTTTGAGAGGCGCCACTATCAGGGCTTCTTCCAATTGAACGCTCCGGTTCAACGGGTTTGTCCATATTCGCTTAAGAGCATCTCGACGGCAATCCGCTGCATGGCGACGCGCTCGGCCAGGGGCCGCTGGGACGGGGTCACCACGGCAAACACAAGATCGCTCACGTTTCGGCGCACGTATCCGGCCAACGTCAGTTGGCGGGAGAGGCGCAGGATCGCCAGCCCCCACATGGGCGCCGCAACGACCCCGTCTCGAGGCCTCAGCATCACGAGGCTCGCGTCGTTTTCGATGGGGTAGCCTTCCGCCCGGATGCTGTTCACGATGGCGGCTGAAACCGTTTTATCCGCCAGCCCATACTGCCACATGAAGAAGCCGTCGGCGTCGGGGTCCTCCCGCAGATCGATCACGAGATCATACCGCTTTTCGCGAAGGAATCGGCGGATGACCCTGGCTTCATGCGAGTCGAAGCCGGCAAAGTCCCGCCCGATATCCACCCCGTTCCGGTTCAGGTGCAAGTCGTGGACATACCCCCAGGGGTTGACGATGGGGATGATGTCCATGTCGTAGCCGGCGGCATCTGCGGAGGCGGCCCGCTTGCCTGCGAACTCCACCAGGTAGTCCACGCCGGCGGCGGCGTCGCCGTGGACGCCGGCCAGCACCAGGACCCGTTTCAGCGCGGGCTGAAACGGTCGATAGGCCACGTACCAGACGGGCGCCTCGAACTTCGGGTAGATGATCCGGCCGATTTCCGTGAGGAGCACGTGGGCCGAGGCGGTATCCGCGGTTTGAAGCCTCTGCTGCAGGGGCGCCAGGTCCCGGACGGCGGCAGCGCTCGCGTCATACCGCTCCGTCGGCCGCAGGTAGGAGCACGCGCCGCAGGCAAGCAGCACCAGGATCGAAGCGGCGAGCCGCAAGGCCGGCACCCCCCGCGC
>JALOPD010000217.1 GCA_025454075.1 Desulfobacterales bacterium | reverse complement strand
GTTCAGGAAGCGGTGCATGGTGTCGAAGGTCGCCCCGCCCCACACCTCCATGGCCCAGAACCCCACCTGGTCCATCATCTCGGCCACCGGGAGCATGTCTTCGGTGCGGCCGCGGGTGGCAAACAGCGACTGGTGGCCGTCGCGCAGCGAGAGGTCCTCGATCTTGACGGGGTTCTCCGCCTTCGGCCGCTTGGGGTCGTAGTTCATCTTGGTCATCTTCACGGCGATCTCTTGGCTCATCGGTTCAATCTCCTTTTGAACTGGTTTCACGCGAAAAGCGGTCGGTTCATGCCATGCGGCCGAGGGCGCGCAGCTGCATCAGGTTGCGCAGCTGCATCTGGGTCTGCCGCCCGTTCAGGGCCCACAGCTTCGGCCCGGCCGGGGCCGCGGCCTCTTTGGCCGGAGGGGCGGCCTGCAGCGCCGCCAGCTCCTCCTCCTGCAAATACTGCATCACCGCGGCGATGGCGGCGGCGAATTTCTTCTGGGTGTCGGTCATGCGTTCCTCACAATCCTTTCGGCTGCGCGTCTCACGCTCGGGAGCTGAACCCTCACAGGTAGCAGGGTATATTTTTTTGCCCTCTTGCCCAAATTAGAAAGCGGGGGCCCTTCCCCCGCTTTCTACATGGGAATGTTCCCGTGCTTCTTGGGGGGCCGCAGCTCGCGCTTGGCGCACATGGCCTCCAGCGCATCGATCAGCCGCGGCCGGGTCTCGCTCGGCAGGATCACGGCGTCGATGTAGCCCCGGCTGGCGGCGACATAGGGGTTGGAGAAGAGGCTTTCGTACTCCTGGATCTTCTCCTTGCGCTTGGCGGCCGGGTCGGCCGCGTCGGTGATCTCCTTGCGGTGGATGATGTTGGAAGCGCCCTCGGCGCCCATGACGGCGATTTCCGCCGTGGGCCAGGCGAAGGCCATGTCCGCGCCCAGGTCCCGGGAGCACATGGCGAGGTAGGACCCTCCGTAGTCCTTGCGGGTCACCAGCAGCAGCTTCGGCACCGTGGCCTCGGAGTAGCACCACAGGAGCTTCGCCCCGTGGCGGATGATGCCGCCCCACTCCTGGTGGCTGCCCGGCAGGTAGCCCGGGACGTCGGCAATGGTGAGCAGCGGGATGTTGAAGGCGTCGCAGAAGCGGATGAAGCGGGTCGCCTTGTCCGAGGCGTTGATGTCCAGACAGCCGGCCATGTTCTTGGGTTGGTTGGCGATGATGCCGATCGTGCGGCCGTTCAGCCGCGCGAAGCAGACGATCATGTTCTGGGCGAAATACTGGTGCGGCTCGAAGAAGTCCCCGTGGTCGACGACGGCCCGGATCACGTCCTTCATGTCGTAGGCCTTGTTCGGGTTGTCGGGGATGATGGCGTCCAGCTCCGGTGCGACGCGGCGCGGGTCGTCGCCGCTGGCAGCCACGGGAGGGTCCTCCATGTTGTTCGCGGGCAGAAAGGAGAGCAGCCGCTTGATCTGCGCGATGCAGTCCGCATCGTTCTCGCAGGCGAAGTGGGCGACCCCGCTCTTCTCGTTGTGGGCCTTGGCGCCGCCCAGGGCCTCGAAGCTGATCTCCTCGCCCGTGACGGCCTTGATGACCTCGGGGCCGGTGATGAACATGTAGCTCGTGTTCTTGACCATGAAGATGTAGTCCGTCATGGCCGGGGAGTAGACCGCGCCGCCCGCCGTCGGCCCCATGATGGCCGAGATCTGGGGGATGACGCCCGAGCAGGCGGAGTTGCGGAAGAAGATCTGGCCGTAGCCGGACAGCGCGTCGACCCCTTCCTGGATGCGCGCCCCGCCGGAGTCGTTCATGCCCACGAACGGCACCCCGGCCTTGAGCGCCAGGTCCATGGCCTTGCAGATTTTCTTGGCGTGCATCTCGCCCAGGCTGCCGGCCCGCGCGGTGAAGTCCTGGGAAAAGGCGAACACCGGGCGCCCGTCGACCTGCCCGTGACCGGTGACGACGCCGTCGGAGGGGATCTCCACCTGGTCCATGCCGAAGTTCACGCACCGGTGGGTGACGAACATGTCCAGCTCCCGGAAGGTGCCGGGGTCGAACAGCAGGTTCAGGCGCTCCCGCGCCGTGAGCTTGCCCTTTTCCTTGTGCTGGGCCACGGCCTTGTCGCCGCCCATCTTGAGCAATTTGGCTTCGCGGGCCTTGAGGTCCTTGATCTTGTCATCGACAATGCCCATAACGTCCTCTTCCTTTCCTGGATGACTGTGCCGCGAGGCCGCCCCCGGCATGAATCGGCACTTCTCGCCGTCGGGGGCCCTCCGATGGCCGGCCACGTCATTTGAAGGTGTTGCCGCTGGTTGGTGCGGGTGAACCGCTGTTAAAAAAAATCCCCCGCCGGCGTATCCGCTGCCGACCACGGGGACGGCTGAAAAGATTTAATAGTTTCTATGTTTGGAAATGATTGTCAAGAGAAAAAAGAAGCGTGTCGGCGGCGGCCGTCGGGGCGAGCCGGCCGCGTTCCACCGCCCGCAGGATGTGCGGAAGGTGCCGCTTGACGTCCGGGTGGCGCGCGAAGCGCTCCTTCAGCCCCTCGTCGACGAGCGACCACATCCAGGCGACGGCCTGCTGCCGGCGCTTCTCCTCGAGCTCGCCGGACCGCAGAAACACATCGCGGTGCCTGAGCACGGTCTGCCAGATCTCGTCGATGCCGCTCGTCTCCAGAGCGCTGCAGGTGAGCACCGGCGGGTTCCACCGGGGGGACGACGGCTGCAGAAGGTGCAGGGCCAGTTCGTAGGTCCGGGCCGCCTTCCTGGCCGCGCCCCGGTTGTCGCCGTCGGCCTTGTTGACGGCGAGCGCATCGGCCAGCTCCAGGATGCCTTTTTTAAGGCCCTGCAGCTCGTCGCCGGCCCCCGCCAGCAGGAGCACCAGGAAAAAGTCCACCATGGACGCGACGGCGGTTTCCGACTGACCGACGCCGACGGTCTCGACGACGATGACGTCGTAGCCCGCCGCCTCGCACACCAGCATGGTCTCCCGGGTCTTGCGCGCCACCCCGCCCAGGGTGCCGCCCGACGGCGAAGGCCGGATGAAGGCCCGCCGGTCGGCGGAGAGCCTTTCCATGCGGGTCTTGTCGGCCATGAGGCTGCCGCCGCTGCGGGCGCTGCTGGGGTCGACGGCGAGCACGGCCACCCGATGGCCCTTTTCCAGCAGCATCATCCCGAAGCTCTCGATGAAGGTGCTCTTGCCCACCCCCGGCACCCCCGTGATCCCCAGGCGCACCGCCCCGCCGGTTTTCGGCAGCAGGGCGCCGAGGATCTTCCGGGCGGTCTCCCGGTGGGCCGGCAGCGCGCTTTCGACCAGCGTGATGGCTTTGGCCAGCATCCGCCGGTCGCCGGCGAGCACGCCGTCGATGCAGGTTTTCGCGTCAGGTTGCTTCATGTCGAACGCGCGCCGCGCGCAGCCCTCTACTGGCTCATCACTCGTTACTCGTTCCTCGTTGCTCTTTACTTCCTTTTTTCCAGCGCGTTGAGCACCTGGTTCGCCGAGTCGGTCACGGCCGTGCCCGGACCGAAAACACAGGCCGCCCCGGCCTGGACCAGCAGGTCGTAGTCCTTGGGGGGGATGATGCCGCCCACCACCACCAGGATGTCCGCGCCGCCCTCCTGTTTGAGCGCCTGGACCAGCTCGGGCACCAGGGTCTTGTGCCCGGCCGCCAGGGTCGAAACCCCGACGACGTGCACGTCGTTTTCGACCGCCATGCGGGCGGCCTCCGCGGGGGTCTGGAACATCGGGCCGATGTCCACGTCGAACCCCAGATCGGCGAAGCCGCTGGCGATAACCTTCATGCCGCGGTCGTGGCCGTCCTGGCCCATTTTCGCCACCAGGATCCGCGGCCGGCGACCCTCGCGCTCTTTGAACCGGTCGGTGCGCGTGCGGAGGGTCTTGATGATCTCGCTGTCCCCGTATTCGGAGGAGTAGATCCCGGACACGCAGCGGGTGGTGGCCACAAAGCGCCCGAAGGGCTTCTCCAGGGCGTCGGACACCTCCCCCACCGTCGCCCGCAGCCGGACGGCGGGGATGGCGAGTTCGAGCAGGTTCGCGCCGCTTTCGGCGCCCTTCGCAAGGGCCGCCAGCGCCTTTTGCACGGCCGCGTTGTCGCGCGCCGCCTTGATCGCCTTCAGCCGCGCGACCTGCTCGTCGCGCACGCTCGCCGACACCTCCAGGACGTCCAGCCCGGCGTCCTCCTGGATCTGGTACTTGTTCACGCCGACGATGACGTCGAGGCCCTGGTCGATGCGCGCCTGGCGCCGGGCGGCCGCCTCCTCGATGCGCAGCTTGGGCATGCCGGTCTCGATGGCCTTGGCCATTCCGCCCAGCGCTTCCACCTCCTCGATGATTTTCCAGGACTCCCGTATGATGCCGCCGGTCAGCGCCTCCACGTAGTAGGAGCCGGCCAGCGGGTCGATGACGCGGCAGACCTGGGACTCCTCCTGCACGATGAGCTGGGTGTTGCGGGCGACGCGCGCCGAGAGGTCCGTGGGCAGACCGACCGCCTCGTCGAAGGAGTTGGTGTGCAGGGACTGGGTGCCGCCCAGCACCGCCGAGAGGCATTCCAGCGTCGTGCGGATGATGTTGTTGTAAGGGTCCTGGGCCGTGAGGCTCCAGCCGGACGTCTGGCAGTGGGTGCGCAGCATCGAGGACTGCGGGTCCTTGGGGTTGAACCGGCTCATGAGCTGGTGCCACAGGAAGCGGGCGGCCCGCAGCATGGCGATGTCCATGAAGAAGTTCATGCCGATGCCGAAGAAAAAGGAGAGCCGCGGCGCGAACCGGTCGATGCCGAGCCCCGCCTTGAGCGCGGCCTGCACGTACTCCAGCCCGTCGGCCAGCGTGAAGGCGCACTGCAGCACCGAGCTCGCCCCGGCTTCCATCATGTGGTAGCCGCTGATGCTGATGGTGTTGAACTTGGGCATGTTCTTGGAGCAGTAGGCGATGATGTCCGAGACGATCCGCATGGAGGGCTCGGGCGGGTAGATGTAGGTGTTGCGGGTGAGATACTCCTTGAGGATGTCGTTCTGAATGGTGCCGGTGAGCTGGTCTTGGCCCACCCCCTGCTCCTCGGCCGCCACGATGTAGCCCGCGAGGATCGGCAGCACAGCGCCGTTCATGGTCATGGACACCGACATCTTGTCGAGCGGGATCTGGTCGAAGAGAATTTTCATGTCCTCGACGCTGTCCACCGCAACCCCGGCCTTGCCGACATCGCCCGACACCCGGGGGTGATCGGAGTCGTAGCCGCGGTGGGTGGCCAGATCGAAGGCCACCGACAGCCCCATCTGCCCGGCCGCCAGGTTGCGGCGGTAAAAGGCGTTGGAGTCCTTGGCCGTGGAGAAACCGGCGTACTGGCGGATGGTCCACGGCCGGTGCGAGTACATGGTGGCCCGCGGGCCGCGCACAAACGGCGGCATTCCCGGCAGGCTGTTCAGATGCTCGAGCGCCTCGAGGTCCTCGGCCGTGTAGAGCGGCTTGACCACGATGCCTTCGGGGGTCTTCCAGTTCAGCGACTCCACGGGTTTGCCGCGCAGCTCCTTGGAAGCGAGCTCTTTCCATTTCGGGGTGTCGGGATGCTCGGCCATGAATGCGTCCTCCTTGATGGGGAAAAGTTGAACCGTGAAACAGGAAAACCGTTAAAAGGGTAAACCGGGTGGATCCACGGCAACGCCTATACCCGTTACACTCTGCCGCTGGTGGGTCTCCGCTTGGCCTATTTTCTCCTATCCTTTTTTCCGGTTTGACGGTTTAACGATTTTCGGTTTATTAAACCGGCAAGCAAACAGGTGCAACTGTCGCCGTTGTCCGGCGGATCGGGGTGCCCGCCGCAGCGTGATATGAGGAAGTTCGACATAGTTACGTGCCGGAGCAATAACCTTCTTGCTTCATCCGTGCCCGCCCCTTTCGCACAGCTCGACCAGCACCCCGCTGGTCGCCTTGGGGTGGATGAAAGCGATCCGGGCGCCGCCCGCGCCTTTGCGGGGCTTTTCGTCGATCAGCTGGATCCCCTTGGCCTTCAGCTCGGCGAGCGCCTCATCGATGTTCGCGACGCGAAAGGCGATGTGCTGGATGCCTTCACCCTTCTTCTCCAGGTACTTGGCGATGGGGCCGTCGGGCGCGGTGGATTCCAGCAGCTCCACCTCGCTCTCGCCGACCGGCAGGAAGGCGGTCGTCACTTTCTGCTCCGCCACGGTTTCGGTGCCCTCGAGGCGGAGCCCGAGTGCATCCGTCCAGAAATTCTTGCCGCCGTCGATGCTCTTCACGGCAATGCCCAGATGGTCGATTTTCAAAATCTTCATGGAATCCCTCCCCGGCAATTTGAAATTTCAAATTTGAAATGGCCCTATGGGGCCGCCTGCACGGATACGACGCCCGGGACCTCCTTTTTCAGGAGCT
>JALOPD010000569.1 GCA_025454075.1 Desulfobacterales bacterium | reverse complement strand
AGGTTCGGTCATGACGGCACGCATGCGTTTGACGGCAGTTGTCTTCGTCTGTCTGCTCTCTGCATCGGTTCTTGGGGTTCCGGCCTGCCCGGCCGCTCCCGCGACCGAAACCGTTCGACTGGCCGGGCTCAAGGCCCCGGCCGAGATCCTGGTCGATCGCTGGGGCGTACCGCACATCTATGCCGGCAGCGAGGCCGACGCATTCTTCGTGCAGGGATTCAACGCGGCCCGCGACCGCCTGTTCCAGATCGACCTGTGGCGGCGCCGGGGCCTGGGCCGGCTGGCCGAGGTGTTCGGCCCGGCGTTCGTCGAGCAGGACCGGGCCGCGCGGCTGTTTCTCTACCGGGGCGACATGGACCGGGAGTGGCGCGCCTACAGTTCGCGCGGGACGGCCGAGGCCGGGGCCGTCACCCGGTGCTTCGTGGATGGCATCAACGCCTATATCGATTGGCTCGCCGGCCAGCCCGAGCGTCTGCCCTGGGAGTTCGCCCGGCTCGGCTACACGCCGGCCAGGTGGAGCCCGGAGGACGTGGTGCGCATCCGCTCCCACGGCCTCACGCGGAACCTGAACAGCGAAGTGGCGCGCGCCAACACCCTCTGCAAGGCCAACGATGTCGATGCGGACCAGGTGCGCTTCGCGCTCACCAACCACTGGCGGGCACAGGTTCCGGCAGGCCTGGACCCCTGCCTGCCGGCGGATGTGCTCAAGGTCTTTCAGCTGGCCACCCAGGGCGTGCGCCTCACGCCGGAAGCGCTCAAGTCGGCTGCGGCCAACCCGTTGGAGCTGGCCGGCCTGCCGGAGGATGGGGACATGGCCGAGGGCAGCAACAACTGGGTGGTCGCGCCGCACAAGTCGACCACCGGCCGCGCCATCATGGCCAACGACCCGCACCGGGCCTACTCCACGCCCAGCCTGCGCTACATTGCGCATATTTCGGCGCCCGGGCTCGATGTGATCGGCGCCGGGGAACCCGCCCTGCCCGGCATCTCCATCGGCCACAACGGCACGATCGCCTTCGGGTTGACCATCTTCAACATCGACCAGGAGGACCTTTACGTCTACGAGCTCGACCCGGACAACCCTTCGCGATATCGCTACCGCAGCGGCTGGGAGCCGATGCGCACGGTCAAGGAGGAAATCCGGGTGAAGGGCCGGCCGCCGCAGACGGCGGAACTCGCCTTCACCCGCCACGGGCCGGTGATTTACGTGGATGCCCCCAGGCACCGCGCCTACGCCGTGCGTTCGTGCTGGCTGGAGCCCGGCATGAGCCCTTACTTCGGTTCCATCGACTACATGCGCGCCAGGGATTTCAAGGCGTTTCAGCGCTCCATGCTGAACTGGGGCGCGCCCACCGAAAATCAGGTCTATGCCGATGTCAAGGGCAACATCGGCTGGGTGCCGGGCGGGCTCGCCCCCAAGCGGCCCAACTGGGACGGGCTGCTGCCCGTGCCCGGCGACGGCCGCTACGAATGGGCCGGTTTCTGGCGCGGCGACCAGCTGCCGTGGAGCTACAACCCGGCGCAAGGCTGGATCGCCACGGCCAACGCCTACAACATTCCAGACGACTATCCCGCCACCCAGCGCAAGCTCGGCTTCGAGTGGACCAACCCGGCGCGGCACATGCGCGTCCACGAGGTGCTCGGCAGCTTGAGCCGGATCTCGATCGAGGACTCCGAACGGCTGCAGAACGATATCCTCTCCATCCCCGCCCGGAGAATCATCGCGCTGCTGGCACCGCTGACCTCCGACGACGCCAGAACCAAGGCGGCCCTGGATCTGCTGCGCGGGTGGGACGGCCGCCAGCCGGCGGAGTCGCCCCAGGCGGCACTGTTCGAGGTATGGCAGACCCGCCACCTGTGGAGTGGCTCGAACAGCCCACCATCCGTTTCGGCGCGAACCCCGCGGTCGCCCGCAACGCCCTGCTTTTATCCTCCCTGGCCGGCGCTTACGCGGAGATGGAAAAACTCCAGGGAGCCGATCCCGGCGCCTGGCAGTGGGGCAAGCTGCATCACAACCTGAACGAGCATTCCTTTGCAGCGGTGGTCGACGACGCCACCCGCGCCAGGATCAACGTAGGCCCCATCCCCAAGCACGGCAGCGAATACACGCCCAACCAGTCCCTCTACCGCGCCAGCGATTTCCGCCAGCTGAACGGCCCCTCCTTCCGCGTCATCGTCGACGTCGGCAACTGGGACAACTCGAGGGCGGTCAACCATCCGGGCCAGTCGGGCGACCCTGACAGCCCGCACTACCGCGACCTGGCCCCGTCATGGCGCGACGGGAAGTACTTTCCCCTGCTGTATTCGCGCCAGGCGGTGGAGGCGGCTGCTGAGAAAATAATCCGCCTGGTGCCCGGCCGGATAGATTGAACGTGTCATAATTGTCTTTCGGTTGCCATTCCGGCGCAGGCCTCGGCCATGGACCTCAAACACGCCTTTCAGCTCTTGGATCTCGACGCCGGCGCCTCCGCCGAGGCGTTTAAAAAGAGATATCACGACCTCGCGGCCGCCTGGCATCCGGACCGGCATGCCCAGGACGACCGCTCGCAGGCGCTGGCTTCGGAGCGAATGAAGGCGATCAATTCGGCGTACGAGGCTGTTTGCGCTTTCTTGAACGGCCGCATGGCGGTCACCTGCGCCGCGTGCGGTGCTGCATACAGGAAACCGGCGGACGTGAACCTCGATTACGCCGCCTGCAGCGCCTGCGGCAAGCAGCTCCGGAAGCCGCTGCCCAGAAAGAAAAGGACGCCTTGCGGAAACGACCGCTGCGCGGGCACGCTCGGGTCCAGCGGCCGGTGCACCTATTGCGGGAAAACCATCGCGGAGG
>JALOPD010000043.1 GCA_025454075.1 Desulfobacterales bacterium | reverse complement strand
CAGCCTGACCGAGGCCGGGTACGTGGGCGAGGACGTCGAGAACATCATCCTCTCGCTGCTGCAGAACGCCGACTACGATGTCGAGAAGACCAAGCGGGGCATCGTCTACATCGACGAGATCGACAAGATCGCCAGCAAGGCGGACAACCCCTCCATCACCCGCGACGTCTCGGGCGAGGGGGTCCAGCAGGCGCTGCTCAAAATCCTGGAGGGGACCCTGGCGAGCGTGCCCCCCAAGGGCGGCCGCAAACACCCCCAGCAGGACTTCATCAAGGTCGACACCACCAACATCCTCTTCATCTGCGGGGGGACCTTCACTGGGCTGGAGAAGATCATCCAGCGGCGGCTCGGGCCTAAGATGATGGGGTTCGGCGCCAAGATCGTCCAGGAGAAGGAGCGTACGATCGGCGAAACGCTCAAGGTGGTGCAGCCCGAAGACCTGATCAAGTACGGGATGATCCCCGAGTTCCTCGGGCGCCTGCCGGTGATCGCGACCCTGCACGAGCTCAACGAGGACAGCCTGATCCGCATCCTCAAGGAGCCGAAGAACGCCCTGATCAAGCAGTACCAGAAGCTGTTCGAAATGGAGGGGGCCAACCTGCGCTTCACCGACAGCGCGCTCTCGGCGATCGCGCGCGAGGCGATCAAGCGCAAGTCCGGGGCCCGCGGGCTGCGCGCCATCATGGAATCCTGCATGCTCGACATCATGTACGAGCTGCCCTCGCTGGAGAATGTCAAGGAATGCGTGATCAGCGAGGATGTCGTGCTGAACAAGGAAGACCCGATTCTGCTCTTCGAACAGACCAAGAAACAAGCCTGAGGAAATCGGGCTGCGCCCGATTTCCTGCTAAGAGGGGTTTAAACACTTTTATGATCGGCCTCGAGCATCGAGCTTGGGGCTTATTTTTCGGTGAAACCATGGTGAACATCCCCAAGTTTTACAAGGAAGGCGAAGCGAACTCGCCTCGGCTGGTGCTGCCCCTGCTGCCCCTGCGGGACATCGTGGTGTTCCCGTTCATGGTGGCGCCGCTGTTCGTGGGGCGGGCCAAGTCCGTCAACGCCCTGAGCGAGGCCATGAACAAGGACAAGGTCGTTTTTCTGGCCACCCAGAAAAAGGCCGGCATCGACAACCCCGGCGAGCAGGACATCAGCGAGATCGGCACCATCGGCAAAGTGCTCCAGTTGCTGCGCCTGCCGGACGGCACCGTGAAGGCACTGGTGGAAGGCAAGGGCCGCGCGCGGGTCGTGCGCTTCCTGCCCGAGGAGGAATTTTTCCGGGTGGAGCTCGAGCGCCTGGCCGAGCGGGAGCTGTCGCCGGCCGAGTCGACCGCCCTGATGCGCTCCGTCGTCGAGGCCTTCGAGGAGTATGCCGGCCACAACCGCAGCATCTCCAAGGAGCTGGTCTCCAACATCACCTCGATCACGGACCCGTCCCAGATGGCCGACACCGTGGCCTCCCACTTCTCCTTCAAGCTCGAGGACAAGCAGCGGCTGCTCGACGCCCTCGAGCTGACCGAGCGGCTGCCGCTGCTCCTGAGCCTGATCAAGATGGAGACCGAGGTCTTCCGGATGGACCAACGCATCAAGTCTCGCATCAAGGAGCAGATGGAGAAGACCCAGAAGCAGTACTATCTGAACGAGCAGATGCGGGCGATCAAGAAGGAGATGGGGTCGGAAGACGATCTCGGCGACGAGATCCGGGAGATCGAAGAGAAGCTCAAGAACAAGAAGCTTTCCAAGGAGGCCACCGAAAAAGTCGAACACGAGCTCAAGAAACTCAAGATGATGACGCCCATGTCGGCCGAGGCCACCGTGGTGCGCAACTATATCGACTGGATCCTGAGCCTGCCCTGGGACGAGAAGACCGAGGTCGCGGACGACCTCAAAGCGGCGGAGCGCATCCTGGAGGAGGACCACTACGGCCTCGAGAAGCCCAAAGAGCGCATCCTCGAGTACCTGGCGGTCCAGGCGCTGGTGAAAAAAATCCGGGGGCCGATCCTGTGCTTCGTCGGCCCCCCGGGCGTGGGCAAGACCTCGCTTGCGAAGTCAATCGCCCGGGCCACCGGCCGCAAGTACGTCCGGCTGTCGCTCGGCGGCGTGCGCGACGAAGCCGAGATCCGCGGCCACCGCCGCACCTACATCGGCGCGCTGCCGGGCAAGATCATCCAGTCCCTGAAAAAAGTGGGCGTCAGCAACCCGGTTTTCTGCCTGGACGAGGTCGACAAGATGAGCATGGATTTCCGGGGGGACCCCTCGGCGGCGTTGCTCGAAGTGCTCGACCCGGAGCAGAACTTCGCCTTCAACGACCACTACCTCGACCTCGACTACGATTTGTCGGACATCCTCTTCATCACGACGGCCAACACGCTGCCCGACATCCCGTTGCCGCTTCAGGACCGCATGGAGATCATCCGCCTGCCGGGCTACACCGAGGTCGAAAAGTACCATATCGCCGAGCAGTTCCTGGTGGCCAAGCAGATCAAGGCCAACGGCCTGGAAGGCAAAAAAGTCGCCTTCTCCAAGAAGGCGCTGCTGACCGTCATCCGGCGCTACACCCGTGAGGCCGGGGTGCGCAACCTCGAGCGTGAAATCGCCTCCATCTGCCGCAAGCTGGCACGCGAGGCCGTCAACGACAAGGAAAAGACCGAGTTCGTCGTCGGCGAGAAATCCGTGTCCAAATACCTCGGGGTCTTCCGGTTCCGCCAGGAGGAGGTGGACGCGCAGGACCAGGTCGGCATGGTGACGGGGCTCGCCTGGACCCCGGTGGGCGGCGAGCTGCTGTTCATCGAAACCCTGCTGATGCCGGGGCGGGGGCAGTTGACCGTGACCGGCAAGCTGGGCGACGTCATGCAGGAGTCCGCCCGGGCCGCGTTGAGCTACGTGCGGTCACGGGCCGATCACCTGATGATCGACGATAAATTCCACCGCAAATACGACATCCACATCCACATCCCGGAGGGGGCGATTCCCAAGGACGGCCCGTCGGCCGGCATCTCCATGTGCACCTCGCTTGTGTCGGCGCTGACGCGTCGGCCGGTGCACCGGGACATGGCCATGACCGGCGAGATCACGTTGCGGGGGCGGGTGCTGCCCATCGGCGGGCTCAAAGAAAAGCTGATCGCCGCCCACCGGGGCGGGGTCAAGCGCGTGGTCGTCCCGAAGGAGAACGAAAAGGACCTCAAAGACATCCCCAAGAGCATCACGAGCCAGATGGACATCCGGTTCGTCGAGCACATGGACGAGGTGCTCAGCCATGCCCTGATCGTCCCGGAAGGGGAGCCGCTCTTCAAGAAGGCCGACATCCCGCTGGAGATACCGGCTGCCAAGGAAGACAAGCCGGGCCGGGCGTTCAATTGACGGGCCCAATTTGCGCTTGACACCGGAAGCGCAAGCTGCTAACTGAAACCGTTGCGTAAACGCTCGGGGCGGATAGCTCAGCCGGGAGAGCGTCGGCCTTACAAGCCGAAGGTCACAGGTTCGATCCCTGTTCCGCCTACCACACTGAAGGTGTGGTGGGTGCAGCGGATGAACGATCCGAAACCCATTTTGCGGGGGCGTAGCTCAGTTTGGTTAGAGCGCCGGCCTGTCACGTCGGAGGTCGCGAGTTCGAGCCTCGTCGTCCCCGCCATTTTCAATCAAGGGCTTAAGAGCAATCTTGGGTCCTTGATTTTTTTTGCGGCTGACGCTTCCGGCGTCCGCTGCAACCGGAATGGGGCGTTTGAGGCCCGACAACAGGAGCTTCGTTTGACACAGAAGATGGCCGGCGCATTCTGAAAAGCCGAGGGGCCGTCCGCGATCACGGCTCCTGAGGGGAGGATAGATTTGTCTGGCCTTTTCTAACTAATCGTTATATATGCCCTTTAATAAGTCAAAACTCTTTTTGGCGGCAGAAGATTTTGTTTTTTTTGCGGCAGGGGGCAGTGGATGAAACGAGTGCTGGCGGCAGTTGCCCTGATCGTCTGGATCGGCGCCGGGGTTGCGCGTGCGGGCGGGTTGTCGCCGTCCGCTGAAAAAGAGGTGGGAAAGCCGGGGGTCGTGGTGGCCGACGTTTTAGAGGTAAAAGCGGTTCTCGAGGCGATCAACCATAAAAAACGCACCGTGACGCTGAAGGACAACAAGGGCAGGGCCATCAGCCTCAAGGCGGACAAAGCGGTGAAGAATTTCGACCAGTTGAAAAAGGGCGACGTGGTCCTGGCGGATTTCGTCGAACCCATAGCGATCTTCATCCGCAAGGCCGGCGCACCGCAAAGCGCCGCCGAGGCGCGGTTGGTGTCCGTGGCGCCGATGGGCTCCCATCGGGGTGTTCTTCTCGCCGAAACCTTTCAGATGGCGGCTGCCGTCGAGTCCATCGACGTCAAGTCTCGACTGGTCACTTTCAAAGAGCCCCATCGGGGCATCGGGGTCGTCGCCGTCGACAAGGGCTTCAAGAATCTCGATGGAATCAAAAAGGGCGACGAGGTCGTTCTGAGGGTCACCGAGGGGATCGCCATCAAAATCGACAAGAGAAAGTGACCGTGGCCGGCACCTCGAATTGCTTCGAAAACCAATAGCTGCACGTCTATTCCAGCGGATGCCGAGGAGATCATCTTCCATGCCAAGAAAGGGTTGTTTCGTCGGTGCGGCAACTGTCGCCGCCCTCATGCTCCTGTGCCAGCCCATAGGCGTTTTTGCAGCCGCTTCCGGTGCGGGGCAGCCGCAGGCCGAATCCGCCGAGGCGGACGACTACGAAGACGAGTACGAGGACGACGCGAAGAAGGTGACGGTCAGAGATCCGCTGGAGACCTTCAACCGCGACATGTTCATCCTCAACGATTTTCTCATCCTCTATGTGCTCGAGCCCGCCGCCAAGGGCGTCAAGGCCGCCGTCCCCTGGGAGTTCCGTACGATTTTCCGCAACGTCCTGCGCAACATCCGCTTCCCGGTGCGCTTTGTGAGCTGCCTGCTCCAGGGCCAGTGGGAAAAAGGCGGGGACGAATTCGCCGCGTTTTTCATCAACACGACGGCCGGGTGCCTGGGCATGGCGGATGTGGCCGCCACCTATCCCGGCCGCAACCCGAGCCCGGAGGACATGGGACAGACGTTTGCGGTGTGGGGCTGGGACGACAGCGCTTTCCTGACGCTTCCCTTTTTCGGCCCTTCCACGGTCCGAGACGCCCTGGGAAAACTTCCCGACGCCGTCCTGGATCCCCTGTTCTGGACCGTCGATCGCACGCCGTCCCTGGGGATCCGGGGGGGCGAGGCCGTCAACGACACCACCTTCCGCATCGGGGACTACGAAGCGATCAAAAAGGCATCCCTGGACCCCTATGTCGCGATCCGCAACGGCTTCATCCAAAACCGTCAAAAGCTGATCGGCGAATGAACGGCCGCGACCGCGGCCGTTCATTAAGGTACCGCTCCCGATCGAACCCGGTAGAAAACAGACATGAACACCCACGAACAGCAACTGACCGAAGGGATACTGTTCACCGACGAGTACCAGTTCACCATGGCCCAGATGTACTTTCGGCTGGGACTGCACGAGAAGCCCGCGCAGTTCGACTACTTCTTCCGGGGCTGCCCCGACTACGGCGCGCACAAGGCCGGCTACTGCATCCATGCCGGTATGGAGTGGCTGCTGGACTGGATGCAGGCGGCGCGTTTCCGCCGGCCCGAACTGGAATGCCTCAGGTCCCAGACCGGACGGGCCGGCACCCCGGTGTTCAGCCCCGATTTTCTGAAATGGCTCGAAAAGGCCGGCAACTTCGACGGGCTGTCCATGCGCGCCATCCCCGAGGGCCGGGTGGTCCACCCCAACGTGCCGCTGGCGGTGGTCACCGGCCCGCTGGCGGCCGCCCAGATCCTGGAGACCTCGCTGCTCAACCATCTCAACTACCAGACCCTGATCGCCACCAAGGCGGCGCGCAGTTCGGCACGCGCCGCGGCCACGGCAAGGGGGTCACGGCCGGGGCGCGGGCGGCCTTGATCGGCGGGGCCGATTTCAGCTCGAACGTGGGCATCTCGCACGTCCTCGGCCTGCCGCCGAAGGGCACGCACGCGCACAGCATGGTGCAGGCCTTTCTCGCGCTGGGGATGACCGAACTGGACGCGTTCCGGGCCTTTGCCGAGACCTACCCGGACGACTGCGTGCTGCTGGTGGACACCATCGACTCGCTGGGCAGCGGCATCCCCAACGCCATCACGGTGTTCGAGGAGCTGAAACGCAAAGGGCACGCGCCCGTCGGGATCCGGCTGGATTCGGGCGATCTGGCGCACCTGAGCATCGAGGCGGTGCGGATGCTGAACGCGGCCGGCTTTCCGGAGACGACGATCGTCTTGTCCAACGAGCTGGACGAGCTGAGCATCTGGCAGATCCTGACTCAGATCGGACAGGAGGCGGCGCGCAACGGCCTGGATGCGGATCACATCATTAAGCGCCTGACCTACGGGGTGGGCACCCGCCTGGTGACCTCGGCGGGGGACTCGGCGCTGAACGGGGTCTACAAGCTCGTCGCGCTGCGGCAGGATTCCAAGTGGGTGCCGGCGATGAAGCTTTCCGACTCGCCCTCCAAGATTCCCAACCCCGGCGACAAGCGGGTCTGGCGCCTCTACGATCGCCGCAACAAGGCCACCGCCGACCTGGTGAGCACCAAGGACGAAAACCCGGCCGAGATGCCGGAAATCGTTCTCCGGCACATGACCGAGGCGAGCCTGCAGCGCCGCCTGCACGCCAAGGACCTTCTCGCGATTGAGCCCCTGCTCGAGGACATCCTGCGGGAAGGCCGGCGCAAGTCCCCTTCGCCGGGCATCGAGGAGATCCGCAGCCGGCGCCGGTCCGACATGGAGCGGTTGGACCCGGGCGTCAAACGCCTGATGAACCCGCACATTTACCACGTCTCGCTGAGCGAGAAAATGTGGCAGATGAAACAGAAGCTGATCGCAGCCATGCGGGCGGGGCTGCCGCACGAAGAGCAATAGAGGATGGCTTCGTGGCGGGATCATGACCCCCCGGCGCCGGGCGCCGTGGGGTCATTTGCGTTTGAAGACCGACCGCCAGCCCCCGCACTCCGTCGACAGCGGGCGGATGGACCGGCAGACGTCCCGCGCCATTTCCGTGATGTAAAACGCTTCGGGGTCCTCGGCGTTGACGATCTCGAGCAGTTGGCCCACGTCCCGCCGGCGGCAGGCGATGTAGAGCTCATCCACCGGCCCGCGCATGCCCTCCCCATGGAACACCGTCACCGGCTGGCCCATGGCCCTGAGCCGTTCGGTCATCGGCCGGCCGGCGCTGCGGGTGAAGACTCTCAGGATCATGAAACCCAGTGCGATCTTGCGCTCCACCGCAATGCCCACGATGTTGCCGGTGGCAAACCCCAGGGCGTAGAACACGGCCAGGATCGGCTGGTCTGAGACCTTCTGGACCACCGTGCTGACCACCGCGATCCAGATCAGGATCTCGAAGATGGCCAGAAAAAAGGCAATGACGCTCCGGCCCTGGACGGTGATGATGGTCCGGACGGTGCCGAGCGACACATCGCAGATGCGGGCGAGAAAAATCAAAACCCCCGTCATCAAGGTGTTCACTTCGAACATGCAGGTTACCTCCCGGTCGATCCAGCGGACCTTCAAAAGGCGTGACTTCCGATGGCGACGTATGGCAAAATACGCCCAGGCTGTCAATTGCTACCTGCGCCCGGTCGGGCGCGGAAAACGATCGCAGAGGAGCCAAGCGATGACGGGCCGGAATGACAGCGATGTGCTGGTCGTCGGGGGCGGGGTGGTCGGCCTGGCCTGCGCCCACTACCTGGCGCAGGCGGGCCGCACGGTGCGCGTCATCGAGCAGGAGACCGTCGGCGCCGGCGCATCGCACGGCAACTGTGGGCTGGTCTTCGTCAGCGACCTGGTTCCCTTGTGCGTTCCCGGGGCGGTGCGCAGGGAGATCTTCGGCATGCTGCGCCGGAACTCGCCGCTGTACATTAAGCCCACCCTCGACCCCGCCCGCCTCTCCTGGCTGCTGCGGTTTGCCGGGAGGTGCCGCGCCGGGCACCTGCCGCATGCGTTGCGGGCACGCGCGGATCTTCTGCAGAGTTCGGGGCTGCTTTTCACGGAGTTGGTGCAGGGTGGGGCGATCGAAGCCGAGTACGAGCGCCGGGGCGTGCTGATGGTCTATCGCACCGAGTCGGCCATGCAGGGCTACGCGTGGGTGAATGCGCAGCTGGAGCCCTACGGCCTGGCGGCGGAGCCCCTGGTGGGAAAAGCCCTGCAGCGGCATGAACCGGCGCTGCGGCCGGATGTCTACGGTGCGTGGTTCCATCGCGCAGACCGCCACCTGCGGCCGGACCGGCTGCTGTCGTCCTGGAGGCGGGCCCTGCTGGACGCCGGCGTCGCCATCGAGGAGGCCTGCGGGCTTACGGGGTTCCACCGGTCCGGCGATCGCATCGAAGGGGCGGCCACCGCCAGGGGCGACGTTTCAGCCGAGCACTATGTCCTGGCGGCGGGCGCCTGGTCCGCCGCCATTGCCGGGCAGCTGGGCCTCAGGCTGCCCGTCCAGCCGGGCAAAGGCTACAGCATCACCATGGAACGGCCGGCCGTGTGCCCCCGGACCCCCTGCTATCTCCACGAGCGTCGCGTGGTGGCGACCCCCTGGCCCAGCGGGTACCGACTGGGGGGCACGATGGAGTTTTCCGGCTTCAGCACCACGCTCAATGCCGGGAGGATCCGGGCCCTCCAAAAGGCCGCCGGCGAGTACCTGACGGACCCGGTGGGCCGTCCGGTGGTCGAGGAATGGGCCGGCCTGCGGCCCATGACCTACGACGACCTGCCCGTGATCGGCCGCGCCCCGCGGCTGCGCAACCTCATTCTGGCCACGGGCCACGGCATGCTGGGGATCACCACGGCGCCGGCCACCGGCAAGCTGGTGTCGGAGATCGTCTGCGGCGCGCCGCCGCACATCGACCCCGAACCCTTCAGCGTCCGCCGGTTTCAGTGACCGACGCATTAGGGTTTGCGGCCCGGGTCCGTTCAGGAGGTGCAGAGATGACGTTCGTTGCCGGGTTTCAAGGGCCCCTTCCGCCGGAGTCCTCTGCGCTGGGCTTTGCCTTCCAGGGGCACCGGCTGCTGGTCCGGGTGGAGCAGGGGCGGCCCCGCATCCCGTCGCTGTCGGATGCGGCCTCGTTCAGCGAGGGCCCTCCGTGGGTGCACTTCTTCGGCACCTTCAACGGGGCCGGCTGCTATGCCGTCTGCCTGCCGGAGGGTGCGGCCGTGGGCGCCGGTTATGAGACGAAAGGCCTGCGGGAGCTCTTCGGCCGCATGGAGGAAAAACTGGTCTGGGTGGCGGGCCGGGCCGGCCAGCTGGTGCACTGGCACCGCAACCACCGCTTCTGCGGCCGCTGCGGAGCGCCCACGGCGGACCACGCGGAGGAGCGGGCCAAACGCTGCCCGGCCTGCGGCCTGCTGAACCACCCGCGGGTGTCGCCGGCGATCATCGTTGCCGTCGTCAGGGGCCGCCGGCTGCTTCTGGCGCACTCCCAGCGCTTCCCGTCGAAGTTCTACAGCGTGCTGGCCGGTTTTGCGGAGCCCGGCGAGACGCTCGAGGAGTGCGTGCAGCGGGAGGTCTTCGAAGAGGTCGGCGTGCGCGTCAAAAACATCCGCTACTTCGGCAGCCAGCCCTGGCCGTTTCCGGACTCGCTCATGGTCGCTTTCACCGCCGAGCACGCCGAGGGGGAGATCCGCGTCGACCCGGCCGAAATCACCGACGCCGGGTGGTTTGCCGCCGGCGAGCTTCCGGAAATCCCGCCGCCGATCAGCATCGCCCGCCGGCTGATCGACTGGTTCGCGATGGAGTTCAGATAGAGCCAAGCACCGCAGCGCCGGGGCCGCATCTACTTGATCTTCCGGATATCCTCCTCCTTGCCGATGATCACCATGACATCGCTGTCCTTGATGATGGAGCTGGCACGCGGTACCAGCTGCAGCTTGTTGGCCAGCACGTCCCGGATGGCGATCACCTGCAGGTTGTATTTCTTGCGCAGATCCAGGTCGGCCAGGCTTTTGCCGATGAAGGCCGTCGGCGGCGCCAGTTCGACGATGGTGTATTCCTCCGAGATCGGCAGGTACTCCAGGACGTTGGGGGAAATGATGCCCCGCGCCACCTTGTTGGCCATTTCGCGTTCGGGGATGATGGCCTCGCTGGCGCCCACCTTGAGCAGGATCCGCTTGGAGTCCTCGTTCGGCACCTTGACGATGATCGTCTGGACCTTGAGCTCCTTCAAATGCAGCGTGAGCAGGGTGCTGGCCGACAGATCTTCGCCGAAGGAGATGACGACGACGTCGTCGGCGGCCACGCCGATGCTCTCGAGGACCTCCTTGTCGCTCGCGTCCGCCAGCACGGCCTTGGTGCAGTAATCCTTGATTCTCTGGACGGTGTCCTTGTTTTTGTCGACGGCAATGACGTCCAGCCCGCTTTCGTAAAGCTGCCGGGCCAACTGCGAGCCGAAAATCCCCAAACCGATCACCACCACACGTTTCATGGACCCATCTCCTTATCCCACCATGACCCCTTCTTCCGCATAGGTGAAGCTTTTTTTCGATGCCATGCGCGCGAGCGAAAAGGCAAGGGTCAGAGGGCCCACGCGACCGGCGAACATCATCAGAATGATCCCCAGCTTCTGCGGCGTGTTCAGTCCCGGGGTCAAATTCATGGAGAGCCCCACAGTCGCATACGCCGATACGGTTTCAAACATGTACTCCACGAAAAGATGCCGGCTTTCGGCCGGGGCACCGCCGTAATCCGCCGACAGCAGCAGGATCGACACGATGAAGCAGACGGAGAGCGAGGAGGCCAGAATGATGGAGATCGTGCGTTGCAGGAGTTCCCTGGGGATGGTGCGGTTGAAAATGTTCACCTCTTCGCGGCCTCTCAAGCGGCTCCACATGATCAGGAACAGCAGGCTCGCACTGGTGGTCTTGATGCCCCCGCCGGTGGAGCCCGGGGAGGCGCCGATGAACATCAGGGCGATCAACAGCAGGATGGTCTCGTTGGCGAGCATCCCGATGTCCACCGTGTTGAAGCCGGCGGTGCGCGCGGTGATCGACTGGAACAGGGATGCCAGCACACGGTTCTGCCACGGGAGGTCTTTCAGGACCCGATCGCCCTCGAACGCGAAAAACAGCACGGCGCCGCCCGCGATCAACACGCCGCTGGCCAGCAGGACCACCCTGGAGTGAACCGAAAGCCTTCGCTGTTTTCCGAAAACCCGCAGGTGCAGCTCGTAGTGGACGATGAACCCGATCCCGCCGGCCACGATGAGCCCCATGAAGGTGAGGTTGACCATCGGGTCGCCCTGATACGACACGAGGCTGTCGCTGAAAAGCGAAAACCCCGCGTTGTTGAAGGCGGAGACGGCATGGAAGACGGCCTGGAACAGCGCGTTCGCCCAAGGGGAATCCTGGGAGAACCGGGCCCAGAGCAGAAGGGTGCCTGCGCCCTCGTACAAAAACGTCGAGAGAAAAACAAACTTCAGGATGTGCGCCAGGTCCCGGCGCGGGGCATAAAGGAAGGCCGACTGCATGATGTCGCGTTCCTTGGAGGCCAAGCCATGCCCCAGCATGACGAAAAACACGGCGGAAAACGTGAGGATCCCCAGGCCGCCGATCTGAAACAGGAGGATGAGAACGACCTGGCCCGCCGGGCTGAGATCTTCGCCGATGTTGATGGTGGACAAACCGGTCACGCAGACCGCCGAGGCCGACGTAAAGAGGGCGTCCACCCACGGCAGCGGGGCCTTGTCCGTCGAAAAAGGCAGCCAGAGCAGGAAGGCCCCCGTCAAGATGACCCCGGCAAAGCTCAAGATAAAGATCCGTTCGGGCGACAAGTGGCGGGCCGCCATCATCCTGGGGTGCCAGGAGCGCTTGGCGTCTCGGCCCGAAGCGATGCGCTGTCTCATGAAGAACGAGGGGCTCAGCGCAGATTTTAACCAGTCCGGTCGGTGCTTGTCCATGGAAGCCACATTTTTTTTTAGAGGCAGCAATTTATCAAGGCGCCCCCTCTGCGTCAATCCGGACGGTGCGTTCAGGCGCTATGTTCCGCAGGCGCGGCTGGGGGCTACAGGCGAATTTGAGCCCCTAGCTCGACCACCCGGTTGGGGGGGATGCCGAAATAGCCTGCCGGGTTGGCCGCGTTGCGCGACATGAACGCGAAAAGGGTTTTCCGCCACTGGCGCATGGGGGAGGTGCCGGTGGTCAGGAGGGTTTCGCGGCCTAGGTAGAAGGTCGTTTTGGTGGGTTCCAGGGGCAGGCCGAAACAGGCCGCCAATTTCAGGACTTTCGGCACGTTCGGGGTTTCCATGTAGCCGTACCAGGCCACCAGCCGATAGAACCCCGACGGCAGGTGTTCGATGCGCAAACGGTCCCCGTCGGCCACCGTCGGGGTGTCCGCTGCCTGAAGGGTCAGCAGGACCACGTGTTCGTGCAGCATGTGGTTGTGCTTGACATGGTGGAGCAGGGTGGGCGGTGTGCCGTCGGTGGAAAGCGTCATGAAAACCGCCGTACCCCGCACCCGCCCCAGCGGGTGCCGCTCCAGGTCGGCCAAAAACTCATTCAGTGGAAGCAGGCCGGAATAGAGCTGCTTCCGCAACTCCTCGCGCCCTTTTCTCCAGGTCGTGAATACGGTCGCGACCAGAACCGCCGCCGCCAGGGCGATCCAGCCGCCATCGAAAAATTTGAAGAGGTTGGCGCCGAAATAACTCAGATCGAAGCACAGGAAAAGCGCCACCGGGGGCGCGGCCTTCCAGAACGGCCAGCGCCAGACGTGCAATGCGGCTATGAAAAAGAGAACCGACGTGAGGTTCATGGTGGCGGTCACCGCCATGCCGTAGGCCCCGGCCAGCCGGCTGGACTCCTTGAAAGACAGCACCAGAACGAGGCAGGCGATCATGAGGGCATAATTGATGCTGGGAATGTAGATCTGCCCTTTGACTTTCGCCGACGTGTGAACGATGTGAATGCGCGGGCAGATGCCGAGCTGAACGGCCTGCTGGGTGAGGGAGAAGGCGCCCGAGATCAGGGCCTGGGAGGCGATGACGGCGGCGATGGTGGAGAGGGCCACCATGGGGTAAAGCACCGGGGTGGGGATCAGGGCGTAAAACGGATGGAAGCCGGCGTCCGGGTGGTCCAGCAGCAGGGCGCACTGGCCGAAGTAGTTCAACAGGAGCGCCGGGCATGCCAGCCCCAGCCAGGTCCTGCGGATGGCTTTCGCCCCGAAATGACCGAGGTCGGCGTACAGGGCCTCGCTGCCCGTGATGCAGAGCACCACCGAACCGAGGGCCACGAACCCATGCAGCCGGTTCACGCTGAAAAACTCCCACGCGTGCAGGGGATTGAGCGCCAAGAGGATGCGGGGCGACTGCAGGATGGCCCCCGATCCCGCAGCGGCGATGGTCAAAAACCACACGACCATGACGGGGCCGAAGATCCTGCCGACGCCGCCGGTCCCCCGCCGTTGGACGACGAACAAACCGACCAGCACCATGCAGGTCAGGGGCACGATGAAAGGCTTGGCCGCTTCGGTGGCCACCTCCAGTCCTTCGATGGCGGACAGCACCGATATGGACGGCGTGATGATCCCTTCCCCGTATAGCAGGGAGGCACCGAAAATGGCGGCCACCATGACAGCGGAGCGCAGCCCCGGTTTCAGCGGACTGCCGGCCCCCAGGATCAGGCCCAGCAACGCGAATATGCCGCCTTCCCCCCGGTTGTCGGCCCTCAGGATAAAACCCACGTATTTCGTGCTCACCACGATGATCAACGACCAGAAAATCAGAGAGGCCACACCCAGGAGATTGGCTTCGTTGACGGCCACGGCGTGCGGGCCGTTGAAGCACTCGCGGACGGTATAGAGCGGGCTGGTGCCGATGTCTCCGTAAACGATGCCGAGGGCTCCTAAAGCCAGCGCGGCGGATTTTTCATCGGCCTGACGGTGCGAGGGCGGGTCGGGCGGGTGGGGTGCAACGCATGCGTCCGCGGTGCCGCCTTGAACATCCGACATGGTGCAGGCCTCCGGAAGTTGGATGCGGGAGAAACCCCCGCCGGTCTCCTCCGAAGGTTCTCCTCATCGATGCCGGCGAGGTTAGCTGAAGGGATAGGGCCGAAGAGGTTGCCCATCGTCGACACGGCGATTCGCCCCGGAAACCTGGTTCCCCCGCTCCCGGATGATACCGGAATTAGGCGGCGCGGAGATTAGACCCGAACGCGGGGCGTGTCAAGGATTTCAGGATTTAACGGAGCCCTGGCGCTCCCGGGCCTTACGGCTAGGCCAGGGGCTTGGGCTTGGCTTTTCGGCGGGAGAGCTGCATGCGGATGAACTCGACAGTGGCCGGGATTCCCGGGATCAGCACCAGGGCGATGATCACCATGCTGAAGTTTCTCCGGACGATGGGGATGTTGCCGAACCAGTAGCCGGCCAGCACGAACAGCAACACCCACAGGACCCCGCCGAACACGTTGAAGAAAAGAAAGCGCGGGTAGGTCATGCTGCCGATGCCGGCCACGAAGGGCGCGAAGGTGCGGATGATGGGCAGGAACCGGGCGATGATGATGGTCTTGCCGCCGTGCTTCTCGTAGAAGGCATGGGTGCGGAGCAGATACTCCTTGTTGAGGAAGCGGCTCCGCTCCTCGTGGAACACCTTGGGGCCGACGTAGTGGCCGACGGAGTAGTTCACCGTGTCGCCCAGGATCGCCGCAGCGATCAGGATCAAAATCACCCAGGTGACGTCGAGGGCGCCGATGGCCGCCATGGACCCCACCGCGAACAAAAGCGAGTCGCCCGGCAGGATCGGCGTTACGACCAGGCCGGTTTCGCAGAAGACGATGACGAAGAGAATCGCGTACACCCAGAGGCCGTAATCGGCGCAGAGCACCTGGAGGTGCTGGTCGATGTGCAGGACGAAGTCGATCAGGAATTTAACTGCTTCCATCAAATCCTTCCGATCAGGTTTATTTTTTTTTGAACCCCTATTGGACCGGCTTCCCAGCCGCGATTCAACCGTCGCCGCCGGAGCCGCTTGGGTGGAGTCGACTCATGGAGCCCGGATGGCTCTCCCACCGGTCATCGCCGATGCTATGGCGTTGCGCACCACCACCGGCTTCTCAAAAAAACGACGTGCCCGTCTTCCGGGCACGATGAATCATCATACCATGGCGGAACTGCAAAAGAAAGATACGGGGGCAAGGCGTCCGCGGGTAACCCGCTTCGCCTTCACCCGAACAAGCGGTCGTCACCGCCCGATATCAGGGCGCGGATTGACCTTCACCACCAAGACGGGTATGTTCCCGAAAAGCGTGGAACACGGAAGGCAAGACCGCCATCCCCGCCTGGCTTCGGCTTAAGTTGTGCCGGTTCTATTGCCGGAGCAATAATATAGGAAGACGTCTGCTGAGAGGAGCGATCATGATTCACGTCATCGCCACGATCAAAGTCAAGCCGGGAACGCGGGAGAAGTACCTCGGGATCCTGAAGGCCAATGTGCCCAACGTCCTTGCGGAAAAAGGCTGCATCGCCTATGCGCCGGCGGTGGATGTGGAGTCCGGCATCCCGGTGCAGGTGGACCTGCGGGCCGACGTCGTCACTCTTCTCGAGACCTGGGAGAGCCTCGCGGACCTCCAGGTGCACCTCAAAGCGCCCCACATGCTGGCCTACCGGGAAAAGGTCAAGGACATCGTAAAGAACATCAGCCTGCACGTAGTGGCGCCGGCCTGAGGCGCTCCGCGATGTCGAGCTCGAACCCGCCCCCGCGGCTGGCGCGGGCCGCCACCCTGATCCTGGTGCGGCAGCACGCCGGGGAGCTCCAGGCCTATCTGCTCCGCAGGAGCCCCGCGAGCGGCTTCATGCCCGGCCTCTTTGTTTTCCCCGGCGGCCTGGTGGATCCCGACGATGGCGACGAGGTTTTCTGGAGGGAGCGCCAGGACCTGTCTCCGCAGGCGCTCGGCGAACGACTGGGCAAGGGGCTCCGCTTTTCGGAGGCCCTGAGCTATGCCGTCGCCGGAGTCCGCGAGACCTTCGAGGAGGCCGGTGTTTTGCTGGCCGCGAAAGCAGGCTCGACCGATGAGGAGCTGAAGAGGGCCGGCGAGCGGCGCCTTGCGGAAGGCGGACGGCACGGCTGGTTTCGAACGCTGGCGGAAACCGAAGGCTGGATCCTCTCCTTGTCGGCGCTGGCGCCCTGGTCCCACTGGATCACGCCGGTGGGCATGCCGCGGCGGTTCGACACGCGGTTTTTCGCGGCGGCCCTGCCCGAGGGGCAGGAGGGCCGGCCGGATATGCGCGAGACCACCGAAGGGCTCTGGGTCAGCCCGCGGCAGGCCCTGGCGGGCAACCGGGCCGGCCGGGCCCCTCTCAGCCCGCCGACCCTGGTGACGCTGCACGAACTCTTGAATTTTCCGACCCTGGACGCGCTGAACCGGGGAGTAGAGGGCCGGGGGTGGGGCGAGCCCATCTTCCCGCGGCTGGTCCCTCTGGGAAAAGGCGCGGGGTCCATCATCGTCGAGCCCTGGGACCCGATGTACGGCCGTGAGGATCTGCGGGTCGATGCCGGCAGCCTGCCGGGCCGCCTGCTGCCGGCGGGGGCGCCGTTTTCGCGGCTGTGGAATGACGGGGGAATCTGGAAGCCGGTGGCGTGAAGGTCGACGATTTTGCTTTAGCTCGATTCTCGGCTATGGGCTTGCTCCCACCGCAGCACCAAGAAGCGCCTCCCTCCGGCTGCCGGACGCTCCGCTTCAGACGATCATAACTTTCACGGCGTGCTCACGCACGCCGTTGTTGCCGTACCCCAGCGAATTCCAGGCGGCCTGCATCGGCTGCAGGCGCCCCTGCGAGTCCACGGCGCGCGACAGGATCAGCCGCTCCCCTTTTTCCTCCGCCCTCCACAGATACTGCCACTGCCGCCAGGCATGCGGTTCGTGCGGCCCGATGAATTCGGCCGGGTGCCAGCTCGCACCGCCGTCGGCAGACACCTCCACCCGCGCCACGTCCGCTTCGCCGGCATAGGCCGCCCCCAGCACGACCACGGCGCCGGCGGGAAGCGTCTCGCCCGGGAGCGGCTGGGTGATGACGGACTTGAGCTGGATGCCGGTGACCACCTCGCCCGTCCTGGGGTCCTGGCCTTTCTGGAACATCCGGTAGACGGTGTCCATGAAAAACCCGGCGTACGGTCGGTCCGTCACGACGATGCGCCGCAGCCACTTCACGCAGTTGGCGCCGGTCCAGCCCAGCGCGAGGGCCCGCAGGGGGTAGCCGTGCTTGAGCGGCAGGGGATCCCCGTTCATCTCATAGGCGAGCAGGGTGGTGGAGAGCGCCTTGGCCAGGGGGATGCTGCGGATGAACTTGACGCCGGCGGAGCCGAGCGGTCGGTCGAAGCCCTCGAAGGCGACGTGGCCGGCGGCCGGCTTCAGGCCGGCCTTGCCCAGGACCTCCCTCAGCCAGACGCCCCCCCAGACGGCGTTGCCCACGCCGCCGATGGTCCAGGGGTTGCCCGCGGATTTCTCCGCGAGCAGGGACCGGCCGTTGCCCGAGCACTCCAGGGTGTCGGCGGCGATGGCCTTGGGCATGCGGCGAAGCTCCTCGAACGTGAATGCCGACGGGGTCTCCACCTCGCCCTCGACGGTCAGCCGCCAGCGCGCAAGGGACACCCGCCGCGGTGGGATGGCGCCCTGGTTGCGGTCGAAGAACACGGCGTTGGGGGTGATCCAGGATCTCAGGGACTCGACGGGGGTCTCGGCATTGAGCGGCCGTTCCGTCATGACGCGCATCGGATTTTTTTTTGGGTCTTTCATGGAGGCCTCCGGTTCCAGGGGGGGCAGCTGCGGAAGAACACACCCGGGACCAGCAAGCCAGAGGCCCGCTGAAAAGTCAAGCCCGGTGCGAGGACAGTTTTTTTTCGATGGCCTTCGAGGTCGGGGTGACCGACAGCCCGCCCAGGGTCGTGCAGCGCAGCTCCATGGGCAGGCTCCGGCCGACCCGGTCCATGGTCTCGATCACTTCGTCCAACGGGATGACGGCGTCGCAGCCGGCCAGCGCCATGTTGGCGCAGGCCAGGGCGTTGCCCGCGGCCAGCACGTTGCGGCCGAGACAGGGCACCTCGACGCGGTTGGCCACCGGGTCGCAGATCAGGCCGAGCACGTTCTGTATGGCCATGGAGGCCGCGTCCACCGCCTGCCGCGCGCTGCCGCCGGCCAGGGTGACCAGGGCCGCCGCCGCCATGCCCGATCCGGAACCGCATTCGGCCAGGCAGCCGCAGACCTCGGCGGCGAACGTGGAGCGGGCGGAAATGAACACGCCGATCATGCCGGCGGCCAGCAGGGAGCGGGCCATGTCGGCCTGCGAGCGCCCCATGGCATCGGCCGCAGCGATGACGGCCCCCGGCAGACCGCCGCAGGAGCCGGCCGTCGGGGCGGCCACGATGACCCCCATGGCGCTTTTGACCTCCATCAGGGCCGTGACGTAAAGGATCATGGCGTTGAGCATGCCGGCCTCCAGCAGCGCGCCCCTGTCCATGGCGGCCTTGAACCCTGCGGACTGGGCCCCCAGGATGCGGTCCGCGAAGCGGGTGCCGGCAATGCCCTGGGCGATGGACTGCCGCAGAAGGCGCACGATCGCCTGCATGCGGCCCTCCACCTCGCTTTCGGGAATACCGCCCCGGGCGCTTTCGTAGACCGCGGCGAGTCCGGCCAGGTCGAGGCGGCGGTCGCGGTTCCAGTCCAGCATCTGCGCGCCGGTGACGAAGGGCACCTGCAGGCCCCTGCGGGAGAGCACGGGCAGCACCGGCGCGAGCGTTCGCACCCACGCCACGCCCTTGCGGGAGGCGAGCCGCGCGCGGACGGGCTCGGGCAGCGCTTCCCGGCTTCGGATCTCGATCAGGGTCTTGTCCGTGCCGGCGTGCAGCAGGACGTCTTCCGCCGCCACGGTGTGCGTTAGGGTTTCATGCAGCGCCATGTCGACGGCATCGACGGCGACGAGCGTCTCGACATAATCGCCCTTGATGGACAAGGGGATGCCGTCGATCTCCACCACCTCGACCATGCCGCCGCCCGTGGAGAGCGCGATCATCCTGTGGGTTTCGCCGGCGTCGGAAAGGGTCAGCCGGTAGGTGTTGGGGTGGGCGTCATGGTACTCGCCGATGCCAAGCTCGATGCGGATGCCCGCCTGTGCCAGCGCGGCGGCCGAGTCGAGCAGGCGCTCATCCTGGGCATCCCACCCGAGCAAGCCGCCGAAGAGCCCCATGTCCGAGCCCTGGCCGGCGTGGGTGTGGGCCAGGGAGCCCTTGGCGTCGAACTCCACCCGCACGTGCTCGATCCGTCCGCCCATCAGGTCGCGCGCCAGGCGGCCGATGCGCACCGCCGCCGCGCAGTGGGAGCTGGAAGGCCCGCGCATCACCGGGCCGATCACGTCGTTGAAGATGCTGGGGTAATTATTCAAGGGAAAGTGTTAAGCTTTATTAAGGGTTGCATAATTGTATAGACACGGGACGCCCCCTCACCCTGCCCTCTCCCCCAGGACTGGGGGAGAGGGTAAGGGAGAGGGGGTCGCTCTCGGTCCATACTATTTCGAGACGATTAATAAGTGTTATGTTTTAGGCGGAGGACATCCTGGTGCAATTTGTTGTAACTGTTCGCGCAATGTTCTGTATCAAAATGCATGAATGCATACAATGGCAATCGTGCCGCCAGTCGATGTTGCTTGACACCTAACACCTGAAACTTAAAACTTCAGCTCGTACTTTGGGCCGTGCGGCTGATGATCTCCTCCTGGTGGTGTACATCCAGGTCCACGAAATAGTCGCTGTAGCCCGCGACCCGCACCAGGAGGTCGCGGTGCTCGTCCGGGGCGGCCTGGGCCCGGCGCAGGGTGTCCGTGTCCACCACGTTGAACTGGATGTGGTGGCCGTTCATGCGGAAATAGGTGCGGATGAGATGGGCCATCTTCTCGAGGTCCTGTTCGGACCGCAGCACGCTCGGCAGGAAGCGCATGTTGAGCAGCGTCCCGCCGGATTTGACCTGGTCCATCTTGGCCAGCGACTGGATCACGGCCGTCGGCCCGTTGCGGTCGGCGCCCTGGGAGGGCGAGGTGCCGTCGGATTCGGGCGCGCCGGACCGCCGGCCGTCCGGCGTCGCGCCGAGCATCCTGCCGAAATAGACATGGCAGGTGGTGGAGAGCATGTTGAGGTGGTAGGCGGTGCCCTTGGTGTTCGGCCGGCCGTCGATGGCGGCAAAAAGCGAGTCGTAGACGCGCTTCATGACGGCGTCGGCCCGGTCGTCGTCGTTGCCGAAGAAGGGGGTCTTGTTCTTGAGCTGGTGCCGCAGGAGCTCCTCGCCCTCGAAGTTGCAGGACAGAGCCTTGAGCAGGCGTTCCATGCCGGCCGTCTTCTCGTCGAACACATGGGTCTTGACGGCGGACAGGCTGTCGGTGACCGTGCCGATGCCGCAGCACTGGATGTAGTTGGTGTTGTAGCGCGGCCCCCCGTCGTAGTAATCCCGGCCCTTGGCGATGCAGTCGCCGATCACCACCGAGAGAAACGGCGCCGGCGAATGCAGGGCGTACATGCGCTCGATGAAGTTGTTGACCCGGACCTTGAGGTCGACC
Organism: Desulfobacterales bacterium; assembly: GCA_025454075.1. Next base: position 18,340 of record JALOPD010000043.1, on the reverse strand, counting down.
ACCCAGGAGAGCTGTTTTTCGAAGGCCGCGTAGAGCTCGTCGAAGGAGCGGAAGGCCCGGGGGTCGCCCGTCGCCGGGCCGACCTGCCTGCCGGTCAGCGGGTCGACCCCGTTGTGCAGGGCCAGCTCCAGCACCTTGGGCACGTTGAGATAGCCGGTGAGGATGTAGGCTTCCTTGCCGAAGGCGCCGGTTTCGATGCAGCCGCTGCAGCCGCCCTCGCGCGCGTCCTCGACGCGCTTGCCCACCCGCAGCATTTCCATGACATACTCGTCGGTGTTGAAGACCGACGGGTACCCGTAGCCCTTGCGGATGACCCGGCAGGCGGCCTTCAGGAAGCGGTCCGGCGTTTTGGCGCTGATGTGGACGCTCGGTTGGGGCTGCAGCAGGTGCAACTCGTCCGCCACTTCCAGGATGATGTAGCTGACCTCGCTCACCCCGCTGGCGCCCTCGCGGGTGAGCCCGCCCAGGTTGACGTTGGTGAAATCGTTGTAGGTGCCGCTCTCCTTGGCGGTGACCCCCACCTTGGGCGGGGCGGGGTGGTTGTTCACCTTGATCCACAGGCAGCTGATAAGCTCCTTGGCCTGCTCGCGGGTGAGCGTCCCGTCGGCAAGGCCCTTTTCGTAAAACGGCTTCAAATGCTGGTCCAGGTGGCCGGGCGTCATGGCGTCCCACCCGTTGAGCTCGGTTATTGTACCGAGGTGTACAAACCAGTACATCTGCAGGGCTTCCCACAAGTCGCGCGGGGCGTGGGCAGGCACCCGGCGGCACACCGCGGCGATGCGCAGCAGTTCGTCTTTGCGCCGGGAATCGGCTTCTTTTGCGGCCAGGCCCTCGGCCCGTTCGGCGTGGCGCTCCGCGAAGATGACGGCCGCATCGCAGGCGATCGCCATGGCCCTGAGCTCCTCGGCGCGGTCGGCGGCCCGGGGGTCGCCCAGGTAGTCGAGCGCGGCCAGGCGCCCCGCGATCTCTCTCTTGAAGTCGAGCATCCCCTTGCGGTAGATGGTGCCGTCCAGGGCGGTGTGGCCGGGGGCCCGCTGTTCCATGAACTCGGTGAACAGGCCGGACTCGTACGCTCGCCGCCACTCCTCGGGAAGGCCGCTGAAGATGCGGTCCCGCATGCTGCGGCCCTGCCAGTAGGGGATGACCTCGGCCTCGTAGGTCCGGATGTCCTCCTCGGAGACACGGTAGCGGGTCATGCGCCGGGAGTTCAGGATCCGCAGGTCCTCGACGGTGTGGCAGGTCAGCTCGGGGAAGGTCGGCACGGCCTTGGGCCGCGGCCCGCGCTCTCCGACGATGAGTTCATCCGGGCCGATGAAGATGGTTTTCCCGGCGCACAGGTGTTTGAAGTTCAGGGCGCGCAGCACGGGCGTGGAATGCCTGCCGGCGTGCTCCTTGTAAAATTCGGTCACCAGCAGGGCACGCTCGATCGAAATGCCGGGTTCGGCGTCGACGCTTTCCTGCCGAAGCCGCTGAATGCGCTCGTTCATGGGTTCAGCCTCCTATCTCCACCTTGAATCCGAAATGTGACAGCCGCCGGGCGGCGTCGGCCACCTGCTCCCCGGGGGGCGGGGCGACGCTCTCCCCTTGGTACCGCAGGCCGAGCTTGCGGTATTTGCCTTTTGCCGCGCGGTGATAGGGCAGCAGGTGCACTGCGTGGCGCCGGGGCAGGGAGGCGATGAACTTGCCGGCGTCGGCGATGTCGTTTTCGCCGTCGTTGACCCCGGGGATCAACGGGATACGAATGATGATGTCGGCGCCGGCCGCGGACAGCAGCCTCAGGTTGGAAAGAATTTTCGCGTTGTCGACACCGGTGTTGGCGCGGTGCTTCTGCGGGTCGAGGACCTTGAGATCGTAAAGGAAAAGGTCCGTGAGCCGGGCGGCCTGCATGAGCACCCCGGCGTCGGCGTACCCGGAGGTGTCGACGGCACGGTGAATTTCGAGGCGGCCGCATGCTTCCAGCAGCGACAGCAAGAAATCGGGCTGGCAAAAGGGCTCGCCCCCGGAGAAGGTGACGCCGCCGCCGGACTGCTCGAAAAAGGGGATGTCCCTCGCTATGGATCGCATGAGCTCGGGCACGCCGATGCTCCAGCCGGTGCTCTCGCGGGCCTCCATCGGGCAGACCGCGATGCAGCGGCCGCAGTGCCGGCAGCGGCCGGGGTCCACGGCGATGCCCTGGGCGCCGCGGGAAAGAGCGCCGGCGGTGCAGTTTTCGACGCAAACCCCGCACCCCGCACATCGCTCGCGCAGATAGACTTCCTTGGGGACCTGCTGCCAGTTCTCGGGGTTGTGACACCACCAGCAGTTCAGGGGGCACCCTTTCAGAAAAACGGCAGTCCGGATGCCCGGGCCGTCATGGGTGGAGAACCGCATGACATTGAAAATGGTGCCTTCTGTGGCTTCTTGTTTCATGGGCGGACACACGGATGCTCGGCCGGTGATAAACCTTGTGTTCGATTCGACCGCGCTTTGGTAATATAGCTAAAATGATCATGTGGTCTGAACTGCTGAAGACTTTATACTATCTGCGGGGCGTGCTGTCAAGTTTGCGTAATACCGGGTAGTTGTTTCGTTGACAAGCCAATCCGGAAGGGGTATTAAAGCCATGATTTGGTAATGGTCTGATGACCTGATCTATACGCCAATCACGCGTGGTCCAGTGAAAACCAGAGGAGGTGGCGTGTGGTATTTGAAACCATCCGCAAGAACACCGCACCCGAAATGGTCGTCGAACAGATGATGAAAAAAATCAGCGCCGGCGAGATCGCCGCCGGGTCGCGGCTGCCCTCCCAGCGCGACCTGGCCCTTAGCTTCGGAGTCGGCCGCTCCTCGATCCGGGAGGCGCTGAACGCGCTCGCCGTCATGGGGTATCTGGACGTTCAGCACGGGCGGGGCACCTTCATTGCCGGGAAGCTGCCCGGCGCCGACCCTTCGGTCACCCAGTTGAAAGCCGCCCTGCAGGCGGGAAGCCTCCTCGACCTCATTGAACTGCGGGAGACGCTCGAGTGCAAGGCCGCGGAGCTGGCGGCGGAGCGCGTCGAGGCCCGCCAGCTCGCCCAACTGAGGCAGTCGCTGCGCGACATGGAGGAGGGCCCGGACGACTACCGCCGTTTTTTCAAGGCCGACCTGGAGTTCCACACGCTGCTTTCAGAGGCGACCGCCAACCGGATTTTCAGCGAGATGCTGCGGTTCCTCCTGGCAAAAGTGGTGGACCATCACGAAAAGTTCAAGACCAGCCTCTTGTCCCCCGCCTACCGCGCCCACTCGATCCGCACCCTCAAGCAGGTGGTGGCCTGCATCGAAAGAGAGGACGGCCGCGGCGCGGCGGAGTGGATGCGGGATCACCTGAACGCCATCCGCCGCGAACTCAAAGACATCCTCTGATGGCGGAGCCGGAAGCCCAATTTCGGCGTTGCATTTTCCCGCCGGGGGCGGGAAAATTTCGTTTGGGTTTTGTGCTCCCCGTGGTATGATGCCCACTTATAGCTGCAGCCAGGGGGCATTGGCGGACACCATTCTGAACACGCGCTCGATATCCTGACGATCAGTGAAGACAGGGCCATATTCAATTTCGATCCGAACCGGGCTCGTGGCCTGGATGCTGGCGGTGGCGCTCGTGCCGGCGGCCGTGATCGGCGCCATCGGGGTTTACAGCATCAACAAAAGCGTGCGCAGCGAGGCCCAGTCCCGCGTCGACCAGGACCTCAAGATCGTGATGACGAGTTACCGCGAACAGCTGGCGCGCCTGGCCTACTCGCTCGAGGTTTCCTCCAGCCGGGTCCTCTCCGCCGGCAACGCCGACGAAACCCTCTCCTCGATCCGGCGGGAGCTCGATCTCACCGTTCTCAATCTCTGCGATGCGGAAGGCCGGCCCCTGGCCGGAAGCCACCCCGCCGCCGTGCAGCTGATCCCGCTCAGCCGCGACCCGGTGCTGCGCGCGGCGCTGGAGGGCCGGCCGGCCTGGGGGACCGTTCTGCTGGACCCGGAGCGGCTTCAGATGGAGGGCGGGCCGGCGCTTCAGAACGCCGTCTTGATTTTCAACGGCGACCCGGGCGGCGAGCCGGTCAGCCGGTCCGCCCTGATGTGGTGGATCGCCTTCCCGATCGTCGAGGGCAACGGGCGGGTGAAGGCCCTGCTCTACGGCGGGCGGATGCTGAACTTCAACTACGACCTGGTCGACCGGCTGCGTGCCACGGTGTTCAGCGAAACCGATTACAACGGCAAGCCGCGCGGCACCGTAACGATCTTCAAAAACGAGGTGCGCGTCGCCACCAACGTGCTCACCCACGACGGGGCCCGGGCCATCGGCACCCGGGTCTCGGACATCGTCCGGCGCACCGTCCTCGAGGAAGGGATGAACTACACGGGCGAGGCCCTGGTCGTGGACGCCTGGTACCTGAGCGCCTACAGCCCTCTCAGGGACCCATCGGGCCGGACGATCGGCATGCTCTACGTCGGCTTGCTGCGGGCCCCCTACGACGACATGCGCGACGGATTCATCGCCCGGTTCCTGCTGCCGGTCGGCGTCGTCGGACTGCTGGCCGTCTGCGCCGCCCTCTACATCGTGAGCCGGATCGCGCGGCCCGTGCAGGCGCTCAGCCGCTCGGCCTCCCGCCTGGCGAACGGCGATTGGGAACGCGCCGTCGCCGTCCCGCGCACGTATGCGGAGATCAACAACCTGGCCGGCACCTTCGACGAGATGCGCGCGGCGATCCTCAAACGGGACAACGAGCTGCGGGCCCGCAACAACGAACTGAGCCTCACCAACGAAAAACTGGAACAGTCCAACCGCAACTACATGCAGACCCTCGGGTTCGTGACCCACGAGCTCAAGGCCCCGCTGGCCGCGATCCAGATGCTGATCGCGACCATGGTGGACGGCTACCTGGGGAAGGTGTCGCCGCAGGTCTCCGATTTTTTCATCCGCATCCAGCGCAACTGCGAGGAGCTGCAGGACATGGTGCGGGACTACCTGGACCTGTCGCGGTTGGAACGCGGCGAGCTCGTTGCGAACAAATCCCCCATCGACCTGCCCAAGACCGTGGTGGAGATGGCGGTGGACCAGACCGCGGTGTTCTTCCGGTCCCGCAACATCACCGTCCGCGTGAGCTGCCCGAGCGAGCTGCCGGTGATGGCCGACCCCGGCCTGCTGCGCATCGCCCTCAACAACTTTCTCACCAATGCCGCCAAGTACGGACGCGAGGGGGGCAAGGCGACCGTGACCGTGGCGCAGGAGGGCGGGCTCGTCACCCTGAGCGTCTGGAACGAAGGCGAGGGCTTCCCGCCCGACCAGGCGGCCCACCTCTTCGAGAAGTTCTTCCGCGTCCGGAACGCCAGCACGCACGCCAAGCGCGGAAGCGGCATCGGGCTTTTCACGGTGAAAAACATCGCCGAGCTCCACGGCGGCCGCGCCTGGGCGGAGTCCGAGCCCGGCGCGTGGTCCGCTTTTCATCTCAGCTTCCCGGCGCAGCCCCCCGCCGCCTGATCCTCGGCAACAACACTTATTACTCCGGCACGCAACTAGATAGAATACCATCAACTCACGCAGAGGCGGGCACCCCGCTCCGCCTTCCCCCGAACAAGAGTTGCCATATTTGATCGCTGGTTTGCTAAAACGGCCGCCGCTACCCCATCCCCTTGCGGCGGCGGTGCCGCCAGGCGGGGAGGGCGATGGCGAGCAGGTACATCGCCAGCGGGAGCGCCGCCTGCACCAGGGCGTAGATCCCCGTGACCCGCGGGTCGTTGCCGCTCGAGAGCGTGACGGCTTCCACGGTGAGCGTGGTGAAACGCCCGCCGCCGGCGAAAATGGTCGGCAGGTATTGCCCCACGCTGACCGCAAAGCCGATCGCCAGGGCGAAGAGGGCGGGCCTGAGCATCAGGGGCATCTCGACCCGCAGGAAGGCCCGGAGCGGCGAGCCGGTGAGCGCCAGGGCCGAGGTCCGATAACGCAGGTCAAACGATCGCCAGGGGTCCGCAAGGGACAGGAACACGTAGGGGAACACGAACAGCAGGTGGCTCCAGACCAGGGCGACCCAGGTCCCGTCGAGGTTCATCCGCACTAGGAGCATCTGGGCCCCGAAGAGAAAGGCGATCTGCGGGACCAGCAGGGGCGTGTAGAGCAGCCACAAGGCCCGCGTGGCCGAACCCAGCCCGTTCACCCGCTCGTTCTGCAGGCATCCCAGCGCCAACCCCAGGCCGATCAGGGCCGCGGCCAGCCCGGTGCCCAGCGTGACGGCGCCCGGCCAAGCCAGGTCGGGCGCGTGACGGCCCCAGTGGGCCAGGGTCCAGGCGGCCGGAAGCGCCTGCGGGAAAAACCAGGTTTTCGCAAAAGACCAGATCGCGAGCGAGACCGTTCCCAGGAGCGAAAGGGCCACGACCATCGCCATGGCCGTCGCCCACACCCCGCGCAAGGGCCGGCCGGCCGTTGCAATGCCGCCTGCGGTGAGCCACCGGCGGCCCGCGGCCGCCGCCGCGATCTCCGCCGCCCGCCATAGCCCGATCGCCGCGGCGACCGCCGTCAGCTGGAGGCAGGCGCCGGCCGCCGCCGGAAAGACGAGCGCGAGGTCCCGGTCGGTGAACATGCGGAAGAGAAGCACGCTCAGAGGCGGCGGCTGGTTCGGCGCCAGCACGACCGCCACGTCCACCACCGACATCGAGAAGGCCAGGACCGCGTAGATCGGCAGGCGGATCTGGGGGTAGATCTGGGGCAGGATGGTCTTCAGCCACGCGGCCGCCGGCGCGTAGCCGAGCGAGCGCGCCGTCAATAGGGTCTCCGCGGCGCGGACCTGGTTGAGGGCGGAGAGGGTCATCAGCATCAGGTAGGGGACTTCCTTGAGCAGCAGGCCGAGGACGAAGGACAGGCCGGCGGCGTCGTGCACGACGGCGACATCGGGGGGGCGCGTCCAGCCGGTCAGCCAGGGCGAAACGAGGCGGCCGGCCCATCCGCCGGGGGCGATGAGAAACGAGAGGCCGATGGCGACCGCGACGTGCGGCGTGGCCAGAAGCGGCGAGAGTGCGACCTGGGCGCGCCGGAAAAGGCGGGTGTCGTGCATCACGCTGCAGAACCCGATGACGACGGTCAATGCCAGCAGCGTCGCAAGGAGGCCGGTCTGAAGCGTGAGGCGCACGGAGGAGGCCAGCCCCGGAGTCGCCAGCAGCTGCCGCCAGGGGTCCAGCCCGAGCCCGTTGCCGCCGAGGGCGGGCAGGTAGCCGAAGGCGGGCAGGGCGGTGGCGACCAGGCCGGCCGCGACCGGCGCGAAGAAGACCGCCAGGGTGACGGCCGGGAAGAGCCGGAGGGCCGAAGACCCCCTGGAAACGGGGGCGGTTACTTGGTGTAGCGGCGTTCCCATTCCGCGACGATGCCGTTCATCCAGGAGGGGTGGGGTTCGAGCAGGGGCCGGCCCAGCTCGGCCGCGCTCAGGGTGGCCACGCCCTTGGGGAGATCCTCGAAACGCTGGCGGTCCGCCGGCGTCAGACGGTTCAGGTCGAGGACGGTGAAATTACCCATGGTGTTCGGGTTCATCGCGTGGGCCTGGGACTCCGGCGACAAGAGAAAATTCGCAACGACCATGGCGCCCTCCTTGTGGGCGGCGTTAAAGGGGATGGCGACGAAGCTGGTGTTGCCGATGGTGCCTTTCTCGAGAACGAAGGTTCTCACCGTGTCCGGCAGAATGCCTTTGCCGATGGCGGTGGTCGCCTCGTTCGGGTTGAAGGAGATCATGATGTCGATCTCGCCGTCCGCCAGGAGCCGGCGCATGGCGGGGCCGGTTTCAGGGAACTGTTCGCCCCTGCGCCACATAAGAGGCCTGAGCTCGTCGTACCAGCGCCAGAGCGGCGCCGTCACTCCGGCGAAGTCGGCGTCGGCGGCCTGTGCCAGCAGGACCTTCGGATCGGCGGCGAGCTCGTAGAGCGCCTGCTTCAGGAAGGTGGACCCCAGGAAGTTCCGGATCCGCGGGTGGGTGATGCGGCCGGGGTTCTGGCGGGCCCAGGCCAGCATGGCCGGCGCTGAGCGCGGCGGGTCTTTCAGGCGGGCGGCGTCGTAGGCAAAGACGATCTGCGCCATGCGCCAGGGGGACTCCATGCCGTCCACCGGTACGGTGAAGTCGATGACGGTGGTGGGTTTGCCGGCCGCGTCCACCAGCGCGAAATTGGGCAGCCGCTGTGTGAAGGGGCCGAAGAGCAGGCCCTGCTCCTTCATGGAAAGAAAGTTCTCCCCGTTGATCCAGATCAGGTCGATCGACCCGCCCGCGTGGCGACCCGCGGCCTTTTCCGCCACGACCCGCGCCACGGCTTCCGACGTGAGCGTGATTTTCACGTGAGTGAGATTGATGCCGTACAGCTCCTTGAGGCGGCCGGCGGCCCAGGCGATGAAGGCGTTGGTGTTCTCGTCGCCGGCCCAAGCGTTGAAATACACGGTCTGGCCCCTGGCCTTTTCCAGGATGCCGGGCCATGTGTCCGGCACCCCCTGGGCGTGGGCGGAGGTGCAAAACAGCAGAAAAGCGGCGATGAACCTGCGTGGCATCGAGCGGCCCCCTTTCGGCAGAAAGTCAAGCGGGTGCTACCTGAAACCTATCCGCCGGGCGTCCGGCCGACGCGCATCACCGGGCCGCCGGCCGCCTGCGCGTCTTCGGCGGCGTGAGTGACCATCAGCGTCGGCAGCCCCTGGGCGCGGACATGGTCGAAAACGAAGCTGCGGATGGAGGCCTTCAGCTCCTCGTCCAGGCTGGAAAACGGCTCGTCGAGCAGCACCGCGTGCGGCCGCGCCAACAGCGTGCGCAGCAAGGCGACGCGCGCGCGCTGCCCGCCGGACAAGGTGGCCGGGTCGCGCGCCTCGGTCCCGGCCAGGCCGGCTTCGGCCAGCGCCTGCCGCATCCGGTCGCGCCGCTGCCGGCGGCTTTTGACCGAACGCGGAATGGCAAAAAGCAGGTTTTCCCCGACCGTCATGTGGGGAAAGAGCAGGTCGTCCTGGAAGAGGATGCCGATCCGGCGGCGTTCGACGGGAAACCGGGTGACCTCGACGCCGTCGATCCAGACCTCCCCATCGGCCTGGAACTCCCGCGCCAGCGTCCCGCAGAGGTAGGCCAGCAGGCTCGATTTGCCCGAGCCGCTCGGGCCCATGACCGTGACCACCTCCCCGGGGCGCACCGTCAGGGAGGTCTCCGGGATGAGCTCCGTGCCGTTGAGCGCGATGCGCACCCGCTTGAGCTCCAGGCCCGCCCGGGGCGCGTCCGGCCGGCCGCGGTCGGTCATGCGGGCCTCCCGCCGCGGCGCTTTTCGCGGATCCCGGCCAGCACCGGGCCGAGAAAGCGCTCATGGATCCGGTCGCACCCGATGCAGGGGTTGGCGAAGCTGCGGCCGGCGGGGTCGGTGACCCGGCAGAGGGCCACGAACTCGTCGACCCCCACCCCGTGCGCGAGCCCCATGCGTTCCGGGTGCCCGCAGGTGATGGATTCGAACTCCGGCCGGCCCGCGAGGCTTCGCAGAATGTCCAGGAGCGGCTCTTCGCAGAGGTTGCCGTAGGCCCGCCGGGTCTTGCGGCAGCAGGGGTAGAGGTTGCCGTCCGGGTCGACGGCGACCTCCGAGCCGCCGAAACCGACGTTGAGAAAGTTCAGCCCGCCGGACCAGGCGTTGCAGAAATTGTCCCGGTAGCTTGCGGTGGACAACCCGTTCGTCCAGGCCCGGCCGCTCGGCCAGAGCTTTCCGATCCAGGCATCCGGCGTGGCGCCGAAGAAGCTGTAGACCGGCCCCTCTTCATCGGTCCATTTGCGGGCGGCCGCCTGCAGGCCGGAGCGGTGCATGCCGGCGGCTTCGAAGAGCTGCGCCAGGTCCTGCGAATACCGCTCGCGGTCCAGGCCGCCGGGGAGAAGGTGAAACGCATCGATGGAGGAGACCGAGATCATCCAGACCTGCCGGGCCAGCAGCTCTGCGACGATGCCGGCGGTGAGCAGGTCCCCGGCCGTCTGGATCACCAGCCGCACCCCGCCGCGTTCGCGGTAGCGATCGTGCAGCATCTCCAGCAGGGGGTAGAGCACCCGGGTGCGCACGGGCTCGAGCAGCACTTCGCCCCCCGACAGGATGATGCGGCCCGGCTTCCGGCGGAAGGTCCCGTCGTCCGACGGGTCCTCCAGGTCCGTGTACCCCATCGTCTCCGGCAGATGGCGGACCACCTGCGGGAACACGGCCCGGCTTTGCTCCGCCAGGCGGGCGGCATCGGGCTCCGGGTACGGCTTGAAGCGCTCGTCGTAGCAGTGGGGGCAGGCGCGGCGGCAAACCCACGATATGACATAGTAGATGGACTCGAGCACGGGCTACCCCCAACCTCCCATGGCGCTGATCAGGCCGCCGTCGACATACAGCGTCTGGCCCGTTCGGACATGCTGCGAGACTCCTCTTTGCGTGGCCATGTGCCGGCATGTTTATGGGCCTGGCCGATCACGTTCACCACTGCTTAACCGACAGCCAGGCCGCCATCAGGCGCCCGGTCTCGGTCTATACCAAAACCCGCGACCTGTAAAGGCGGCGGCCGGTTCGTCGTGAAAAAGCAGTTGCATGGCCATCGAATAATGTGTACTTACAAAGCCGCGGCAGCTTCGCGGCAGGGCCAATCACGCGCTGTCGCCCGCCGCGCCGATGGCCGCGCATGGACGGAAACGGGGCGTCTCTATGGTACCGGAAAGCCAGGTCGGTTCGAAGCTGCGCGATTTGAAGCGGCGCCTCAAGCAGGAGAACCCGGTCCTCGAGCACGTCGTCGACCGCTTTCGCGATTTGGACCGCATCAGCCGCCGGCTCGGCCTGCTGGACCGCAACGAATCGCACGCCGACCGCACCTCGTGGTGGCCGCTCATCTCCGTGCTGGGGGTCTACTCCGCAGGCAAGTCCAGCTTCATCAACCACTTCCTCGGGTACCGGCTGCAGGCCACCGGCAATCAGGCGGTGGACGACAAGTTCACCGTCATTTGCTTCACGGACGAGAAAAACGTGCGGGTGCTGCCCGGGCTGGCGCTCGACGCCGACCCGCGCTTCCCCTTTTTCCGCGTGAGCCGGGCCATCGAGGAGGCGACGCAGGGCGAGGGCCGGCGCATCGACGCCTACCTGCAACTCAAGACCTGCCCCAGCGAGAAGCTGCGCGGCCGAATCCTGATCGACTCGCCCGGCTTCGACGCCGACGCCCAGCGCACCGCCACCCTGCGCATCACGGATCACATCATCGACCTTTCGGACCTGGTGCTGGTCTTCTTCGATGCCCGGCACCCGGAGTCCGGCTCGATGCGCGACACGCTGGAGCACCTGGTGCGGCGGGCCATCGGCCGGCGCGACTCCAACAAGTTCCTGTACGTTCTGAACCAGATCGACGCGACGGCCCAGGAGGACAACACCGAGGAGGTGTTCGCATCCTGGCAGCGGGCGCTGGCGCAGTCCGGGTTGACAGCGGGCTGCTGCTACTCGCTCTACATCCCCGAGGCGGCTCTCCCGATCGCCGACGCCGCCGTCCGGGCGCGGTTTGAAAGCAAGCGCGATGCGAACCTGAGGGCCATCGGCCAGCGCATCGAACAGGTGGGGGTTGAGCGCGCCTATCGCATCGTGGGCATGCTGGAGCAGACGGCCCGCATGCTGGAGAGCGAAGTGGTTCCGCGGCTGCAGCGGTTTTTGGCCGGCTGGCGCCGGCTGACCCTGTGGCTGGACGGCGCCGTGTTCGGCGGTCTGCTCGCGCTGTTTCTGATCCTGACCCTCCACGGGGGGTATTGGGACGGGCTTTCCCTGCGGCTGCCCCTGTGGGCCCACCTCTCCGGCTACCCGACCCTCCAGACCATCCTTCTATGGCTGCTCGCCGTCGGCGCCGGTTACATCCACTTTGCCATCCGGCACTGGGCCGCCGACCGGGTCGCCCGCCGGATGGCCGCCGACCCCCAACTGATCGAGTTTCTGCCGAACTACCTGCGGGCGTTTCGCAAGAACAGCCGCTGGTTCCGAAGCATCTTTTGGCGCAACCCGGCCGGCTGGGGGCGCCGGACGGCTCGCAGCCTGGTCAAGGTGGCGGAGGATTCGCAAGGCTACATCCAGAAGCTGAACGACATGTACGCCAACCCCTCGGGCGAAATCCCGGAACCGGTGACTTGTGCCGAGATCCCGCCCCCCCCGGCCGACTGATTTCTCTTTTTTCATTTTTCAGCGGCGGCCGGAATGTCCTTGGGAATGCCCCGCGATGCCGAGGAAGAGGGAATTACGCTGTGCACAGAGAAGCAACGAGCAACGACTGCTGAAAGAAGAGGAGGGGGCATCATGAAATTCGCTGATCGCATCGCGCGCCTGGGGACTGAAACGGCTTTTGCGGTCTCCGCCGAGGCGGCGGCCTTTGCGGCCCAGGGGAACAAGGTCTACCCGTTTCACCTCGGTGACATGAACATACCCACCCCGGCCAACGTGATGGAGGCCGCTGCAAAGGCCATGCGGGACGGCAAGACCGGGTACTGCCCCAACGCCGGGATTCCGAAGCTGCGGGAGGTCCTGGCAGCCGACGTCGGCGCCGCCCGCGGTCTGCGGTATTCGCCGGAGAACGTGGCCATCCAGCCCGGGGGCAAACCCACCATCGGCAAGTTTTTCCTCGCGCTGCTCAACCCCGGCGACGAGGTGCTCTACCCCAGCCCGGGGTATCCGATCTACGAGTCCCAGATCGAGTTCCTGGGGGGTGTCCCCAAGCCCTACCGCTACCTGGAAGGCGAGCGCACCTTCTCGATCGACCTGGATGCGCTGAAGCGGCAGATCACGCCGCGGACCCGCCTTCTGGTGCTCAACGACCTGCAGAACCCCACCGGCGCCGAATGCTCGGCCGCCGAGCGCGAGGCCCTGGCCGAGCTGGTGCTGAGGCACGATCTGTACGTGCTCTGCGACGAGGCCTACTTCGATATCCGCTACGACGGGAGCAGCACCTCGTTCGTGTCGCTGCCGGGCATGGTCGAGCGGTGCGTGATTCTCTACACCTTCTCCAAGAAGTTCGCCATGACCGGCTGGCGCCTGGGGGCTTCCATCGGCCCGAAGCCCCTCATCGACGTCATCGCCAAGCTCAACGTCAACGACGAGTCCTGCTCGAACCACTTCATCCAGTACGGGGCGATCGAGGGGCTGACCGGCGACCCCGGCGGCCCGCAGCAGATCCTGGGCATCCTCAAGGAGCGCCGCAACGCGGCCGTCGATCTGTTGAACGGCATCAAGGGAATTCATTGCCTGCGGCCGAACGCGACCTTCTACCTCTACCCGAACGTCACGAAGGCCATGCAGGCCAAGGGATTCAGCGACTACGAATCGTTTCGGCGCGCGCTGCTCCGGGAAACCGGCGTGTCCGTCTGCTCGCGCCTGCATTTCGGTCGGCCGCTCGCCGGAGAGACGCAGTTCTACATCCGGCTGGCCTACTCCGGCATCGACCTGCCGCAGATCCGCGAGGGGCTCGGGCGGTTCAAGGCGTTCATCGAGGGCTGAGCTTTAAATTCCAGCCGCGCACCGGCGCGCGGCTGGAATTTGACACCTTGTAAAAATTTCAGACAGCGGGCCAGCCTGCGCAACTCTCACTCTCTGGGGTCTTTAAAAAATTCTCTTTATATTTACCGCGGTTATGCGGTGCTTCGCTTCGCGGCGGCGTGGTATGGTCCTTGCTGATATCTGATATATCAGAAAGGTTCCGCCTGCCGTGCGGATGACCGCAAGGGGCGGGGCAACGCCTGAGGTGCTCGCAAAAGGTTATTTCCGCTGACAAAAATTTCGTTTGACTTAAGGTCGCATTACCATACAATCCAGATCGGCAGGCGATAGGCATGCTGAAGCCGTCTGCCGTCCGGTTTCAATTCAAAAGGAACGATCGGCAGGGATTGCCCCATCATATAAACACACACAAAAGGAGAGGCTACGCATGTCCGAGATAATGGAGTATGTCAAAAGCCGCGACCCGTATGAAAAGGAATTTCACCAGGCGGTCAGCGAGGTCATGGATTCCATCAAGCCGGTGCTGGACCAGAACCCGGTCTATCGGCGGGCCCGCATCCCCGAGCGCATCGTCGAACCGGAACGCGTGATCCTGTTCCGAGTGCCCTGGATGGACGACCAGGGCGTGATCCAGGTCAACCGCGGGTTCCGGATCCAGATGAACGGCGCGATCGGCCCCTACAAGGGCGGCCTGCGGTTTCACCCCTCCGTCAACCTCGGGATTCTCAAGTTTCTGGCCTTCGAGCAGGTCTTCAAGAACGCGCTGACCACCCTGCCCATGGGCGGCGGCAAAGGCGGCTCGGATTTCAACCCCAAGGGCAAGTCCGACAACGAGGTCATGCGGTTCTGCCACAGCTTCATGAGCGAACTGTTCCGCCACATCGGCCCGGACACGGATGTGCCGGCCGGCGACATCGGCGTGGGGGCGCGCGAGATCGGCTTCCTTTTCGGGATGTACAAGAAGCTGCGCAACGAGTTCTCTGGCGTGCTCACCGGCAAGGGCCTGAACTGGGGCGGCAGCCTGATCCGGCCGGAGGCCACGGGATACGGCTGCGTCTATTTCGCCTCGGAGATGCTGGCCACGCGCAACGAGACCCTGGCGGGCAAGACCTGCCTCGTGTCCGGCTCGGGCAACGTCGCGCAGTACACGGTGGAGAAGCTGATCGAGCTCGGCGCCAAGCCCGTCACCATGTCGGATTCCAACGGCTGCATCTACGACGAGGGCGGCATCACCAAGGAGAAGCTGGCGTTCGTGATGAACCTCAAGAACGTGCGCCGCGGCCGCATCAAGGAGTACGGGGACAAATACCCCTCCGCGGCCTACACGGCGATCGACCCGTCGGCCGACCACAACCCGCTCTGGAACCACAAGGCCGATTGCGCGTTCCCCTGCGCCACGCAGAACGAGATCAACGGCAAGGACGCCCAGAACCTGGTCAAGAACGGCGTGAAGCTGGTGGCCGAGGGCGCCAACATGCCCACCACCCCGGAGGGCATCGACCTTTTTCTCGAGCACAAGCTGCTCTTCGGGCCGGGCAAGGCCGCCAACGCCGGCGGGGTGTCGGTTTCCGGCCTGGAGATGACCCAGAACAGCATGCGCCTCTCCTGGACGCGGGAGGAGGTCGACACCCGGCTGAAGATGATCATGAAGAGCATCCACCAGGCCGCCTGGGATGCCGCCGAGCGCTACAACATGAAGGGCAACTACGTCGCCGGGGCCAACATCGCCGGTTTCACCAAGGTGGTGGACGCCATGATGGACCAGGGGGTGGTGTAGGGGCGGGCAACGAGTGATGAGCAACGAGTAACGAGAAAAAAATAAAGTCGGAGTGATGAGCCGGAGTCGGAGTAAAAAGACAGAATACCACCGACTCCGACTCTGAACTCCGACTTTTAAAAATGCCGCACACGGGGTGGCCATGAAATGGGCCTGAGATCATACCCGTTGAACCTGATCCGGGTAATGCCGGCGTAGGGAAACGACAAGGCGTGCGGCGCCGGCAGGCGAAAAAAAATCGTTTCCTTCGTGGGAAACGATTTTTTTTCTGAGGGGAGTCAGCATGGACATTCGACCGGTCCCGGCATCGGAGCGCCGTCTGGGCGGCAGGGATTTCTTCCTGCTGTGGGCGGGGGTGGCGATCTCGCTCGCCGAAATCTGGGCCGGCGGGTTCCTGGCGCCCATGGGCTTCTGGACCGGGCTTTGGGCGATCCTGCTGGGGCATCTGATCGGCAACACCCTGATGGCGCTGGGAGGGGCGATCGGCTCCGACCACGGCATCATGTCCATGGTCTCGGTGCGGCCCGCCTTCGGCATCCGGGGCTCCAACCTCGCGGCGGTGCTGAACATCATCCAGCTGATCGGCTGGGCCGCCATCATGCTGATCATCGGCGGCCGTGCCGGGGCCGCTCTCGGGAAGCCCGTCGGCGGCATTCTGGCCAGCGACGCCTTCTGGGTCATCACGATCGGGGCCGGGACCCTGCTCTGGGCATTGTGGACGGGCAAGACGGCCTGGAAGATCCTGCAGAACGTGTCGGTCTTGGCGCTGCTGCTGGTCGTCGCGGCGATGACGTGGGTGGCCTTCGGCGGCCTGCCGGCCGCATCGGCCGCCGCCGGCGGGCCGATGGCCTTCATGACCGGCCTGGATCTCGTGATCGCCATGCCGATTTCCTGGATGCCGCTGGCGGCGGACTATTCCCGGATGGCGCGCAGCACCCGCTCGGCCTTCTGGAACACCTGGACGGGGTATTTCCTGTTGTCGTCCTGGATGTATGCCCTGGGCCTGCAGGTGACCCTGCTCACCGGCGCCACCGACCCCGGGCGGCTCATCCTGGACACGATGGGCGGCCTCGGCCTGGCGGTGCCGGCGCTTTTCATGGTGGTGCTCTCGACCATCACCTCCGATTTCCCCGACGTCTACTCCGCCACCTGCTCGCTGCTGAACATCTCCCGGAAGCTGAGCGCGCGGGCCGCGATGTGGCTTGCCGGCGGCCTGTCGATCCTCGTCGCGCTGGTGTTTCCCATGGAGCAGTACGAGAACTTCCTGTTCTTCATCGGGGCGATGTTCATCCCGCTTTTCGGCGTGGTGCTGACCGACTATTTTGTCTTGAGAGGGCGGAAGCTGGACGTGGGCGAGCTCTACCGTGAAGGCGGGGCCTACTGGTACCGCCGCGGGGTCAACCCCGCGGCGCTCGCGGCCTGGGCTCTGGGGTTCGCCGTCTACGAGGCGATAGCATTGCTGAAGCTTGCCGCCGGCGGTTCGATCCCGTCCATGCTGACCGCCGGGCTGCTCTATTGGGTCTTGTCTCGGAAAGCGGCCCGATAGAAACTTCTTTCAGGTCGACTCTTCAAGTTTCCTCAAAATCCCACCGTGTGATCAAAAAAGGGCCTTGCTCGGAAAAGCAAGGCCCCTTTTTTAGCAGCCTATCGGCGTTGCCTTGCCGAACAAGGTGCAAGGCTGCCGGAATTTGAAGCGCTTTCTTTCAACCCTCGGTCGATTGGATTCACATCACAGCCCGGAGACCGCAATTTCCACACGGCGGTTCTTGGCCCGGTCTTCCGGGGTGCCGTTGCCGGCCACGGGGTTGCCTTCTCCGTACCACATGGCGGTCACGCGCCCGGAGTCAAGTTTGAAGTTCTTCACCAGGTAGTCCGCCACAGCCTCGGCACGCTCGCGGGATAGCTTCATGTTGTATTCCGGCGTGCCCCGGTTGTCGCAGAAGCCCTGCACGGCAACGAAGGCCTGCGGATTGGCCTGCAGGAATTTGCCCAGCTGGTTGAGCTCTTCTTTCTCCTGCGGCTTCAGCTCGAACTTGTCGTAGTCAAAGTTGATGTTGCCGACCTTGATGCCCTTGATTTTCTTCTCGGAGGTCGTTTCGACCGACGTCTCGGACTTCGTGAAGTACAACGGCCCGATGGCGTAGTAGGGGTTGGTGATGTAGGAGTCGAAGGGGATCACCCGCGAGCAGGCATTGGCCCGGCCCATGTCCTTGACACGCTTGATGCCGTCCGGGTCCTCGGCGTAGGTGATCACGATGAAGCACACGTTGTATTTGCGGGCGAGTTCCGCTGTTTTGTCGCCGGGGTCCTTTTTCCCGGCGGCTTTTTCCCAGCCGCCGTCGCTGAAAATGTAGACAATGGTCTTCCCGGACAGCCCTTTCAGCACGCCCTCCAGCTTCTCAAGGCCTGCCACCAGCGGCGTCCTCCCGGACGCTTTGGCCGGCAGCTGCTTCATGGCTTCGGAAACCTTGGCCGCGTCGAATTTCTGAACCGGGTAGATCTCTTTCCAGGTGGGGCTGAAGTTGTAAACGCCGACGTTGTAGCCGAGATCCGGCAGCCGAGAGACGCCGGCGGCAAGGGCCTCTTTCTCCATCTGGTAGTTGGTCTTCTTGTACTTGCGATGCGCGGTGTCCATCGAACTGGATGCATCCACCAGCACGATCACATTGTCCGCCGTGCGGACCAGGACGTCCTTGGTGACGACGTTCTGGATGATGTCCTCCTGATAAATGATTTCGGCGGTGTTTCCGGTTGCGCTTAACCCCAGGCACGCCAGTGAGACCAGCGCCGCTGCCCAACTCAGTTTTGCTATTTTCATTTTAGTCTCTCCTTTTTGGATGGGTGGATGCGATCCATTCGGCGCCTGCATCTCTGCAGATGGCCGCATGGGTTGATGACGTTCGGGAATCGGATTTCAAGATTGGGATCTTCGTTTTCAATTCAGCGGGGGGTCAGGAAGACGACCCTGAAACCAAGAGGCGATACTTCTTTACTATCCGATGGGAGTTAACCTAAATTCTTTTTTCGGCATGTCAAGGCGCCCAATTGCAATCGACCGCCTTTCGCATGGCTATTCGGCCGTTGGAATTACTT
>JALOPD010000568.1 GCA_025454075.1 Desulfobacterales bacterium | reverse complement strand
TACAACGATTTCATCATCATCGGCCCGGCCGCCGACCCGGCCGGGATCAAGGGCAAAAGCGTCAAGGATGCCCTGCAGGCGATCCGGGCCAAGCAGGCCATCTTTGTCAGCCGCGGGGACAAGTCCGGCACCCACATGATGGAGCTCGACCTGTGGAAGACTCTGGGAGGGGAGGTCCCCGAAAAAGAGGCCTGGTATGCCCAGGCCGGCCAGGGGATGATGGTCACCATCACCATCGCCGCCGAGAAGAAGGGCTACACCCTGACCGACCGCGGCACCTGGATCAAGTACGAGAACAGCATGAAGGGCAACCCGCCGCTCAAGATCCTGGTGGAGGGCGACCAGGTGCTCTTCAACCAGTACAGCGTCATCGCCGTCAATCCGGCCAAGTGCGGCAAGGCGCAGCTGGAGCTCGCCGCGAAGTTCAGCGACTGGATCGCCGGGCCCGCGGGTCAGAAGCTCATCCGCGAGTTCACCCTGGAGGGCAAGCCGCTGTTCACGGCCAACGCGAAATAATATGAGTTCCGAGGGATGAGGCGGAGTGAAAAGGAACGAGTAACGAGATATTACATGGATTTTCTGGTTCAAGGGTTTTTGAAGGCGATCGAGCTGCTGGTGAGCGGCGATGCGGAGACCTTTTCGGCAGTTTACGCCACGCTGATCGTCTCCGCCTATTCGATTGTAGCCAGCCTGATCATGGGTTTGCCCCTCGGATTTTGTCTGGGCCACTTCGAATTCAAGGGCAAAAAACCCCTGCGCCTGCTGGTGGATACGGGGCTGGCGTTGCCCACGGTTTTCGTCGGCCTGGTGGTCTATGCCTTTCTGACCCGGCAGGGGCCGCTCGGCGGGCTCGGCCTGCTCTTCACCCTGCCGGGGATCGCCATCGGCCTGACCATCCTGGCCCTGCCCATCGTGGTCGCCTTGAGCGCCGCCGCCGTGGAGGGCATGGACCGCAAACTGCGCGTGACCCTGATCTCTCTCGGTGTGGATAGGCGGCAGCTCTTCCTGAGCACGGTCTGGGAGGCGCGCCATGGGATCCTCGCGGCCGGGCTGACCGCCTTCGGCCGGGTCCTAACCGAGGTAGGCATCGCCATGATGGTGGGCGGCAACATCAAGTGGCAGACCCGGACCATAACCACGGCCATCGCTCTTGAGACCAACAAGGGCGAATTCGCCTCCGGCATCGCCCTGGGCCTCGTGCTGCTGCTCATTGCCTTTTCCGTCACGCTGTCGGTGTCGTTTCTGCGCAGGAGGGCCTGACATGGGCGCACTACTTTACGAGATGAACGGGCTCAGATATTTCTACCAGGACCGGCTTGTCCTGCAGATCGATCGGCTGGAAATTCCTCGCGGCGCCATCGTCGGCGTCATCGGCCCCAACGGTGGGGGGAAGAGCACGCTGTTGAAACTGGCCGGGTTTGTGGAAAAGCCCTCCGCCGGAACCGTGCGGTTCAACGGGCGGCCGGCCGGACCGTTTGCGCCGCAGGTCCGGCGGCGGGTGGCCCTGATGCCGCAGGAGCCCTTCCTGCTGAAGCGCACGGTCTTCAGCAACGTAACCTTCGGACTGCGGGTGCGCAGGGATATTGCCCGGCTGGAGGCGCGCGTGCACGAGGCCCTTGCCTGGGTCGGGCTGAACGGCCGGGAGTTTGCGAGGCGGCCCTGGTACGGCCTCTCCGGCGGGGAGGCCCAGCGGGTCGCTTTGGCCTCACGCCTGATCCTAAAACCGGAGGCGCTCCTGCTGGACGAGCCGACCGCCAACGTCGACGCGTTGAGCACTCAGCTGATCAAGGAGGCTGCTTTGAGAGCGCGACAGGAGTGGGGAACGACGCTGATCATCGCCAGCCACGACCGGCAATGGCTGCACGAGTCGGCCGACTCGATGGTGCACCTGTTCAAAGGCAGACGGATGGGCACCGGCAGCGAAAACATTCTATTCGGGCCCTGGGAACCGCTGGGGGATGGATGGTGGTGCAAACGGTTGCAAGACGGCCAGCGCCTCAAGGTGCCGCAGCCCCCCGACGACCTGTCGGCGGCGCTGATCGCAGATGCGGCTCTAAAGCCGTTTTCCGGAACATCTCCGTCCGGAGTTTTGACGCGTCTGGCCTTGGATCATGGTTCCGGCAAGGTGCTGGCTTCAGTCAACGTCGGTCGTCTGCCGTTCATCGTGGCCATCGATGGGCAGGAGGTCCAGCGACTGGGTATCCACCCCGGCTGCCGGGTCGAGGTGGACTATGACCCGGCCCAAATCACCTGGGTGCAGAGTTGAGGCAGCTTACCAAAAATACTGCAGGATATAGCGGACCGCCAGAGAGACGATGATTGCCCCCAGCATCGCTTTGATGGCTTTCTGGGGCACGAATTTCTGCAGCCGCGCACCGACGTACATTCCCGCAAACCCACCCGCGCCGAAGAGAAGCCCCAGCAGCCAGTCCGGGCTCGTGGCCATGCCGGTCTGGGCGGGGATGACGCTGTAGAAGAAGACCCCGGCAATCGATGTTAGAAATGTCCCCATCAGCGCCGCCCCGGCCACGGTGTAGACCGGCAGGTTGAAGACGGCGACGCAGAAGGGGGCGATGATGGCTCCGCCGCCGATCCCGTAGGTG
>JALOPD010000216.1 GCA_025454075.1 Desulfobacterales bacterium | reverse complement strand
TAGGCCTTGGAGTACCCGTAGCCGCCGTGAATCTGCACCGCCGCGTCGGTCACCCGGCAGGCGGCCTCGGAGGCGAAGAGCTTGCACATGGCCGATTCCTTGGTAAACGCCAGACCCCGGTCCTTCAATTCGGCGGCGCGGTAGACCAGGAGCCGCGCCGCCTCCACCCGGGTGGCCATCTCGGCGATCATCATCTGGATCGCCTGGTGGGTTTCGAGCGCCGCCCCGAAGGTGCGGCGCTGCCGGGCATACTGGACGGCCTCTTCGAGCGCCGCCTGGGCGATCCCGACGGCCTGGGCCGCGATGCCCATGCGCCCGACGTCCAGCGCCGCCAGGCCGATGGCGAGGCCGCTTCCCTCCCGGCCCAGGAGGTGGTCGAGCGGGAGCCGGCAGTCGTTGAGCCGGATCGAGCCGACCGGGTTGGCGCGCATGCCGCACAGGTTTTCGAGCTCGCCCACGATGAACCCGGGAGTCCCTCTTTCCGCCACCACCACGCTGATCCCCTTGCGGCCGGCGGCCGGGTCGGTGCGCGCGAAGATCAGGCACACATCGGCGACGCCCCCGTTGGTGACGAAGACCTTGTTGGCGTTGACGGTGTAACCGCCGTCCCGGGCGATGGCGGTGGCCGTCACGGCGGCCGCGTCGGAGCCGGCATTGGGCTCGGTCAGGCAGAAGGCACCGATCTTCTCGCCGCGCGCGAGCGGCGGCACCCAGCGCTCCTGCTGGGCATCGCTGCCGAACGCCATCAGGGGGTAAACCGCCACGCTGTTGTGAACCGCGACGCACAACCCCATGGCCGCGCACACCCGCGAGATCTCCTCGATCGTGATGGCGCAGCTGACCGAGTCCAGGCCCGCGCCCCCCAGCCGGGGCGGCACCTGGATGCCGAAGCAGCCCAGCGCGCCCATCTTTTCCACGACCTCCCAGGGAAAGCGCGCTTCCTCGTCGATCTCGGCGGCGATCGGCCGCAACTCGCGCTCGCAGAAGGCTCTCACGCTGCGCCGCACGGCGCGGTGTTTGTCGGTCAGCAATCGGTCCATGGACCCGTTATCCGGAAAAAGACGAGAGCGGTTTGGATGTAGAGAATGAAAACTTTCACGATTCCTGCCGAAAGGCAACAGAAAACCGGCTCGTCGATTCGCGGGTCCGCGCGGACCGGCCGGTTTCAGCGAGATCTGGAATCTGTTGACGTTCGGCAGGCTATCGCCGGGGCAGATCGCCCGGATTGGAATCGGATCGATGGCGTCCGGATCCGGGAACCGGGAGGTTCGCGTCCGGCCCCGGCGGGCCGCTCGGCTTCTCCAGCAGGCTCCTCGTCGCCCGGGCAAAGTCGCTCATGGTTAATGGCTTGAAGATGAATTCACGGATCCCGGCGGCACGCGCCTTTTCTTCGCTGGCCAGGTCGCTGAAGCCCGTGCACAGCAGGATGGGAAGGTCGGGTCGCATCTCCAGCAGTTTTCTGGCGAGGTTCAACCCGTTCATCTGCGGCATGGTCATGTCCGTGATGACGGCGTTGTATTTGCCGGGGTTGGCGCGAAAGGCCTCGATCGCCTCGAGCGGACTGGTTCGCGTTTCTACCCGGTAGCCCAGCCGCTGCAGCATTTCCCGGGCCATCTCGACGATGGCCTTTTCATCGTCAACCAGCAGCAGGGTTTCAGAGCCACCCTGCGGCGTCGCATCGCCCGGAGTCGCGGCCTTGCCCTCCCCTTCGGCGACGGGCATGAAGACATGGAAACTCGTGCCGTTGCCGGCCTCGCTGTAAACCTTGATGAAGCCGCCATGCGCGCTCACGATGCCGTGAACCACGGACAACCCCAGGCCGGTCCCTTTCCCCGGGCCCTTCGTCGTAAAATACGGCTCGAACATGCGCTCGCGGACCCGCGCGTCGATCCCCGGACCGCTGTCCGTCACCGTCAGTTTCACATAGTCCCCGGGCTCGACATCGTGCTCGAAGCACACCTCCTCCGCGCTCAGAACCGCCTTTGCCAGGCCGATCTCCAGCACCCCGCTCTCCTGGTGCTCCATCGCATGGGCCGCGTTGGTGCACAGATTCATCAGCACCTGCTGCAGCTGGATGGGGTCCGCCAGGATGACCCCGATATCCGCATGGATGTTCTGCCGCACCTCGACGTTTCTGGGCAGGGTGGCCTTGAGGAAGTCGAAGGTTTCGCGGACCACCGACTTCAGGTTGACGAACAGCCGCTGCTGATCCCCGCGGCGGCTGAAGGTCAGGATCTGCTTCACCAGCTGCTTGGCGCGGTCCCCGGCGGTCAGGATCTGCTGCAGACACCCGCGGTCCTCCGCGGACAATCCGGCCGAAAGCTCGATGAGATTGGAGTAGCCGATGATGACGCTCAGGATATTGTTGAAGTCGTGGGCGATTCCGCCGGCGAGCGTGCCGATGGCCTCCATTTTCTGGGCCTGCCGCAGCTGACCTTCGAGCTTGGCCTTCTCCTGATCGGATCGCACGCGATGGGTGATGTCGGTCACGAAGGCGAACGAAAAACCGGTGTTTTCCTTTTTGAGATAATAGGTCGTGATTTCGACCGGAAACGTCGTCCCGTCCTTCCGGCGCTGGCTGGTTTCGATGGTCCGGGAGCCTGCGGGGAAGATCTTTTTTATATGCCGAGTCCATTTTTCCGGCGAAAGGTCAGGGTCGATGTCGAACACCCTCATCCGGAGGAGATCCTCTTTCGCGTAGCCGAGGTTCCGGCAGACCTGCCGATTGACGTCCAGAATGCGGCCGTCATCTCCGATCTGCAGGATTCCGATCGCCGCGTGGTTCACGCAGTATTGAAACAACCGCAGCTCGTCGTCGGCCTTCTTGCGGGCGGTGATGTCCTGGATCAGGGAGATGACATACTGCGGCCGGCCCTCCTGGTCGCGCTGGACGCTGGCCCAGATCAGGGTGGAAACCACGGAGCCGCCCGCATGCAGGTAGCGCCGTTCATCCTGCCCGGAGGCGCTCCGGCCCTCGACCAGACCCTGCATGAAGCGCTGCCGGGCATCGTGATCATCCGGGTGGGTGTAATCGGTTTCCGGCGTCCCGATGATTTCCGGCGCGGTGCGACCGATCATCTGCGCCAGGGCTGAGTTGACTTCGATGAAAAGGCCGTCGAGGCCCACCAGCGCCATCCCGACGGAGGCATTTTCAAAAGCGGTCCGGAAGCGGGCCTCGCTGTCCCTGAGCGCCATTTCGGACAGCTTGCGGTCGGTGATGTCCTTGAGGCTGCCCTCGTAATGGAGAACCTTGCCGGCGGCATCGCGAACCGAGCGCGCCTGATCCTCGACCCAGATCAGCGTGCCGTCGAAACAGCGCATCAGGAATTCACAGCAGAACTCTCCGGCCTGGCTTTCGACCATGCTCTGGAACCACTGCCGGTCGCTCGCTTTCAGGTAGAGCCGCTCGGCCGGCTGGAGAAGAAACGACTCCTTGTCGGGGCATTTGAACATCTTCAGGAGCATGAGGTTGGCGTCCAGCGTCCGCCCCTCGGGGGTCGTGCGGTAGAGCCCGATGGGAACGTTGTCGAAAAGGCTGCGGTAGTGCGCTTCGCTGCGCTTCAATTCGCCCTGGGTCGCCTTCAGCTTCTTATAATTGTGTTTGAGATATTCGAATTGATTCCTCAGCTGGGCCCGCATGTGGTCGAAGGAATGGGCCAGCTCGCCGATCTCGTCATCGCGTTCGTCGCCTTGCGGCGCCCCCCGGGCCTCCCAATCCCCTTCGGCCACGCGCCGGGCGTCATCCGACAGGCGCCGGATCGGCTCGGCGAACCGGCGCGCGGCGTGCTGGCTGAAGAGAACCACCACCGCCAGGGTCACGCCCATGATGACCATGGCTGAGATGCCGATCAGCTTCGCCTGGTGGGAGATGTAATGGCCGTACTCCGCGCTCACCTCCCGCTGCTTGTCTTTGATGAAGGTCAGGGGCGCGGCGAACTCGTCCGCATCGATGGTGGCCGCCACCATGAGAACCAGGCCGTCGGACCTTGGCGCCACCGGACTCGTGGCCATGAATTTCCGGCGCATCGATTCATTCGGTTCGAGCCAGTCATAATAGCCGGACACCTGGACCCCTTCGAGGGAAGCCTCGAAAATGGACCACCAGCTCGGCAGGCGTTCGGACAGCCGGCGCATGTCCGTATCCACCAGTTTAGGATTCGGATGAACGCGCATGGTGCCCGTTCCCGCCTCGTAAAGGCAGGTATAGCCGGAGCTTCCGACTCGCTGCATGGCCATTTGCCGGAACCATTCATCCTTCAGCAACCGGGAAAGCTCCTGGTCGCCATGCTGGGACAGGAAGGATTCTATCTGGCCGGCGACCTGGCGCGCCCGGCTCTGGATGGAATTCCGGCCCATATCTTCCAGCTGCCTGCGGACACTGGAGCCGATGTGATCGATGGAGCGGTTGATGAGGTCGGCCACATGATGCTCGGCGATGCGGCCTCCGATCAGAATGCACAGAAAGAACGTGAACAGGGGGATCAGGGAAAGCTGCAGGTACTGCCGGCTGAGCAGCCTCCGCAAGGACCTGCGATCGGACCGGGAGGGAGACTGGAGATCGTCCGTCGGCATGGTGGCATGCGACCCCCGCGTCCGGGAGGAATCCCTGTCGGCCCGGCCGCGTCTGTCGAGTTGAGTCCAGATTTCCATCACTACAAAGTATCGACTGATATTCGAATAACTGAACCCTGCAGCTCTCAACCCGGCATCATCGGGTCCCCGATTCGTCTTGACCTCCGGCGATTCCAGCCTAATGATTGGTTTTAAGCAAGCCATGGCGCGCAGCGCCACTTTATCGGCAAGAAGGTTTTTTTTGTGGGAGAGGCTTTCAGCCTCGATCATCGCGGCTGGAAAGCCGCTCCCACCGAAAAGGCCCGACTTACTTGGAAGATACGTCATTTGAAAGCCAGGAGGACTCGATCACGACGAGCAGCGGACATAACCGGCCGGACGCCGGGTGGAAATTCGAGAACAGCTACGCACGGTTGCCGGAGGCCTTCCATGTCCGGCTGAATCCGGAACCGGTGCGCGCGCCGAAACTCGTGGTTTTCAACGCAGCCCTGGCGCAGCTGTTGGGTCTGAATTCCGATGCCCTGAAAGGCGACGAGGGCGACGCTGTTTTTTCGGGCAACAGGATCCCCGAGGGGGCCGAGCCCCTCGCTCAGGCCTATGCCGGGCATCAGTTCGGCTTTTTCACCATGCTGGGCGACGGGCGGGCCATATTGCTGGGCGAGCAGGTGACGCCAAAAGGTGAGCGCGTCGACATTCAGTTCAAAGGGTCCGGCAGGACCCCGTTTTCACGCCAGGGGGACGGGCGGGCGGCGCTGGGGCCGATGCTTCGGGAGCATATCATCAGCGAGGCCCTGCACGCCCTGGGCATACCGACGACCCGCAGCCTTGCGGTGGCGACCACGGGTGAACCGGTGTTCCGCGAAACCGCCCTGCCGGGAGCCATTCTCACCCGCACGGCGGCCAGCCACATCCGGGTGGGCACTTTCGAGTATGCGGCGGCAAGGGGCCGGCCCGAAGAGATCCGGGCGCTGGCCGATTACACCATCCGCCGCCACTTTCCGGATCTGACCGCGGACGGCAATCCGTATCTCGCCCTGGTTAAGGCGGTCGCGGAGCGGCAGGCGTCCCTGGTGGCGCGCTGGCTGCTGGTCGGCTTCATCCACGGCGTCATGAACACGGACAACATGGCCCTTAGCGGTGAAACCATCGACTACGGCCCCTGCGCGTTCATGAACGCATACGATCCGAACACCGTCTTCAGTTCCATCGATCACACCGGCCGATACGCCTACGGCCGGCAGCCGCAGATCGCCCAGTGGAATCTCGCCCGGTTCGCCGAGACGATGTTGCCGCTGATTCACGAGGACTCGAAACAGGCCCTATCGCTGGCCAATGAGGCGATCCAGGGCTTTTCAGACGCCTTCCGTAATTACTGGCTGGCGGGTATGCGGGCCAAACTGGGGCTGTTGAACCAGGAAGCGGAGGACGGCGCCCTGGTCGAAAACCTGCTCGATTGCATGCACCGGAGCGGCGCGGATTTCACCAACACCTTCCGCAGCCTGGCATCCGGTTCCCTGCCGGAGGCCGCGGTCTTCCGGACCCAGGAGTTCAAGCATTGGTTCGAGCGCTGGCAGGCCCGGATAGAACGGCAGCCCGGTTCCCGGGAGTCGTCCCGCCGGCTCATGAAGGCCAGCAACCCGGCGGTCATCCCCCGCAACCACCGGGTGGAGGAGGCCCTGGAGGCGGCCGTGGAGCGGGCCGACTTTTCGGTCATGGAAAAACTTCTGGCAATTCTGTCCCGGCCCTACCAGGACCCGCCGGAACACTCCGGCTATCGCCTGCCGCCGCCCCCCTCGGAACAGCCCTACCGAACCTTCTGCGGAACCTGAACCCGTCGAAGGA
>JALOPD010000567.1 GCA_025454075.1 Desulfobacterales bacterium | reverse complement strand
TCCTTGGCCCAGAAAGGCACCAGTCCCCAGCGGCGCTTTGCAATATGCCGGGCGTCCTCGTGATGAATGATGACCGCTATTTCCTGCGAGGGTGCCACATTGAAGCTCGGCGGCAGATCGAAGGCGTCCGGCTCGGCCTTGAAATGCCGCGCGAGCTCGCGCAGCAGGCTGTAGCGTGCAAACCGTCCGCACATTTCGCTTTCCCTTGCCTGCCTGAATTCCCGAAACTGGAAAAAAAAGACCGCAATGTTTATGATACGCGGCCAACGGAAATGCAAGCTCGAAGTGTAAAGGAAGACGATGCCGATCAAGGCCTCCCAGCAAGCCTCCTATTCTTATCTTATTACGGCCATCTGCTGCAGCATCCAAGCCCTTGGGGTGGGAACCTATATTTCCTTCGCCGTGTTTTTCAACCCGCTGATGGAGGAATTCGGCTGGTCCAGGGCCGCCATTTCCGGGGTTTCGGCCACAGCCTTTTTCGTCATGGGGATTTTCGGCGTGATCATCGGCCGGTTGAACGACAGCTTCGGACCGCGCCTGCTCATGACGGTCGCGGCGCTGCTGCTGGGGCTTGGCTGTGTTCTGATGGGACGGCTCACCACCCTATGGGAGCTCTACCTCTATTTCGGCGTCGTCTTCGGCATGGGGCTCAGCGCCATCGACGTCATCGCGCTGACCACCATCGCCCGCTGGTTTTCCCATCGCAGGGGTTTCATGACCGGCATCGTCAAGATGGGCACCGGCGCCGGCCAGTTCGCTATGCCGTTGGCCGCCAGCGCGCTCATCCTGATTTTCGGATGGCGGTGGACGATTGCGCTCATCGGTGCCGTCGTGGCCGTCATTCTTATGCTCATGGCCCAATTCCTGCGCCGCGACCCGGGCGCGTTAAACCCGCATAGCAGCCCGGCGATCGGCAACCGCGATTTCGTCGTTTCGCCAGCGAGCCCTCGCATGGCCCTATCCCATGTCTTCGGAACGGTCCAGCTTTGGACCATTTGCCTCGCCAATTTCTTTCTCGTTGCCTGCCTGATGGTCATCATGCTGCATATCGTCCCCCACGCACGCGATAGCGGCATTCCCGCTATCCAGGCCGCCGGCGTCCTATCCACCATCGGCGCCGTGAGCATGCTGGGGCGTTTGGTCAGTGGATTCGTCATCGATCGTCGGGGCAGCAAAACGGTGATGGGCGTCTGTTTTCTGTTGCTGCTGGCCGATCTCGTGTGGTTGCAGTTTGCCGATCGGCTTTGGATGCTTTATCTCTTCGGCGCCGTTTACGGCCTGGCCCATGGAGGTTTCTTTACCGCCATCTCGCCCCTGGTGGCCGAATGGTTCGGCATCCATTCCCATGGCACCCTCTTCGGTATTGTCGCTTGTTTCGGGACCACCGGTGGTGCCGTGGGCCCTCTGCTCGCCGGCTACCTGTTCGATCTCAGCGGCACCTACCGTTCGACGTTCCTCCTTTTGACGGCCCTGGCGCTTGTCGCCGGTGGGTTGCTGCTCTCTCTGCGGCCCATGAAAAGCCGCCAGGGCCATGCCGCGCGGTAAAATCGGATTTAAATCGAATTCGTGGGTTGAAACTGGGATGCCCGGGCGCGCGGCGCGCGAAAAAGGGTTCGAAGCGCCAACCGCAACGGCATATGAGCCCGGCTTTCAGGCGGTGTAGAGCACCACCAGGCAGCGGGTGTGCTCGCTGGACAGGCTCTTGAGCCTGTGGGGGATGTAGGAGTTGAAGTGGCTGTGCTCGCCGGGCTTGAGCACCAGGGCCTTGCTCTTGTAGGCGACCGGCTTGTGGGTCTGGTGCGGCTCGATGGTCACCATGAAGGCCCGCAGGTGGTCGTGCGCCCCGCCCTCGGTCAAGGCCTGGTAGGAGTAGTTCTGGGTGCGCCGCACGTAGGACTCCAGGCGGCGGTCGCGGATGGTCGCCTGCTCCTCCTTGCGCAGAAACGTGCCCGGGTCCACACCCAGGGCGCCCGCCAGCCCCAGCAGGAAGCTCACCGGTGGGGAGATCGCTTCCGCCTCCACCTGCGCGATGAATTCAGGGGGCTGGCCCGTCGCCTCGGCCAGCGCCTCCACGCTCCAGCCGCGGCCCTCGCGCAGTTTGCGGAGCCGGGCGCCGAAGCCGTTGCCGCGGGCGTCCTGAGCGCCCGATTCGCAGAGCATGTCGGCCAGCCGTCGCATCACGGTGTGCTGGGCGCGTTCGACCAACCGGGGCAGGAACTCGTTGGCATCGGCCACGATTCCGATGTCGGCGACCTCGAACATGGGTGCGCCCGGGTCGCGGTTGACGACCACGATCGTGCCGGCCTCCATGATGCCGGCCGTGTACTGGGCGGCGCCCGAGGTGGCGACCGAAATCAGCAGCCGCGGAGCCACGCTCTTGCCCGTCTGCCCGACCAGGCGCTGCTCGTCCACCCAGTGGTCGAGCACCGGCGGCCGGGTGGCGCCCACTTCCGCTCCCAGCACGGCCGCCAGCTCGCGCACCTGGCCGAAGGCCCGGGCGCTGCCCAGCCCGGCGCCGCCGACCACGACGATGTCGGCGGTTTCAAGCTTGCGCAGGGATTCGGGCGCCGGCCGCGAGTCGAGCAGGCGCAGCCGGCCGGACGCCGGCAGTTCGGCCACCGGCCGGCGGATCACCTCGCCCCGCGGCGCCGCGACCGGGACCGCCTGGCAGCAGTGCGGCTGCACCGTCGCGAACCCGGTGCCCCAGCCTTCCGCGTAGGTGATTTCGGCGCTGACGCTGCCGCCCCAGGCCGGGCACGACCCCACGACTTCGCCGCCCGGATTAAGGCGCAGGTCCTTGCAGTCGGCGATGAGGCCCGCCTGGCAGAGGCTCGCGGCGCGTGCGGCCAGCTCCCGGCCGAAGTCGCTGAGGGCGAACAGCACCAGGCGGGGGCGGGCCTGGGCGACGGCGGCGGCCAGCGCCCGGGCGAACCGGTCGGCCCGCGGCGGGTCGAACTGGAGGTTTTCGAGGACGAGCACCTGATCGGCGCCGTGGTCCAGGCACTCGGTTTCGGCGGCGGGCGGCAGCACGCAGACGTCGTCTCCGGCGCGCGCCGGCAGCTCGCCGGACGCGGGCGCCGTCAGCAGGCACGCGACCGTCCTTCCGCCGCCGGACGCCGCCAGCTGCCGGGCCTTGCAGACGGCGTTGAGGGAAAAGCCGAAGAACCGCCGGCTGCGGAGATCGACGAAAACCCAGACATCGTTGGTCAATGCGGCGCTCATTTTTCTCGGTGCCATGCTCAGTCGAGGAGCCCCTCGGCCGTGAGGTGATTGATCAGCGCGGCGGCCATCTCGGCCGCTTCGCCTTCCAGGAAACGGCAGCGCCGCTCGTGGGTGATCGGCTTTACGGAGAGCACGCGCGTGGGCGAGCCGGCCTCGCCGACCCGCTCCGGGATCAGGCCGAGGTCGGCGGCGGTGACGAGTTCCACCTCCCGCCGGTCGAAGGCGCAGGCCAGGCCGGCCAGGGGGATGTCCCGCGGGCGGGCGGCCTCGGGCCGGATGGTGAGCGCCGCCGGAAAATCCACCTCGAAGGTTTCCACCCAGTGGTCGAGCGCGCGCTCCACCCGCAGGCCGCCCGGCCGGGGCTCGATCCGCTGGACGCCGGTGACGAGCGGCAGGTCGAGCGCGACGGCGGTCTGGGGCCCCACCTGGCCCGTGTCGCTGTCCGACGAGCGGATCCCGAAAAAGACCAGATCATAGGGGGCGAGCTTCCGCAGGGCGGCGGCCAGCGCCGTCGATGTCGCCAGGGTGTCGGCGCCCGCCAGGCAGGGATCGCACACCAGCACGGCGCGGTCCGCGCCCATGGCCAGCGCCTCG
>JALOPD010000215.1 GCA_025454075.1 Desulfobacterales bacterium | reverse complement strand
GATTGACCATGGCCAGCAGCCCGTTGGCCATACCCGAGGGGATGCTCTGGATGCCCAGAACCAGGCCGGCGCTGAGGTCCGGAATCAGGGTGCTGCGGTCGATGAAGTGGCGGTTCATCTGGAAATAAGTCTGCGTTCAAACTGGTGTGAATTGCGGTGATTTCTAGCGACCACGCCATCGTGAGCGGGAGATGACGGAGACATGATATACCACGAAATCGCCGCAAGGGTTAGTTTTTCTTCACCACAAGAAAGGGGCCGTCGTCGGTACGACGGGTGCCTCCCGGCCATCCAATCGCGGCGGTTGAAGGGGGAGGGTCGCTGCATGTCAGTTGCCCTTGCGGAGGTTCATTGGGGATACGGAATGATTTCGACCAGCTCGCCATCGATCTGGTACTCCGTCGGGGTGTCGAGCACTATTTCCGGACCGATTCGTTCGTTGTCCGGATTCAGCTGCTGATACGACTGCACCTTGTTCAGCTCGACGAAGTACTGCTTCCGGAAGCCACGGGACGGCTCGGATTCCGCCGGGGGGTTGTTGATGATGGGCTCGATGTTTTCGAGCGCGGTCCGGAGATGGAAGCGCGCTTTTTTCCGGCCGCGCCAATCCGACAGCTGGAGCTGCGAGGACAGGTGGATGACGAACTGCCCCTCCTCGTTCGTAACGTCGTCGAGCTGGCCGACGAACAGGATGTTCCTGTCGTCGTTCATGAGGTAGTCCCGCAGGATGAAGGTGTACATCATTTTCCCCTGCAGCTCCTCGGGAGGGAAGGGCTTGTAATCGTATTTGGCTTTCAGCAGATTCAGCGCCTGGCCGATCTCTTCGGATTTGACGGCCTTCTTGTCTTCCAGGTCCTTGAGCATGTCCTTCGCTTCGGTGACGCTGATCGTTTTGCCGGTCGAGGATTTCACCATGTCCCGGTAGCGTTCGGCGGCCTTGTCGTCCTGGTTCTGATTGCAGGCGCAAAGGACAAGGATCGAGACGAGCATGGCGGAGATCTTGAAAATCCGTTGCATGACCATGGGGGGTTCTTCCTCTGGGAGGAATTCGCTGAGCGGTTGTGAACCGGAAACCGGTTCCGCCGCGCGCTCGGCGCGAAGACTCCGATGACCGGGCGCTGCAGGTGGGATCTTTTAGCGCATCTCCTGTGAGGTTTCAATACGGCAGCGCGGATGCTCGCAGGTGCCGGCCGAACGCCGCTGCGGATAGACGCGCGGTTGTCAGGGCGGCGGTGCGCGGCGGGGGCGCGTCGCGGCGATGCGCGGGTCAGCTCCAGAACATGCAGGCCTCGACCGCCTTGAGCAGCCGGCGCATGTCCGGCGGATGGACGTCGCCGATGTTGCCGATGCGGAAGCTCTCCTGATCGGTGACCTTGCCGGGGTAGATGACGAAGCCGCGAGCCTTCAGCAGTCCGTAAAACCGGTTGAAGTCGTAGGTCGGGCTGTCGGGGCTGCGGAAGGCCGTGATGATGGGCGACCGATGGGCCTCCGCCAGCAGGGGCTCGAACCCCAGGGCCTGCATCCCGCTCACCAGGATGCGGTGGTTTTCGCAGTAGCGCGCGTGGCGGGCGGCGATGCCGCCTTCGGCCTCGAGCTCCCGCAGGGCCTGATGGAAGGCTCGCACCACATGGGTGGGGGAGGTGAAGCGCCACTTGCCCGGATGCCGCTCCATGGTCTCCCACTGGTCATACAGATCGAGGCTGAGCGAGCGGGCGCGCCCCCTGGTTTTTTCGATCTCCCGCCGGCGGCAGACCGCAAAGGCGAACCCCGGCACGCCCTGGATGCACTTGTTCGCGCTGCTGACCAGGTAGTCCGCGCCGATGGCGGCCGCATCCATCGGGATGCCTCCGAAACTGCTCATGGCATCCACGATGAAGCAACGTCCGCGGGCCCGGACCATGGCGCCGATGTCCTGCACCGGGTTGAGCATGCCGGTCGTGGTTTCGCAGTGCACGACCGCTACATGCGAGATCAGGGGGTTCCTGTCGAGGGCCGCGACCAGCGGCTCGATCGACGGCGGCTCGGTTTCCCCGGAGTCGATGACCTGGGCCGCGACGCCGGTGCGCGCGGCGATCCGGGCGATCCGCCGGCCGTAGGCGCCGTTGGCGAGGACCAGCAGCGCTCCCTCTCCGGGAACGGCGGTGGTGACCACCGCTTCCACGCCGAAGGTGCCGCTGCCCTGGATCAGCACCGAGGTATAATCCGGATCGGCCGTGGCGAGCGCCGTGATCTGCCGGCGGACTTCCTGAACGAGCCGGTTGTAGTCCTCGTCCCAGGTGCACCAGTCGCGCAGCATGGCCGCCTTGACGCCGGGGGTCGTGGTCAGGGGGCCGGGGGTGAGCAGGAGGTAGGGGTTTTCGGGTACCACCCGGAAGTCCATGGTTGATCCTTTCACGCTTTCAGGGTCCTGACGGGAAGGGGTGCCGGCGCTGCAGGCGCTGGCCCGAGCTACTCGCCCGGCCTTTTCGGAACGTCTGGTCAGGGCCGCTCCCCTGCGGCAAGGCGCGCTTCGATCGCCTCGATGACCGGCAGGGCCTCCCAGATGCCCTCCACCGTGTAATGGGCGCCGGCCCTTCGCAGGGTCTCTTCGGCGGCCCGCAGGCGGCTGGCCAGCTCCTCCGGCGGCAGGCGGCCGGTTTCCGGTTCGGAAAGGCCCAGGAGATTGCCGGTCCGGGTGATGCCGACGGTCCACATTCCGGCATTGAGCCCCTCCTCGACGTCGCTCAGCGTGTCGCCGATTTTGACCATCGCCGACATGGGGTGCACCCCGAGCCGGATGGCGTTCAGGTAGCACATCCAGGGATAGGGGCGGCCGGCGGGAACGTCGGAGGGGCAGACGACGGCATCCGGCCGGTAGCCCTTGGCGCGGGCTTCCGGGACGAGGACCTCCATCATGGGGCGCGTGTAACCGGTCGTGCTGCCGATCCGGATCCCTTTGCGGCGCAGCGCCTCGGCGAAGGCGAGCAGGCCCGGGATGAGCTCGGCGTGACGCGCAACGGCCGCGACCATCATGGGTTCGGTTTCGGCATAGAGCGCGTCGATGTCGGCTTCGCTCGCAACGCGGCCGTGCGCCGCCTGCCACCGGGCGGCCACCCGCGGCAGGGCGCACATGCTGCGCAGGTGGTCCTTTTTCATCAGGCCCATGAATTGCCGGGCTTCGTCCATGGTGACCGCCACGCCGAAGCGCTGAAACACGTCGACGAAGACGGCCGCCGGACCGATGCAGCCGTAATCGACCGCCGTTCCCGCCCAGTCCAGGATCACTGCGCGAACCGGGCCGGTGCGGGTGGTGCTGCGAGAAGGGGGGGAGATGGTCATCGATTTCCTTTCCTGCGGCCGGGCCTGGGGATCAGGCCGAGGCCCATGCCTGGCTGCGGCGTTTGATGCGCCGGGTCATAGCGGTGTAAAGGCAACGCACCACGACGTTGGCCGCGACGATCAGCACCGACATGGCGGCGGCCGGAGCCGTGTCGCCGGCGTCGTCCATGTTGGCCACGGCGACCGAAGCGAGCGGAAGGTCCGCCGAATAGAGAAAAATGACGGCCGAGACCGTGGCCATGGAATTGACGAAGTAGTACATGCCGATCTCCAGGACGGCCGGCAGGCAGACCGGCACGGTCACGGCTGTCGAGCTGCTTCAGGGCCGTGGTGGCGGTGAGAAAGCTCACCGTATAGAAGTGCACGATGTTGCTGACGACCAGGATCGCCATGGTGCCGTAAAGCACGCTGAAGGGGTTGGGCACGCGGAATCCGAGCAGATTCCAGGCCGTGGGATTGAAGAAGAAGATGTAGGCCAGCCCGATCACGAGACCGGGTAGGGCCAGCGGCAGGATGGAGAGAAAATAGGCCGTGCGCCGCAGGCTATCGAGGCCCCGGCTTTTCTCGATCAGATAGGCGCTTGCGAACGTGACCGCCGTGCCGGCAGCGGCCGAATAGGCGCTCATGCGCAGGCTGTTCCAGAGGGCCGCGTAGCCGCCGCCCCCGGTGCCGCCGAAACGGTAGTGCCAGAAGCCCAGATCGAGATGGTAGGGCCAGACCTTCACGAGCGATGCGAACAGAGCCGTCGCATAGAAGCCGAGGATGCCGGCCGCCACCAGGGCGCAGAATCCGAACAGGCAAAGGTCCCGGCCGCGGTTGGGCTTCGGCTGCAGAGGGACCGATCGGGCGGCGATCAGGGCCACCTGGCGGCGCTGCACGATGCGATCCACGCCGAAGGCGAGCACCGTCGGTATCAGCAGCACGATGCTCACCACGGCCCCCATGGTGAAGTTCTGCTGGCCGATGACCTGCTTGTAGATGTCCGTTGCCAGGATGTTGTAGCTGCCGCCCACGACCTTGGGAGCGCCGAAGTCGGTGAAGGCCAGGGTGAAGCAGACGAAGACGGCGCTGAGCAGGCCGTACTTGATCCCGGGCAGGGTGACCGTGAGAAAGGTGCGCAGCCGTCCGGCCCCCAGCGAGGCGGAGGCTTCGTACATGCGCGCGTCGGTCATTCCCAGGGCGATGGAGAGGATCAGCACCGCCTGCGGGAAGGCGTACATCGCCTCGGAGATGATGATGCCGACCGGCCCGTACACGCCGATGTCCAGCCCCGGCAGGGTGCCGAAGAACCCCAGGGTGATGAGCCCCTTGCGGCCGAAGAGGTAGATCAGGGCGATCCCGTTGAGAAGGGTCGGCGCGAAGAGGGGCAGCATGGCGATCCCGCGGAAGAGCCCGCGGCCGGGGATGCGGGAGCGGGTGAGCGCGTAGGCGTAGATGAAACCCAGGACGACGGATACGAGCATCGTCGCCGCGGCGACCTTCAGGCTGTTGCCGAGCGAGTTGGAAAGCGCGGGGGTCCTGAAGTAGTGGACGAAGTTCGCCAGCCCTACGAATTCGCCCTGGGCGTCCTGCAGGCTTTTGCCTGCCAGCTGGGCGACCGGCAGCACCACCCCGATCAGGAGCCAGAGGCAGGCGAGCAGGATCAGCGCGCGCTTGATCCACAGCTCGCCGTGCAGTCCGCTCCAGGCGCCGGCGCCCGAAGGCAGGGCCGCTGCGGCGTCGGCGGCGGTCATCGAGGCCTGCGGAAGGCTCACGGTCTCAGGCGCCGTAAACCCGCAGGCGGTCCATCGGCAGCTGAACGGGCAGGACCATGGCCGGGTTGATGTTGAGCCGCCGGATCTTCTCCGACGGCACGTCGGCTTCGATCACCGCGGCGTCCTCGCCGCAGGCCTGCAGCTTCAGCGCCAGGCGGAAGAGCGGCCCGCGGTATTCCAGCTGCTGCACCCGGGTGAGCACGGTGTTGGGCAGCTCGCGTCGGTCGGCCCAGATCATGATGTCCTCCGGTCGGATGGCGATGGTGGCCGTGTTGCCCACAGCCAGATTCCGCGAGCCGTTTTCTCCGGCCACCTTCAGGCGGCAGCCGCCGATGCGGTAGACCGCATCGCCCTCCTTGACGGCGTTGCGCAGAAAGTTCATGGAACCGATGAACGCCGCGACGAAGGGCGTGGCCGGTCGGTCGTAAACGTCGAGCGGCGTTCCGTTCTGCACGAGCGCGCCTTTTTCCATGACCAGGATGCGGTCGGCCATGGTCAGGGCCTCCTCCTGATCGTGGGTGACCATGAGGGTGGTGACCTTCAGGCGCTGCTGCAGCTGCCGGATCTCCGCGCGCAGCATGGCGCGAACCTGGGCGTCGAGGGCCGACAGCGGCTCGTCCAGAAGCAGCAGCTCCGGCGAAAGCGCCATCGCCCGCGCCAGGGCCACGCGCTGCTGCTGGCCGCCGGAGAGCTGCGCCGGGTATTTCGGTCCCATGCCGGCGAGCCCCACGAGCTCCAGCAGCTCTTCGACCTGCCGGCGGATCTGCTGCTTCTGCGCGCGCTGCTGCTTCAGGCCGTAGGCGATATTCTGCGCGGCGGTGAGGTTGGGGAAGAGGGCATAGGACTGGAAGACGATGCCGACGTTGCGCCTGGATACCGGCAGGCTGGAGACGTCCCGGCCTGCGATCCGCACGCTGCCCTCCGTCTGGGCTTCCAGGCCGGCGATGATGCGCAGCAGGGTGGTCTTGCCGCAGCCGCTCGGCCCGAGCACGCAGATGAACTCGCCACGGCGGGCGCTGAAGGAAAGCTGCTGCAGCGCGGTGAAGGCTCCGAACTGCTTGGAGACGTCTTGTACCGTCAGATGAGGGGCGTGTTCTTGGGCAGGCTCCATGGCGGACCATCCACAGGCGCGCGGGCCGGGCAGGGCCGCCCGGCCGTCGCGGTTGGTCTCGGCGAGATTCATTTCGGTTCGCTCTTGCTGTCGTAGCGTCTGGTCCACTCGGCCAGGATGCGTTCGCGGTTCTTGGCGGCCCATTCGAAGTCGTTCTTGACGAGCTGCTTTTCGGGTTCCTTGGGGTAGCCCTCCGGGACGGGGTTGCCGCTCGGGTAGGCGGTCACCGGGTAGATCTTGCCGTACTCCTTCATCACCGGCTCGCCGATGGCCCAGTCGAGGAAAACCCTGGCCGCGGGCTTGATGGCCGCCTTCCTGATCAGCGCGTTGGCCTCCACATCCCAGCCTGAGCCCTCCTTCGGGAAGACCGTCTGGACCGGCTCGCCCTTCTGCTTCTGCATGAACCCGCGGTAGGCGAAGGAGATCCCGATGGGGACCTCGCCGGCGCCCGCCATTTTGCAGGGCTTGGATCCCGAGTGGGTATAGCGGGCGATGTTGGCATGCAGCTGGTCCAGGTAGTTCCAGCCCTGCTCTTCGCCCATCATCTGCAGGATCGCCGAGATCGTGAGAAAGCCGGTGCCGGAGGAGGCCGGGTTGGGCATGGTGACGTGACCCTTGTAAACCGGTTTGGCGAGATCGGCGAAGGATTCGGGGATGGGCAGCTTCAGCGCCTGGCTCTCGATGGTGTTGACGCAGAAACCGGTTTCCCAGGCCTTGATGCCCACCCAGGACGGAGGGTTCGCCGGATCGCGCATGATGGCCTGCACGCGATCGAGTCCCTTGGGCGCGAAGGGCTCCAGCATGCCGGCCTGCTTGCAGAGCAGGAGGCTGGTGGCGGCCGTTCCCCAGACCACGTCCGCCTGGGGGTTGGCCTTTTCCGCGAGGAGCTTCGCGGTGACGATGCCGGTGGAATCGCGCACGATCTTGACCGTGATGTCCGGGTGAGCCTTCTTGAACAGCTCCAGGTACTTCGGGATCTCGTCGTCCTCCAGCGCGGTGTAGACCACGATCTCCTCGGCGGCCGTTGCCGGGAAGGGCAGCGCCGTCGACAGAAACAGGGCAGTCATCAGAAGGGGGGTCCAGGCATTCCGGAGCAGACGGGAGCATCGCATGGTCGGGTTCCTCTCGGTTCGACAGGGAATGTGCGGCATAGCGTTCCATTGCTGGTCCTGCCTCGGAGTCTGCCGTCGGCGCCGAGGCATCAACATCCTTTGCCTGGCGATTAAATGGCCGTCTGCGGTTAGACGGTGGCTAGCGGAAGGTTATTTTTCGGTTAGGACCGGATCGGTCCATGCCGACGGTGCGGCTTCGGCGGCCGGAGCAAGTCAGCATTTTCAGCCGAGCCGGTTCTTGCTGGGGACGGTTTAAGGTCGATGAGCTGTTGGAAGCACCAGGACCATCAGGGTGTCTGGCACTGCACAGCCAGTGTTATTAAGATTTAGCATAACGATTAAAGCAGTATTGCCCCTAATAAAGGCATCATAAAAAAGGCTAACAATGTTTGAGCTGTAATGATTGATGCCATTGCCTCTGTATCGCCGCCTAACTGTCGGGCCAGAATGTAAGCCGAAGGTGCTGTCGGAGCAATAAACGCAATAATTAAAACTGCACCGGCTGCACCACTAAGACTCGTAAAATATACCATGAAAGCTGCAATTAAAGGCTTCAATCCAAATTGAGCAATTGAAGAATACACAATGGGCGCAATATGTTCTCGGATGCCAGCTGGTTTTAAGGCTGCTCCTACAGCTAAAAGTCCAAAAGGCAAAGCAGCACGACCAACAATTTCAAAGATATCACCAGTTATGTATGGTAGCCCAATACCACTTAAGCTTAAAAACCATCCTATAAAACAAGCTACAATCAATGGATTAGCAAAAATTTCGCGAATGATTGGTAGTATCCCCTTGAATGACGCTTTTCCCCAAATGACGAAAATGGAAATGCACCATAGGTTAATTAGTACGGTCATAAAACCGACTGCAACGGAACCCATAGCCATACCAGATGTACCGAATAGGCTTTGTGCCACCGCAAGCATTATGTATGTGTTGAAGCGCACACCACCTTGAAAAATTGAAGTGAACGTGGCGTTGTTTTTAGAAATCGCTTTGCGAAAAACAATCAACAGTACCGCCGATGTCATTAAGGCAACTATTACAACCGACAACATGGATGGCCATGGAACTCCAACAAGCGATTGCTTCCCAAGAGTGCGAATAAGCAAAGAAGGGAAAAGTACAAAATAAGTAAGTTTTTCAACCCCTGGCCATGTCTCTTCAGGCAAAAATTTGTTTCGCCTTAAAATGTACCCCAGAATGATCAACGTCATTATTGGAATAAGTGCTGTAAAAAATGTAATCATTCTAAAATCCTTAAAGCTGTGCTCTGGCTCGATCGGTCAATCACCGTGCGTTGAACCCGTTTGCCGAAACGCTGGAGCGCCACCGCTACGAAATCTTAAACCTCTGCGATTACCCCATCCACTTGGCGATATGTCGGGTGTATCAAAGCACCTTGAAAACCGCAATTAGAATGCATCCCTGCCGCTTGCTCTGGCTGAGGGCCGGGCGCCCATGATCTGCGGCCATGCCGAGCGGATGACGGAAGGACGGATAGTGCGACAACCCGTTCGATGCCTGCTGCCATCGTTGGAATCGGCCTCCCATTGGCAACTACCGCTTCCATCCTTATTCTAATCGAAAATTTTTTGAATGCGGATAGGCTGCAGGCTGCCGGCATCGGTGGCCGGGCCAAAGGGGGTTTTCATGAAGGTCTATGACGACGCGCTGGCGACGATGACATTCCGGGTCGGCTGGGAGCACGACGGCATCCGGCACAGTGACGGGCTGCACGCGCAGCGCGTGAATTTCTGGCGGGACATCCTGCCTCCCGGCCTCGGGGATGCGCTGGCCCGGCAGTCGGGCGCTGCGTCGGTGGCGCTGAGCTTCGAACCCGGACAGGCGCTGCCGGCCGCCGACCGCGCCGCGGTCCACCGGGTGCGGCGCGCCGATGTCGAAAGACGCCGGTTGGCGGGAATCGAGATCGAGCCGCGCTACGGGCGGTTCTACCCGCGCGGCATGCTGCGCGGGGTGCCCGGCGTTTTCAAGGAAAATGCCCAGCCGTTCCGGTGCACGGGAATGGAAGCCGAGTGGCTCGCCGCCGATTTCAACCACCCGCTGTCCGGGAAGAAGCTGGCCGTCGACGTCGCGGTCCAGGAGCTGCGGCCCAAGTTCGAGGAGCACGGCGGCAGCACCACCGACTGGCTGGAGGAGGCCCTGTCCGGCCCGGGCATGCAGGCCCGCGCCAACGGCGGCGCTACGCAGTTCTTCAGCGACCGGCCGTTTGCGCGCACAGACGAAAACGAGGACGGCGTGTTCTACGACCGGCCCCGGATGGTCAACCACCTCGACGATGCGGCGATTCGGGTCGTCTCCGGGCTCTACGGCCGCCTGGTCCCCCCGGGGGCGGAGGTCCTCGACCTGATGGGCAGCTGGACCTCGCACCTGCCGGCGGAGCTGGCGCTCGGCTCGCTGGCGGTGCTCGGCATGAACGCCGAGGAGGTGAACGCCAATCCGCGCGCCTCAGAGCGGGTGGTACACGACCTCAACCTGCGGCCGGCGCTGCCCTTTGGCGACCGGCGCTTCGACGCCGTAATCTGCACCGTATCGGTCGAGTACCTGATCCGGCCTTTCGAGGTCTTCGACGAGGTCGCGCGCGTGCTCAGGCCCGGCGGGCGCTTCATCCTGACCTTCTCCAATCGCTGGTTCGCCCCCAAGGTCATCCGGATCTGGACGGAACTGCACGAGTTCGAACGGCCGGGAATGGTCCTTGAATATTTCCTGAAGTCGGGTCAATAT
>JALOPD010000042.1 GCA_025454075.1 Desulfobacterales bacterium | reverse complement strand
TTACGACATCCTCGTGGTCGGAGCCGGCCACGCCGGCTGCGAAGCCGCCCTGGCCGCGGCCCGCATGGGCTGCCGCGTGCTGCTTTTGGCGATCGACCTCGACAAGCTCGCGGCCATGCCGTGCAGCCCTTCCATCGGCGGCATGGCGAAGGGGCAGCTGGTGAAGGAGATCGACGCCCTCGGCGGCGAGATGGCCAGGGTCACCGACCGCACCGCCATCCAGTACCGCACGCTCAACACCAAGAAGGGGCCGGCCGTTCACTCCTCCCGCACCCAGAACGACAAGAAGCGCTACCACATGGCGATGAAGCAGGTGGTCGAATCCCAGCCCGGCCTCGAGCTGAAGCAGGCCCTGGTGGAGAGGCTCGTGGTCGAGGGCGGGCGGGTGGCGGGGGCGGAGGACCACACCGGGTTCGGGTATTCCGCCCGGGCGGTCGTGCTCGCCACGGGGACGTTCCTGAGCGGCCTCGTGCACATCGGATTTAGCTCGATCCGGGCCGGCCGGGCCGGCGAGTTCGCCTCCTACGGACTGCCGGCGCACCTGAAGGAGCTGGGGTTCGAGCTGGGGCGGCTGAAAACCGGCACCCCCCCGCGCCTGAAGCGCTCCAGCATCGACTTCTCCCGCTTCGCCCGGCAAGGGGGGGATGAATGCCCGCAGCCGTTTTCGATTTTCAGCCGGGGGCCGGAGCTGCCGCAGGTGGCGAGCTACATCGGCCACACCTCCGGGCGGACCCACGAGGTCGTGCGCCGCAACCTGTCCCGCTCGGCGCTTTACGGCGGCCTCATCACCGGCACCTCCGCCCGCTACTGCCCCTCCTTCGAGGACAAGATCGTGAAGTTCCCCGAACGGGACCGGCATCAGATCATCCTGGAGCCGGAGGGCCTCGACTCGGAGGAGATCTACGCGAGCGGCCTGGGAAACAGCCTCCCGATCGAGGTTCAGATCGAAGTGGTGCGATCGATCGACGGCATGGAAGCCGCCGAGATCATGCGCCCCGCCTATGCCATCGAGTACGACTACCTGAACCCGGTCCAGCTCAAAAACACGCTTGAGAGCAAGCGCGTGGCGGGGCTGTACCTGGCGGGGCAGATCAACGGCACCTCGGGCTACGAGGAGGCGGCGGCCCAGGGGCTGTGGGCCGGCATCAACGCCGCCTGCCGGGTCCAGGGGCGGCCGCCGTTCGTCCTGGACCGCTCCCAGGCCTACATGGGCGTCATGGTGGACGACCTGGTCACGCGCGGGACCGGCGAGCCCTACCGCATGTTCACCTCGCGCGCCGAATACCGGTTGACCCTGCGCGAGGACAACGCCGACCTGCGCCTGATGGAGATCGGCCACGAACTCGGGCTGATCACGGCCGAGGCGGTCCGGGACCTGCGGGAGCGCCGTCGGCAGATTGCGGGGGAGATCGAGCGCGTCCGGCAAACGGTGGTTCGGCCCGGCCCGGAGGTCAACTCATACCTTATCGGGAGCGGCTCCCCGCCGATCCAGCAGGGGGTCCGCCTGGACCAGCTGGTGAAGCGGGCCGGCCTTGGGTACCCCGCGGTGGAGCGCCTCGCCCCCGCCCCGGAGCCGGTGGCGCCGCCGGTGGCCCGTCAGGTGGAGATCGAGATCAAGTACGAAGGCTACATCGACAAGCAGATGAAGGAAATCGAAAAGTTCAAGCATCTGGAGAAGATCCGGATCCCCGACGAATTCGACTACCAGGCGGTCCACGGCCTTTCCAACGAGCTGAAAAGCAAGCTCGGCGCCGTGCGTCCGGCCTGTCTCGGTCAAGCGGCCCGCATGGACGGCATGACCCCCGCGGCGCTCTCGGTGCTGATGGTGGCGCTGAAAGCCCGCACCGCCTCGGCCGCGGCGGCTTGACTCCGGGGGGATTTCAAACTATCTTATCATCGTAAACTATTTGAAATAACGAAGGATTAATAGATGGCGGAAGATTATTACAAAATTCTCGGGGTGAACCGCACCGCCAACGAGGCGGAAATAAAAAAGGCCTATCGCAAGCTGGCCATGAAGTACCACCCGGACCACGCCAAGGGGGACAAGGCGGCCGAGGAGAAGTTCAAGAAGGTCAGCGAGGCCTACGCCGTCCTGAGCGACAAAGAGAAACGCCAGGAGTACGACACCTTCGGCTCAGAGGGGTTTCGCCAGCGCTTTTCCCAGGAAGACATCTTCAGAGGGTTCGACATCAACGACATCCTGAGGGAATTCGGGTTCGGCGGCGAAGCGTTCGGCCGAGAGGGCCGGGGCACTCGGTTTTCCTATGGAACGGGCTCGCCCTTCGGGGGCCGCGGCCGCCAGCAGGCACAATCGGTCAAAGGCTCCGACCTCATTTACGAAATGCCCCTCACTCTGCGCGAAGCGGCCTTCGGCACCACCAAGGAGGTGAGCTTTCAAAACCAGGGCGCATCCGAGCGCGTCACCGTCAAGATCCCCCGGGGCATGACGGCGGGCAAGAAGCTGCGACTGGCCGGCAAGGGGAACCCGGGGCCTTTCGGCGGGCCGCGCGGCGACCTTTACATCCAGGCGACCCTGACGGAGGACCCCGTTTTCAGCGTCGATGGGCAGGATCTGGTCACCCACCGCGACATCAAGATCACCGAAGCCCTGCTGGGGGGAACGATTTCCGTCCCCACCCTGGATGGCAAGAATTACAACCTCAAGATCCCGGCCGGGGCCAAGAGCGGCACCAAACTGCGCCTGCCCGGCCACGGGCTGCCGGCGATGCAGGGGAGCAAGCGGGGCGACCTCTACGTCCGCCTCAACATCCAGGTCCCCAAAGACCTCACCCATGAGCAGCGAGAGCTGATAGAGAAGCTCGCCGAGACAGGCATCTGAAGATTCTCCCTGCCGCGACACTTCGCCCGCTCGTCTATAGCCCCGCAACCGGATACCCCTGCAGACCGCAGAGCGATGGCTGATCCGCCAACCGACAGCCGTTCAAAGACCGACGAAAAGCCATCGATAATTTTGTAAAAAGGCCGAGGCCCCTGAACCCCGCGGTGCGAGGCCAGGCTGCGGGGCACATCGCAGCCCCCCCGCGGGGATAAAAACCGGCTTTTTTACAAAATTACAAAATTTGACTTTGCATGCATTTCGGGATAAAGTTTTCTATATAGATGCCGATACTGATAGTGCGCCGTGGGTCACACAAGACCCTATTTTTGTTAAATTTATGAGCGAACTGATACCGGTCTTGGCGGCGGATGAGATCCATCTGCTGGTGAAAAGCATGGCGCAGCGGATCTCGGTTGATTACCGCGGCCGTGAGCTTGTGATGATCGGCGTTCTGAAAGGCGCGTTCATTTTCCTCGCCGATCTCATCCGGCAGCTGACCATCCCCGTGAAGGTCGATTTCCTGCAGGCCTGCAGCTACGGTGCCGGCACGCAGTCCTGCGGGGCGGTCCGGCTGGTGAAGGACATCGGCGTGGACATCCG
The DNA here is from genome assembly GCA_025454075.1 of Desulfobacterales bacterium. The sequence continues at coordinate 33,112 of JALOPD010000042.1, read as the reverse complement.
CCAAAAGGACGTCCTGCTGGTGGAAGACATCGTGGACACCGGTCTCACCGTCAACCGGATTCTCGACCACCTGAAATCGTTTCTGCCGGCCAGCGTCGGCGTGTGCACCTTGATCGACAAGCGCGAGCGGCGCGAAGCAGAGGTGCCGATCGCCTATGCGGGTCATGTGACGGAAAAGGGATTTCTGGTGGGCTACGGCCTGGACTGCGACGAAGCGTATCGTAATCTGCCGGGGATCTATCAATTGAAAATTCAGGTTGTGGAACCTTAACTTTTTAGCCGACGGGGTTCAGCCATGATAGTGATGTGCGAAGGATGCGAGACGAGTTTCAAGGTGGACGACCGCATGATCAAACCCACCGGCTCCAAAGTCAGGTGCTCCAAGTGCCGGCACGTTTTTGTCGCCTACCCTGCGGCGGCGGCCGACGCCGAAGAGCCGTTGACCCTCGAAGAAGAAATGCCGGCGGATGCTGCCTCCGGCGGGCAGGCGGGCCTGAACGATCTAGATGCCCAGCTCGATGCGCTCTTCCGGGAAGAGACCCCCGGCAAGGCAGACCCGGCGCCCGTCGCGCAGGAACCGGAGCTGCTCGCGCAGGAACCGGAGCTGCTCGACGTGGACGAGCTGCTTGCCGGGGATGCACCGGCTGCCGCCGCATTGACCGCGGAAGCGCTCGGCGACGAATTGGAGCTGGATCTGGACCTGGGCCTGAGCTTCGAAGCGGACCCGGAGGCGGGGGCGCCGCAGGGGAAAACGCCGCTGCCGGCCGCACCCGCCGGCGCGGGAGAGCCGTCCTTCGATCTCGGCCTGGACCCTGCGCCTTCCGCGCAAGCTGAACCCGAAGACACCCTCCCCGACCTGGAGGAGCTGGAGATCAGCCTGGACGATTTGGATCGGTTGGATGAGGCGGTGTTGCCCGCCGCGGCCGAAGCGCCCCGGCAGGCTGACGATCAGAGCCCCGAACTCGAACTGGACCTTGACCTGGCGAATTTGGCCTCGGAAAGTGCGGCCGCAACTCATGGCGCTGCGGCGGACGCCGACATCCAGTCTGTTCTCGAATCCGCATCCGTCACCGGAGCGAAGGCCCCGGGGGCACCGGCCGACCGGCCGGACGGCTCAGACCTCGAACCGGGCATGGCCGCGGGCGAAGCTCCCGCAGCCAAAGGTGTGCAAGCCGCACCCATACCCCCAGGCGAAGACATGCTGGACCTCTCGGACCTCGAGGCCATGCTCGAGGACGGGGCTTCGGCAAAGCCTGCCGCCGCCACCGAGGGCATCGACCTGGAGCTGGACCTGGGGGCTGCGGTCGAGGATGCGGCCAAGGGCGGCGCCATGCAGGAGCTGGACCTGGGCGGCATCGCGGAGGCGCCCGAGGCCGGGCCCGCCAAGGAAGCGGCGGCCGCCGACGAGCTGGATTTCTCGGACATATCCGGCATCCTGGACGAGAAGCCGCCGGTCGCCGCCGCAGCGGACGCGGAGAAGCCGGCCGAGGAGCTCGACCTGGTTTTCGACGACGAGCCGCAAGCGGCCGCCGCCAAAACCATAGAGGCGCTGCCGTCCGAGTCGCAGGAGGATCTCATGCTGGACCTGGAGACCCTCCTGGAGGCCGACGAGGAGACGAAGCCTGCGGCGCAAAAGACGGCGGCCGAAATGACCGATGAACTCGATCTGGAATTTGCGGCCGCCTCCGGACGCGACGAAGCCGGCGATCTGGAAATCGAAATCGAGCCGGTGGACGAAGCCGTCGCCATGCCGGCCCCGGCCGGCCGGCCGGCCGCCACCGCGGCGGTTGCGGCCGCCGCAGTCGCCGGTGCTGCCGGCGCGGCAGCCAAGGGGGCCATGTCGGGGAAGACAACGGCGGTGACCGACGAGTTCACCACGGACGAATTCACTCAGGCCGGCATGACCGGCGCCACCGACCTTCTGGAAAGCGAAGCAGCCGAAGCGGCCGCTCCCAAGACGCAGAAAACCCACGCCCCGGGGCGCTCGGGCGGGATCCGGAAGCTCTTGCTGGCGGCAGCGGCGCTGGTGGTGCTGGCAATCGCGGCGCTGGTGATCCCGCGCAGCCTGGGCATCCAGGTCCCCTACCTCAGCGATATGGATATCCCGTACCTGAGCGATCTCGAAATCCCCTTCCTCGGCAAGATCTTCCAATCCGAACCCGAAGACACCGCCGGCAACCTGAAGATCGCGCCGGCCCCGGAAAGCGTGACTGCCGAGTTCGTCGACAACGCCGGCGCCGGAAGGCTTTGCGTCGTCAAGGGCCAGGTCCGCAACGCCTACGACCACCCCCGCAGCTTCATCCGGGTCACGGCCAAGCTCTACGACAAGAACAAGGCCGTGGCCAAGACAGCGACGGTGTATGCCGGCAACGTCCTCGCGAGGCCGGAACTCGCCGGCCAGGACCTCGCCGCCATCAGCGCTCGCCTAAAGAACAAAAACGGCGCCAACAACCTTAACGTGGGAGTGAAACCCGGCGCGGCCATCCCGTTCATGGTGGTGTTCGACGGCCTGCCGGACAACCTGGATGAATACAGCGTGGAGGTGGCCGGCTCGTCCAAGTAGCGCAGGCGGTTCAGAGATGTGTCTTCATAGAAAAATCCCCCTCTCCCCCTTTGCCAAAGGAGGAAAGGGGGGTTTCGTTTTGAGCGGTCATGGCCTTGAAAGTCTTGCCCGACTTTCGCAGGAAGTCGCGCCTTTCCTTGCGTAGGCCGCATTCCAGATGAAAAGTCCTTGCCGGGAGCCGTTTCCTCAAGAAACTGCTTCTTGACAATCTCGGCACTTTAACGCAATATGCCCGGCGCTGGCGATGTAGCTCAGTTGGTCAGAGCATGCGGCTCATATCCGCAGTGTCCGGGGTTCAAATCCCTGCATCGCCACCAAATTCAGACTCAAGCCGCCATCCGAACGGGTTGCGGCTTTTCTGTTATCGGGAGACGGATCGGTCGCGGAAACGATCAATTCCAATTTTCAACCCGCCCCATTCTCTTTGCACTCTTGTCAAAACCCGCCGGCGCATGTATAAAAACTGAAACCACAAATTTCGGATCTGGTTTTTTCTCACAGAACAGCGATGATCAGCGGGTTTGAAAAAATCGTGGAGGAGCGGATCCGGCGGGCCATCGAAAAGGGCGAGTTCGATGACCTTCCCTGCGCGGGGGAGCCGCTCGAGCTGGAAGACGACAGCAGCGTTCCCGAGGAGCTGCGCCTGGCTTACAAGATCCTCAAGAACGCCGAGTGCCTGCCGCCCGAGATCGAGCTGCGCAAGGAGATCGAGAAGACCGAAGACCTGCTGGCGGCGCTGCCCGACACGGCCGAAAAATACCGACTTCTCAAGAAGCTGAACTTCCTGATCCTCAAGGTGAACGCGATGCGCCGGGCCTCGATCGCCAACGAGATCCCGGAGCGATACGCCGCCCAGGTCGTGTCGCGGCTCGAGGCGGGCAGGCAAAGAAAATAGTGCCTAAAGTGAGCTAAAGTGCCTATAGTGCCTAAAGTTTAAAAACGGTTCAGGGCACACGGCGCAGGGTTCAAGGTGAAAGATTCAAAAACATCAGCGCGTATCACCTTCAAACTCGTCTCGCATCTTTGCAGTTGTTCATATCAACTTTAGACTCTATCCTTTGCAACCTTAGGCACTTTAGCGCACTATAGGCATTTTAGGCACTTGCCGTATAGGCGCTTCACCTTTGATCCAAACATCCAGACCTTGCCGGTTCAGACAGTGGGAACTAAATCGACGAAAAAACTCACCCTCGCCCTTCTCTCCGGCGGCATCTCCTCGGAGCGGGAAGTGTCGCTCAACAGCGGCCGGCAGGTCTACGAGGCGCTGGACAAGGACCGCTACGACATCCTGCGCTACGACCCCAAGAACGACCTGCCGCGGCTGGTGGCGGATGCGGCGCGCATCGACGCCGCCCTGATCATTTTGCACGGGGCCTTCGGCGAGGACGGGACCGTGCAGGGACTGCTGGACCTTCTGGGCATTCCCTACCAGGGCTCCGGGGTGCTGGGCAGCGCGGTCGCCATGAACAAGCTGGCCGCCAAACGCCTCTACCAGCACGCCGGCCTTCCGATCCCGGACTTCATCGTCGCCCGGCGCGGCAGCCGCCCGGACTCCGGGGAGGCGGAGCGGCGGCTGGGGATGCCGCTGGTGGTCAAGCCGGTGGTGGGGGGCTCCAGCGTGGGCATCACGATCGTGCGCAGCCCGCAGGAACTGGACTCCGCGCTCGAGGCCGCCTTTGCCCACGACGCTTCCGTGCTGATCGAAGCCTGCATCGATGGGACGGAGATCACCGGAGGCGTCATCGGAAACGACGAATTGGAGGCGCTGCCGCTCATCGAAATCATCCCGGACCGCAGCCGTCCGTTTTTCGACTATGAGGCCAAATACACGGACGGCGCCGCGCAGGAGATATGCCCGGCCCGCATCGATGCCGAACTGACCGCCAAGGCCCAGCGCCTGGCGATGGAGGCCCACCGGGCGCTCTTCTGCCGGGGCTACAGCCGGACCGACATGATGCTGCGGGGGCGCGAGATCTTCATCCTCGAAACCAACACGATCCCGGGCATGACGGCCACGAGCCTTCTCCCACGCGCCGCGCGGACCGCCGGGATCGGCTTCGGCCGACTGCTGGATCGATTGATCGAGCTGAGTTTGGAGGGCCGTCCGGCCCGCAGGTGAAGCCATGATCGTCCGGGGCGCCGGCGAGCTTGAACAGCGTTTCGACGAACTGGGCCCCGGGGACATCGTCCTCGGCCCGCTGCCGGCGAGATACCTGCGCGGGGCGCTCGCCGCCGACCTTTTGGAACGCGGGGTGCAGTGCCTGCCCTCGGTGCTCTGCCAGCTGCTCAGCCGTTCCAAATGCGCCCAGGCCTTCATTTTGCGCCGCTGGATGGCGCCGCACACGCTGGTGGTTTCGCGCCGCGCGGAGCTGATGGACGCGGTGACCTACTGCGGCCGGCACGGGATCAAGGCGGTGGTGAGCAAGCAGGAGGGGATGCACTGCGGCCACGGCATCCGCCGCTGGGAGAGCGCCGAGGCGCTTTACAACGCGGCGGCCTTTGCGCAGGAGGTTTTTCCCTTCGTGCTTCAACCCTTCATGGCCAACATCAGCGATGTGCGCGTGGTCGTGGTCGGCGACTATGTGGAGGCCTACATCCGGGAGAACTTCCACAATTTCAGGGCCAACCTCGCCGTCGGGGGGGCAAGCCGGGCGCTGTCGATGGATGCGGCCGCAGAAGGCCTCTGCCGGGAGGTGATGGCACGCGGCCGTTTCCCTTACGCGCACATCGACCTGCAGCTGGCGGAGGGCGGCGGCTGCTATCTTTCCGAAATCGCCCTGGACGGGGGCATTTCCGCCGCCCGGATCGGCAGGCAGGAGTTGAATCGCAGGAAGCGCGAGGCGCTGGAGAAAGCGTTGGGGGAAGTGTCTAAAATGCCTAAAGTGCGCTAAAGTGCCTACAATTAACAGCCTGGAGGTAGGAATGAAAGTTCTCGTCATCGGCGGCGGCGGCCGCGAGCACGCTCTGGTCTGGAAGATCGCCCAGAGCCCAAAGGTCAAAAAGGTGTTTTGCGCCCCCGGCAATGCCGGCATTGCCGACCTGGCTGAATGCGTGCCCGTCTCGGCGGGCGACCTCCAGGGGCTGCTCGACTTCGCCCGCCGGCGGAAGATCGACCTCACCGTGGTGGGGCCCGAGGGGCCGCTGTCCGAGGGGATCGTGGATCTCTTCGAGCGGGAGGGGCTGCGGATCTTCGGGGCGAGCCGACGGGCGGCCGAGATCGAGTCGAGCAAGTCTTTCGCCAAGGCCCTGCTGGACCAGTACCGCATCCCCACCGCCCGGGGCCGGAGCTTCCGCAGCCTCGCGCAGGCCGAGCGTTATCTGCGCAGACTGGGCCTGCCGGTGGTGGTCAAGGCCGACGGGCTTGCGGCCGGCAAAGGGGTCATCGTGTGCACCACCCAGGTCCAGGCGCTGGCCGCGCTCAAGCGCATTATGGTCAAGCGCGAGTTCGGGGACGCCGGCGACCGGGTGGTGATCGAGGAGTGCCTGAAGGGCGAGGAGGCCTCTTTCCTCGCCTTCACGGACGGCAAGACCGTGCTGCCGATGCCGTCCTCGCAGGACCACAAGGCGATCCTCGACGACGACCGCGGGCCGAACACCGGGGGCATGGGCGCCTATTCGCCCGCACCGGTGGTGGACCGCTTGATGCACCGGAAGATCATGAACGAGGTCATGCTCCCGACGGTCAAGGCCATGGCGGCCGAGGGCCGGCCTTATAAGGGCGTGCTCTATGCCGGCCTCATGATCGACCGCGACCAGGTGCGCGTGCTGGAGTTCAACGGGCGCTTCGGCGACCCCGAGGCCCAGCCGCTGTTGATGCGGATCAAGAGCGATATCGTGCCGATCATGGAGGCCGTGATCGACGGCCGCCTCGACCAGTGCCGCCTGGAGATCGACGACCGCGCGTCGGTCTGCGTGGTCATGTCCTCGGCCGGCTACCCGGGCAGCTACCCCAAGGGGCTTCCCATCAAGGGGTTGGACGCCGCCAAGAAAATGCAGGACGTGGTCGTGTTTCACGCCGGGACGAAGCTCGCCAAGCGCGCCGTCGTGACCGACGGCGGCCGCGTCCTGGGTGTGACCGCCCTGGGCGACACGGTGGCGGACGCCATCGCGAAGGCCTATGAAGCCGTCGCCAGAATCAGGTGGGAGGGCGCCTACTGCCGCAAGGACATCGGGCAGAAGGCCCTCAAGCGGCTTTCCCAGGCCCCCGCGGTCGGCATCGTCATGGGCAGCGACTCGGACCTGCCCGTCATGGAGGAGGCCGCGGCCATGCTGAAAAAGTTCGGCATCCCCTTCGCGATGACGGTCGCCTCCGCCCACCGCAGCCCGGAGCGCGCCATGGCCTTTGCGGCGGGCGCGCGCGAGCGCGGCATGAAGGTCATCATCGCCGGCGCCGGCCATGCCGCGCACCTGGCCGGGGTGCTGGCGGCGCACACCAGCCTCCCGGTCATCGGTGTGCCGATCGACTCCTCCAGCCTGCAGGGGCTGGATTCGCTGCTTTCGACGGTGCAGATGCCGCCGGGAATCCCGGTGGCCACCATGGCGTTGGGGAAGTCCGGGGCGCGCAACGCCGGCATTTTCGCCGCCCAGATGCTGGCGCTTTCCGACCCGGGCGTGGCGGCGGCCATCCTCAGGTTCAAGAAAGACATGGCGACCGAAGTTGAACGCAAAGCCGAAAAGCTCAAGGACTACCGCTAAGGTCCTGCGGGTGGACCCACGGGCGCCGCAGCCCGAGACCATAAGCCGGGCAGCGGCAGCCATGCGCGGGGGAGGGGTCGTGTGCTTCCCGACGCGCTGCCTCTACGGCCTGGGTGCCGACGCATTCGACGCGGCGGCCGTTGAACGCGTTTTCGACATCAAGCAGCGGCCGGCCGAACTGCCGCTGCTGGTCCTCATCAACAGCCCCGCCCAGATGGACGGCCTGGCCAGAAGCATCCCGCGGGTTGCACACTTGCTCATGCAGCGCTTCTGGCCCGGCCGGCTGACCCTGGTGCTGGAGGCGGAGGCGAGCCTTCCGGAGCGTCTGACGGCCGGCACCGGCAAAATCGGGATCCGGCTGGCCGCTCACAACGTGGCGAGGGCGCTGGTGGAGGCCGTCGGCAAACCGATCACCGGGACCAGCGCCAACCTGTCCGGCCGCACCGGCTGCCGGCAGATTCCCGAACTGGACCCCCAGATCCGGCGGCAGGTGGACCTCATTCTCGACGGCGGGCCGCTGAAGGGCGGTGTGGGGTCCACGGTGGTGGATGTGACCGGCGCGGCCCCGGTGGTGATCCGGGAAGGAGAAGTCTCGAGGCATGAAATAATAGCGGTCATAAAAAGCGCCTGAAGCTGCCGGCTTCGCAAAAAGCGAGCCGGTCTGCGTTGCGCCATTTTATGTGAAACGAAAATCCCCCGCCCCCCTTTGCCAAAAGGGGGGCGGGGGATTTTCGGCCCAGCAGCGACATTGGTGCCTTTTCTAGAATGCGCCAGGATTTTCTACCCTGGTCAGTCCCCGAACTCCAACGCGCCGATATCCACCGAAGCGCCGCTCACCCGCGGGCCGTCTTTGAAATCAAGTTCCGGCAGGCCGACGGCCTCCAGCGTGCCGGCATCGATGCAGGGCGACGCGGACTGCAGGCGGAAATCCCCGGCGTCAGGGTCCGCCCAGAGCGGCTCTCGGCGGATGTTGCCGCTGCCCGATTCAAACCCCGATTGGTCGATGTCGCAGTGGGTGATCGCCGTGCCCGTGGAAAAATGGTTGTGCACCTGCGGACCGACGGCCGAGGTGTTGCCCCAGAGAATGCTGTTGGCAATAACGGTGGCGGCGAGATAGTTATAGACGGCGCCGCCGCCGTTGGCCGGATAGCGGGTGCTGTTGTTGTAGAAAGTGCAGTTGACGATGGTGACGCCGGCGCCTGCGACGAAGACCGCACCGCCCCCGGCTGTGCTGACGCCGCTGGCGCCTGCCGTGTTCGCTGAGAACACGCAGTTGGTGATGGTCAAAGCGGAGGATTCCGCGTAAACCGCGCCCCCTTTTGTCTTGGCCGTGTTGCCTGAAAATTCGCAGCCGTTGACGGTGCCTGCGGCATTCTTGGAGTAGAGGCCGCCGCCGAGGCTGGCGGAGTTGGCTTCAAACAGGCAGTCTTCGATCATGAAACGGCTGAGCGGCAGGGCCATGACCGCGCCCCCGTTGGAATTTGTGCCGAAGCTGAACACAAAGCCGCTGATTCGAACGCCGTCGGCCGCCAAGGAGAGGCAGCGGCCGATGTCCGGCGCATCCAGCAACGTCGGCCGTTTCCTCCAGTCCCGCTTTTCCCGGTTGCGTTCGTTTCCGGCGAACCCTCCGTAGAGGGCCACGGGTTTGGCGATAAAGATCTCGGTGGCCAGGCGGTAGCTCCCTTCCTTCACCCAGATCTCCTGCCCATCGGCGGCGGCCGACACGGCCTGCTGGATGGTCGCGAATGCGGTTTTCCAACCGGTGCCGTCGCCGCTCTTTCCCGGGTCGACATACCACACGCCCTTCGGCGCCGATTCCACTTCGTCCGCGCCGATGTCCCAGGCGTCCGCTTCGGCGCGGTCGGTCCCGTCGATGTCGAGCAGGTCGGGATCGGTTGCAGGCGCATCGGCCGCGCGAGCCGGGCGGCTTGAGACCGCTTGCGCCGCGGATAGGTTCGTCCCGGCATCGACGGCCGCGGAGGTGTCCTTCAGGTGGAGGTCCTCGGCCCCGGGCGCGATCGAGACGAACTGGTCCAACGGATTGAGGAAAACCATGGACCCCGGGCCGTCGGCCGTGCCGTCGGAGGAGATGTTGTTCGACCGGGCGCCGCGGCGGACGGCGAAGTCTCCGCGGCTGCCCATGGAGATGGTGTTCACGGCCGAAATGAGGCCGTGTCCTTCATCGACCCCCTTTCCCTTCATGCCGAAAATGGTGCAGTTTTCGACCGTCGCTCTGGACGTCTTCCAGCGGGTGGCGATGCCGGCCGTGCCGCCGTTGTAGATGATGCAGTTGCGGGCCGTGAGATCGCTGTGATGGCCGCCCTTGATGCCGAAGCTTTCGCGATAGCGCGCATCGAAGTCGTGAACCAGCAGGCGCTCCAGTATGACCCCGCGTGCGCTGCGGACGACCACCGCCCCCGGCGCCGAAGACCAGTGTCCGAAATTCCTGAGCTCCAACCCGTCGACGCGCGTGTAATCGTCCTCGATGAGGATCCCGCAGCGGGCGCGGTTCAACCCGTCCAAGACCACGCCCTTGCCGGCAGCGCCCTTGTGCTGCGCCGTCTCCGCCGCCGTGAGCCACATGAAATGGTCCCGGTCCGTCCTGGAACCGCGGATGTGGGCCAGCACGCCGTGCCTTTTGGTGCTGAACGGGCCGTCGTTGTAGCAGACGCCCACCTCCAGGCGGTCATCCCGGACGAGGTTGCCGTTGCGGTCGTTGACCCAGGCTTGGATGGAGGTATAGGCCCGGCGGACGGCGAACTCCTCGGCGAGGTGTTCCTTCGCGGCCGGGGCCTGGAGCGTCAGCTGGGTATCGCTGTCCCGGCTGAGGATGTAAAGCTCTTCGTCGTCGATGACGATTTCATCCCCGCGACCGACCGTGTCCGGCAGAGGGCCGCCGCCGGCGAAGGAGACCTTCACCTGGCCCATGCCGACCGAGGCGGTACCGGCGTTGAAGAGTTCGGCGGTGTTCGTACCGATGGACCGGTGGTGGACCGTCACGGCCTCCGCCGACGGCGCCGTCAAAAGCGTGCCTGCGATCGTAAACACAACCAGCGCGCTCAGGAAAGCCCTGCGGATGTTCATTTTGCCCCCTTGGTGGTGAACGAAAGAGACGTTTTAATCGTGCTGAAGCCATGCTGAAGCACAAGAGGTGCCATGCGGCTGAATTCGGCAAGGAGAAAACGGCAGGCCCCACAGGGGCGGGGATGCTTTAAAACTTATAGGCAATTAAGAGGGTTGGCTGCCGCCCAGGCGAAGTGTGCAAAAACAACACAGTAAAAATAGGCCTCCATATACCCGCCCAGAGAACGGCGGTGTACCCGGACTTACGTCCTGGAAATTGATCGAAATAAGCGCCTGGAGTTGAAGGTGCCTAAATTGCCTGGAGTCAAATGCGGGAGAGATAGGGCAGACTGAAGAGCGCCATGTTGCCGAGGACGTGGATGGTGATGGGGACGAGCAATTTTTTTTCGATTTCGTACGCCGTGGCGAACACCAGGCCGCCGACGATCTGCGGGATGGGGACGGCGGAGGCGCCGGCGTGCAGCAGAGCGAAAACCAGGGTGCTCAGGGCCAGCGCGGGCCGGAACCCCCAGCGCCGGAAGTAGCCGAAGATCAGGCCCCGGAAAAAGATCTCTTCGGCCACCGGGCCGATGAAGCCGCCCACCAGGAAAATCGGCGCCGGGCTGGCCGGGCGCGAGACCGGGCCCTGATGGAGGAGCCTTAGCGGATCGATCCCCGCAGCCTGCAGCACCACCCACCCGAGGGCAGCCAGGGCGCCGAACCCCGCCGACCAGATCAGGCCCCTGCCCATACCGGGCAGCCGGCTTCCGCGGCCGAGGCCGATGCGGGCCCAGCCCTGCGGGCAGCCTGAAACGACCAGCGCCATCCAGGCGATGTCGATCAGGCGCGCCAGCGCGGTGCCGGTCAAGGGGGCAAGCCCCCACCGGCCGATGCCCCAGCGGGCAAGGCCTTCGATCGCGATCACCCCGGCCACGGCGAGGGCGAGTGTCTTCAGCGGGACGCGGTTTGATTCCATCCGAGCGCCCTCAGCGCGCGATAGGCATAGAGCTGGAAATACCAGTCCTGCGACGTCTGCAGACGCTTCAGGATCTCGCGGACGGCGCCGCGGTCCCTGCGCTGGGCGATCGCCTCCACCGCCTGGGTCCGGACGTTGATGTGGGGGTCGTCCAGAAGCCGGGTCACATCGGCGGGTGCCGCCGGGCTGGCGCTGATCGCCAGGGCCCGCGCCAGCCAGTAGCGCTCCTGGGGGTGAGGGCTGCGCAGCATGGCCGCATAGGACGGGTGGGCGCCGACGTCGAACCGGCGGTCGCGGGCTTCCCTCAGCGCCGCCACTCGGGTCTGCCAGGCCGGTGAGCTCAGCGCGCGGCTCAACTCCTCGGGGCGCGGCGCCGGCTGGCGGCTGGAGTGGAAAAAGGCGAGAATGCCGAGCCCGATGACGAGACAGGCGGCCGCGCACAGGATGTCTGCCCGCCGGTCCCCGGCTGCGATGCCTGCGAGCAGCCGCAGCCCGGCGAACAGCAGGCAGTAGAGCGCCATCGGAAAAGCCAGGAGGACGCCGTAAAAAGTGAAGGCGCGGAAAAACGGCCAGCGGTCGGTCCGGGTGGAAATTTCAGCCAGCGCGCGAAGCGGGTCGGCGAGAAAGCGGGCGGCGGTAGTGTCCGGGAGGGACCGCCCTTCCCGGGTGAACCGCATGCGCTCGCCTTCCATGCGCAGGCCGAGGTCCGCGTCGGCGGCCGCAGCGATCGGCAGGTAATCGTTGCGGATCAGCTCCCGCTGCACATCCGGGGGCGGCGGCCCGGCATCGGGCCATGCCACCGTGCGGATCGACCGCTGGTCGAGGGGTTTGAAAACCTCGGCCGGATAGAGCGTGTAGCGGTAGTAAAACGAGCTGACGCTTTGCCCGGCCGCGTTCGACATCAGCAGGTGATCCCGCAGGTCGAGGAACAGGCTGCGGTCGTACTGGGTGGACCACCCCAGCGCCAGTAAAACGACCGGCAGGACGCGCCACGCCCAAAAAGGCCGGCCCGGCGCACGGTCGGCGCTGTTCAAGAGGCGGCGGGCCGTCCAGAAAACCGGGGGCGGGATGAGGATGAAATACAGCGACACCCAAAGGTCGAAACCGCGGCTGTTCATGAGCAGCAAAAGGGCCGCCTGCAGCCCGACCGGCACGGCTGCGACCCAGCGGCTGCGCGGCGATCGAGCGGGCCGGCACCCGGCTACCGCCGTGGAGAGGAACGCCAGGCCGGCCCCGAGGCTGAGGGTGAACAGAAGCCCGCCCGCCATCGCCGTCCCGAGGCCGAGCAGCTCCGGCACAATCTCCGGGCTGGGCACGGGCAGGAAACCGGCGGCGGCAACGGCCCTCATCTGGTTGTACAGCAGGCGGTTGGACGCATGCACCTGGAGCGTGGCGATGACCTGGGCCAGGCCCATGCCGATCAGCAGCTCCGCGGCCGGAAACGTCGCACGGTGGATGTCGCGTAGAGATTTCAATTATTTCAGCAGACTAAGTTCAATCGGGTCTCTTCGGCGGTTTGCCTAACCTACCATGTTATGATAGCATTTTTAAAGAATGATGGAAACGTTCAGAGTCGAAGACCGTGTGCCGATACCCGCCGCCCGCCGGCCGGGCGTTTGCAACCCGTGCCGTTTGTCCGGCGCGTCGGTACGCTGGGCCTCAGACGTCATTCGGTCGTCGGCATGATCGTTGCGATCCATCAGCCCCAGTACCTGCCCTGGCTCGGCTACTTCGACAAGATGCTGAAGGCCGATGTGTTCTGCTACCTGGACACCGTACAATACAAGAAAAACGAGTGGCAGAACCGCAATCGCATCCGGACCGCCCAGGGCTGGCAGTGGCTGACGGTCCCGGTGCGCTACCGCTACCCCCAGAAGATCGGCGAGGTCGGCATCGACAACACCACCCGCTGGAGACACAAGCACCTGCAGGCCCTCATCACCCACTACCGTCGGGCGCCGCATTTCGAACGGACCCTTTCCGTGTTCGAGGAGATCTACGCCCGCCGCTGGGAATCCATCGCCGAGTTGAACCTGGGCGTCATCCGGCGCCTGCGCGAGATGCTGGGCATCGGCGACAAACCGGATGTCCGCGCGTCGACGCTCGACTGCTCCGAGGAGCCCACGGACCGGCTGATCGACATCTGCCGCGCGCTGGGCGCGGACACTTACCTGGCCGGCGCCGGCGGGGCGGCCTACATGGACCTGGCCCGTTTTGAGCAGCGCGGGGTGCGGGTGATCTTTCAGAAATTCGAACACCCGGTGTACCCGCAGGTCTATGCGGGGTTCGAGCCCCAGCTGTCGACCGTGGACCTGGTCTTCAACTGCGGGCCGGAGAGCGCAGCGGTGATTCGGAAGGCCGATATGAATCCTCGAGGAGCGACATGAAAAGAGTCAACATCCTGGCCATCGGCGCCCATCCGGACGACATCGAGTTCGGCTGCGGCGGGTCGCTGATCAAGTACACCCGCAAGGGCCACCGCCTCTTTATGCTGGTCATGACCGGCGGAGGACTGGGTGCCCCCGCCGACACGCGCATGGCCGAGCAGGAGGCTTCGCGGCGGGTGCTCGGGGCGGAGGAGATCTTCTGGGGCGGATACGCCGACACGCACCTGGCCGTGGACGTGGAGCTGATCAAGAAGATCGAGGACGTGATCGCGGCCGTGCAGCCGGAATTCATTTTCTGCAACTTTCCGGACGACACCCACCAGGACCACCGGCACCTGGCGCAGGCCATCATGTCCGCCACCCGCTACATCCGCAATGTCCTTTTCTACGAGGGCCCGACCACCCAGAACTTCAACCCCCAAGTCTACATCGACATCGCCGACACCCTGGAGGCCAAGCTCGACGCCCTGCGGGCCCACCGCTCGCAGGTCATGCGGACCAACATCGAGGACCTTTCGATCGTCGAAATGGCGCGGTCCTGCGCGAATTTCCGCGGCATCCAGGGGCGGGTGAAGTTCGCGGAGGCGTTTCACTCGCTGCGCCTGTTCATCAACATATGACGGACGACTTCGCTGAAAGCCCGGCTTCTGCGTTGCACTTCATCTCGCGATCGCTGCGGCGTACGAAAAGTACGCCTCGCGTCGCGAGATTCGTTCGCCTTGAATCCGGGCTTTGATCGAAGTCGTCGGAGCGGCTGCGCTGAAAGTCCGAACCCGGCGTTGCGCTTCATTACGCCGTCGCGGCGGGGTACCGGCGTACTTGAAACTCATAACTCATAACTCCTTGCTCGTTGCCTGGAAATGGCGAACCAGCTAAAATTCATCCCGCACTCGAAGCCCACCCTGGGCGAGGAGGAGGCGCGGGCGGCGGCGGCGGTCGTGGCCTCCGGGCATGTGGCCGAGGGGCCTGCGGTGGCCGCCTTCGAGCGCGAGCTGTGCGCCCACGTGGGCGTGGCCCATGCGGTCGCCGTGAGTTCGGGGACGGCCGCTTTGCACGCGGCGCTGGCGGCCATGGGCGTCGGGCCGGGCGACGAGGTGGTCCTCCCGAGCTTCGTCTGCTCGGCGCTGCTCAACGCGGTGGCCTATACCGGCGCGGTTCCCGTGCCGGCCGACATCGACGCCGCCACGCTGAACCTGGACCCGCAGGACGTCGAACGGCGCCTGTCGCGCCGGACGCGGGCCGTAATCCTGCCTCACATGTTCGGCCTGCCCGCCGACCTGGACCGGTTCGTCGGCCTGGGGGTCCCGGTCATCGAGGATTGCGCCCAATCCCTCGGCGCCGCGCACGGCTCCCGGCCGGTCGGGTCCTGCGGGCAGGCCGCGGTGTTCTCGTTTTACGCCACCAAGGTGATCGCCACCGGCGAGGGCGGCATGGTCGCAACGCCCTCCCGGGAGATTGCCGCGCGGGTCAGGGACCTCAAGACCTACGACCGGCGCGACGACCCTGCGACCCGTTTCAATTTCAAGTTCACCGACATCCAGGCGGCCATCGGCCGTGTTCAGCTGGCGCGGCTCAAAACGTTCATCGGCCGCCGGCGCGCCATCGCCCACAACTATCGCAGCGCATTCCAGGGCCTGCCGGTGCGCTTGCCGCCGGATGACGCCGGGCACATCTATTTCCGCTACGTGCTCGATATCGGCGCGGACGGCACCGATTTCATCCGCCGGGCCGCGGCCGCCGGCATCGGCTGCGACCGGCCCGTATACATCCCGTTGCACCGTCTTCTCAAGCTGGATGGGTTTCCCCGGACGGAGCGGGCCTGGCACCGGTGCGTTTCAATCCCCATCTACCCCTCGCTGACGGATGCCGACGTCGAACGGATCATCTCCACGGTATCCGGCCTGCTCCAAACCCCTGCCGGCATTTGAATCCGGTCGCTTCGGTCGAAGTCTGACTCTCCTCCCGCCGTCACTGCTCGAATTTTGACGCGAGGGTTTCCCCCGCCGCCGTCGCCATCCATGAAATATCAATGAAATCAGATTTCTATCATCATGGCTGACCCCGCGAAACATTTTTTGGCATAAATGCTGCAGAATATTTAGATAATGCCGATAACACTGTTGAGCCGGCCGCACCGGCTCTTCAGAAGGGACCGGATCGACCCCAGAACGGGGCTGGCGCAATGAAATCGTTTGTCACGTTAGACCAAATGGCAGCAGGGGCTGAACCCCTTCACCGCGTGGGGTTTGATCACGATGCGCGCGAGCATCGAGCCGGCACGATGAGGCTGGAGATCAGTGCGTTCGTGTATCTCCCCGCATGTCTGCTCACCCTTCTGATGCTGACCCCCCCGGTGCCGTCCATTTTCGCCGCTTGGGGCCAGCGCTGGCTCTACATCGCCGCGACCGCCTTCGGCCTTTCGTTCAGCCTCACCCCCCTGGCCGGGTTCCTGGCTCGCCGTCTCCGGATTCTCGACCGGCCGGATGCCCGCAAGCTCCACGCCCAGGCCACTCCGCTGCTCGGCGGGGCGGCGGTTTTCGCCGGATTCATCACGTCGCTTCTGGCCAACGCCATCCTCGCCCCGGAGCTGCTCGCGCTGTTGAGCGCCGCCATGGTCCTGTTCGTGACGGGGGTGTTCGACGACTGGCGGGAAGTGCCGGCGGGCCTGAAGCTCCTGATCCAACTGGTCTGCACGGCGATGGTCATGCTCGCCGGGATCGTGCTGCGGGTCCTGCCCGCGGAGTGGGGCGTCTGGGGCCTGATCGGGAACCTCCTGCTGACCGGCCTCTGGATCATCGGCATCACGAATGCCATGAATTTTTTCGACGGCATGGACGGTCTGGCGGCCGGATTGGGAGCCATCATCGCGTTTTTCCTGGGCATGGTGGCCTTCCAGACGGACCAGCCGTTTTTGGGTTGGATCTCCCTGGCAGTGCTGGGAAGCTGCCTGGGGTTCCTGCCGTACAATTTCAGGCCGGGCGGCTCCGCCGTCATTTTTCTCGGGGATGCCGGCAGCACGGTCATCGGCTTTGTCCTGGCGTGCATCGCGGTCTACGGCGATTGGGCCGAGGGCCGGCCGGTCGTCTCCCTGGTGTCGCCGGTGCTGATCTTCTGGCTGCTGATTTTCGACATGGCCCACATCACCTGCGACCGCATTCTCAGCGGGAAGGTGCGCAGCTTCAGGGAGTGGATCGAGTACGTGGGCAAGGACCACCTGCACCACCGCCTGGCCGACGTGCTCGGCAGCCGGCGCAGGGCCGTGCTGTTCATTTACCTGATGGGCATTTGCCTGGGGCTGAGCGCCCTCGTGCTCAGGGATTCCGGGACGGACGACGCCATGCTGCTGATCCTGCAGGCCGCCATCCTGGTGGTGTTGATCACCGTTCTTGAACGGCGCGGACGGGCCATCGGTGCCACCGGCCGCGAGGAGGCCCTGCGGCCGGCCGGAACGGCGATGGAACCCCCCGGGGCGGCGGCGGGTTGGGATGTTGAAAACCACCGCCCGGCCGCCGAGAGAAGCCGGTCCGGCAGCGTTCCATCCGCCGGCGGCGGCCACGGGTGATGGGATTTATCCGCGCGGCTCGGAGGCTGGAGACGCCGTCTGCTCATGGGCAACGCTTTTCGCATTTTTGTGCAAAATTCATCATTTCATCGATATTTGATTAAAGTTTTTTTCAGATCAACCGATTCAAGCAAATGAATGCATTCGGTTGATCACATGGCGTTCGCCCGCAGAACGGAACGAGACGTTGTAACTGGCGCTGAGATTCACGATCGACCGAAAAAGCGGGCCGCGCCTGGAAAGGAAGACGACGACACAGAGATGGAAACCGCCGCGACGCAACCTGCGAGCCCAAATGCGCACCGGAGCCCGGGACCCAAGCCGGTGGCGGATTTGAAACTCAGCTTTGCCAAGCTGGCCTCGGCCCAGTCGGCGAGGGCCGTGCGGCCCTCCCGGCCGGCTGCGGCGACCCCGGCGGTTGCCTCGGGTACGGAGGCGCCCCGCAGACTCCTTTACCCCAGGGCCTGCGACTACCTGACCCAGGTGTTCCAGATGGTCCGCAGCCGCCAGGCGTTTTCGCTGGAGCCGGGTGCGGCCATCGTCCGGGAAATGGCCGGCGGTGCAACGGGTTCGGACGAGCTTTTCATCGCCGCCCTGCACCTGGACGACCGCAGCCGGTTCGCCATCCACCACAGTGTCAACGTGGCGGTTTATGCCGTCCACATGGCAAGGGACCTGGGATTCGACCCGGAGCGGCAGGCCAAAATCGGGTTGGCCGGCCTGCTGCACGACGTCGGCATGGCCCTGGTCCCGGAAAACATCATCCACAAGCGGGGCCCCTTGAGCGCCGAAGAGATGAATGCCTTGAAGGAGCGGCCGAACCTGGCGCTCAAGATCCTGCAGGACCTCGGGCCCGATGCCGCGGCCCTCGCCGAGACGGCCGGCCAGGTCTATGAACGGCTGGACGCGTCCGGCTACCCCCGCGGGCTGCCGTCCGGCGAGATCCACGAATTCGCCAAAATCATCGGGCTGCTGGACCTCTACGAGGCCCTGGTGCATTCCCGGCCCAATCGCGAGCGGCTCAGCTTCTTCGAGGCGGTGAAATACATTTTCAAGAGCTGCAAGACTCAGTTCGATCGGGACTACATGAAATCGCTGCTGCGGGTGTTCACGGTCTTCCCGCTGCACAGCTGCGTGCAACTGAACTCCGAGGCCATCGGGCGGGTGATCGCCACGCATCCCGAACAGCCCATGCGCCCCAAGCTGCAGATTCTCATGGACTCCCAGCGCCGGAAAACGCTGGTCGAGCGCATCGTCGACCTCCCGGAGGAGCCCCTGCTCAACATCGTCAGGAGCGTCTCGGAGAAGGAGATAAAGGAACTCCTGCAGGGCCTGGCGGTCGTGCGCACGGAGCCGGAGGCCGGCTGCGACACGGTGAAGGAGCCCATCATGTAAAGGGGGGCCGCCGGCCTCCCGGGACGATGGTATCGACATGTACCTGGAACACTGGGGACTCAAACAGACACCTTTTGCGAACGTGCCGTCGCGGAATGCGTTCTTCCGTTCCCCGCAGCACGAGGAGGCGCTGCGGCGGCTGCTCTACGTGATCGAGAACCGCAAAGGGGTGGCGATGCTGACGGGCGAGGTTGGCTCCGGCAAGACGACCGTCACCAAGGCCCTGGCCGACTACCTGAACAAGGACCAGGTGCAGTTCACGATGATTTCCAACCCCGCCCTGCCGCCCGAAGAGCTGCTGAAGGCGATCCTGTTGAAACTGGGCGGGACGGTGGAAAACGGCTCCAAGACCCTGATGCTCGACCAGCTTCAAAAAATCCTCGCCGCCGGCGGTTCGGCGGGGCGCACCACGGTCCTGGCGATCGACGAGGCCCACGTCATCGGCAACCGGGCGACCCTCGACGAGCTGCGGATGCTGCTCAATTTCCAGACCGACGACGACTTCCTCCTCACGCTGATCCTGCTGGGGCAGCCGCCGCTGCTGCGGAACATATCCGAGCTCCAGCCGCTCAAGGAGCGGATTGCCGTGAAGTACAACCTGCCGCCGCTCGATTGGCCGAACACGGTCCGGTACATGCTCTTCCGGCTCAAGAACGCCGGGGCGACCCGAGGCATCTTCACCCGCGAGGCCGCCGAACTGCTGTTCGAGGCTTCCGGCGGCATCCCGCTGCGGATCAACAATCTCTGCGACCGCTGCCTGCTGATCGGGGTCATGTCCCGTGCGCGTCTGGTGGACAGCCCGATCATGCGCGCCGCCATCGACGACATGGGGGAGTGAGCATGCACCATCATCCGCCACCTGGATTCATGAACCACGGGCTTCTCCGGAGCCGCCGCGCGATCGCCCTTCTCTGCGGCGTCGGGCTGATGCTGGCCGTTCACGGCTGCGCCCAGAATGCCGCCTACGCCCCGCCGCCGGGCCTCGGGCAGGCCAAAGGCCCGGCCTCCGGCGCGAAAACCGTGGCGGTCGTCATCGCCGATCTGGACCACGACGGGATGCTCGATATCGTGAGCGGGTCGGTGGACCCGGGTGCGATCACCATCAGCTACGGCGAGGGCTCCGGACGGTTCTCCGCGCCCCAGACGCTGCCGGCCGAGGGCGACGTGCGCTCGGTTGCGGTCGCCGAGGTCAACGAGGACGGCCTGCCGGACCTCATCTACAGCGTGCAGCGCCAGTCCTCGGGCATCCGGGTCTTACTGAATCAGCCCGGGCGTCAGTGGAAAGCGGGCAAGGGGCCGACGGAGATCAACAAGTACGAGGGCCTGCGGGCCTTGTGGCCGCGAATGCCTCCTCCGACCTCCAGGGCGGTATCCAGATCTGGTGGGGCACCGGGCGCGGCAGCTGGGCCCCGGGGCTGAACCCGACCGTGACCGGGACCTACATGGACGTGGCGGTTGCGGATTTTAACGGGGACGGGGTCCTCGATCTTGCCGGCGCCGGCTGGGGGAGCCACGGGTCGCTGCGGATCTGGCTTGGAAACGGGGGCGGGCACTGGACGGCGGTCGACCCGGTGGGCACGGGCAATTTCTACGCGTTGAGTGCGGCGGACCTGAACAACGACGGGCGGCTGGATCTCGCGGCAGGGACCTACAAGACCGGCATCCGGATTTTCCACGGCGACGGCCGCGGCGGTTTTGATGAAAAAATGCGCGTGAAAACGCAGCGTCCGGAGGAGGCGTCCGGCGATGGGGCCGTCGTGCAGACGCTCGAATCCCTCGACCGCGAAACCAGTTTCTGGCAGGGGTTGCCGGTGGATCTCAACGGCGACGGCTGGACGGACATCGTCGCCGGTTCGCTCGACCATCAAGGCGTCTATGCCTGGTTGAACCAGGCGGGGAAGGGCTGGGAGCCGTACGCCCAGGAACTCCCGCGGTCCGGCAATTTCTACGGCCTTGCGGCGGCGGACCTCAACGCCGACAGCCGGCCCGATCTGTGCGCCGCGAATTGGGGCAAGGGGGTCGTCGTCCTGGACAGCCGTCCCGCGGCCCCCGCGGCGGCGGCCCGGGCGCCGAGGGGTATCGCCGGCGGGCCGGAGGCTTCGGCCGCCGCGCTTCCGCGGGAAAACGACGTTTTTAAAACCGTCGACGGAACGCCCGAATACAAAATCGGCCCGGGGGATGTCCTGGAAATCACGTTTTGGGAAGGCAGCACCTCCACGCGACAAGACCTCCTGGTGCGGCCGAACGGCCGGATCTCGTTCGGTCTGCTGGAGCACCTGAAAGTGTCCGGGCTGACCGCCGGCGAGGTCGACGATCTCATGAATTCCAAGCTGGGGCAGTTCTATAAACGGCCGCGCGTCGATGTGCGGGTCAAACAGCACAACAGCAAGTCCGTAAGGCTGCTGGGGGCGCTTGCCAAGTCCGGTGCACAGGGCACGGGGGCGGGAGAATACAAGCTGCAGGGCAAGTCCACGGTGCTCGAGATGATCACGGCGGTGGGCGGGCCCACCGCCGAGGCCGACCTGAAATCGGTGCGCATCCGCCGCAAGGACGGAGAGACCGTCTCCTTGAACCTCTACAAGACCATCCTCCAGGGCGATCTGAGCCAGGACATGGTGCTGAACGACGGCGATTTGATTTACGTCCCCACTCTGTCCAAAGAGGCCAACCGCGTGTTCGTGTTCGGCGAGGTGCAGAAACCCGGCGCCTACACCTTCAGCGGCTCGGAGATGCGCCTGATCGATGCGATTTCCGAGGCCGGCGGCACGACGCCCTTCGCCTATCGGACCGACACCAAGGTGGTACGCGGCGACATCACGCAGCCCGAGATTCTCTCGGCCGACCTCGCCCGCCTCATCGAAAGGGGAGACTGGTCGCAGAACCTCCTGCTGGCCAGCGGCGACCTGGTCTACGTGCCGCGCAGCCGCTTCGGCGACATCAAACTCTTCTACGACCAAGTCCGGCCGCTGCTGGAACTGGTGCTCTGGCCCGCGCGGGTCGTCATCGACTGGAACAGCGCGGCCGACATCACCGGCGTGAAATGAGGGAACGATCGCATGGCACAGTACGACGTCGACCTTAGGGATTACTGGCGCATCATCCGCAAGCGCAAGGCATCCATCCTTTTCATGGTGCTGCTGGTCGGGCTCTGCAGCTACGGCTTTGCCAAGTTTCGCGAACCGGCCGCCCTCTACGAGGCCCACTCCGCCATCAAGATCGATCGCTTCTCCAACCTGGCCTCCATCCTGACGGGCGGGTACTGGCGCCAGGCCGAAAACATGGAAACCCATGCCTATATCATCACCAGCCACCCCGTGCTGAAAAGCGCGGCCGAGGCGCTCGGGTGGACCCCCCCCGGCTCCGCGGACCCGGCCGCTGCCGAGGAGATCCAGCGGCTCAAACGCATGGTGGAGGCCAAGACCCAGGAAGGCACCCACATCATCAACATCCGCGCCGTGTCGGACGACCCCCGGCAGTCGGCGCGTGTGGCCAATGCGCTGGCGCACGCCTACCGCGACTACAGCATCCAGCAGAGCAACAAGAAGACCTTCGAGACCAAGGCCTTCATCGAGGAGCAGCTGCGCCTGACCCTGGAGCGCCTCAAGCAGGCCGAGCTGGAGCTGCAGCGGTTCAAGGAGCAAAACGGCCTGATCGCTCTGGATGCTCAGACCGCCAACACGCTGACCAAACTCAACGCATTGGAACTCGAGCACGAGCGGGCCAAGGCCGACCGGGTTGAAATTGAAAACCAGCTCAAAGCGGTCGAGGCCGCCGGCAAGGGGCAGAACGAAAGGCTCATGGGGATCGTGATGACGGCCCCGGCCGGGTCCCCGCTGGAGCAGCTGCGCGGCAAGTTGGGCGATCTCAACCTGAAGCGCCAGACGCTGCTGATCTCCCTCACGGAGAAGCACCCGCAGGTGGAGGACGTCGCCAGCCAGATCCAGGCGGTGTACGTCGAGGTCCGCAAAGACCTGCAATCGATGCTGCAGGCGGCCGCCGGGCGGGAATCGGAGCTGGCCCGCCGCGTCGAGCTGGTGCACCGGGAAAACATGAGCCTGCCGGAGAAAGGACAGATGCTGGTGCGGCTGCAGCGGGAGGCGGACCTGCAGCAGTCGCTCTACACCCAGCTGAAGGGCAAGTACCAGGAAGTCCTGATCCAGGAGTCCGGCAAGGTGGAAGAGGTCTCGGTGGTCAAGCCCGCCGTGGCGCCGGCGCACCCGTTCAACGTCCCCTCCAAGCTCATGATCGTGCTCACCGGGGTGGTCATGGGGTTGGTCATCGGGATCGTGCTGGCCTTTCTGGCCGAAGTGTTCGACACCTCCATGGGCACCATCGAGGATGTGGAGGAGCTGCTGAAAGTCCCCGTGCTGGGCGTGATCCCCCAGCTGGACAGCGACCCCAAGCGCAAGGGGCGCCCGGAGCGGGGCGACGCCGGAGTCCGGAACCGATCGCGGGACCTGGTGACCCACTACGAGCCCAAGTCCCAGGCCGCGGAATCCTTCCGGGCGCTGCGGGCCAACCTCCAGTTCCTGCGCGTGGAATCGAAGGGCAAGCTCTTCCTGATCACCAGCTCCTTCATCCAGGAAGGGAAAACGCTGAATGTCGTCAACCTGGCGCTCAGCATGGCCCAGGCCGGCAACAAGGTCCTGCTGGTGGACGCGGACCTGCGCAAGCCGAACGTTCATCGCGTGTTCGGGCTGCAGCGGGAGCCGGGGGTCACGGACTACGTGCTCGGCAACTACCATTGGCGCGAAGTGGTCGGCAGCATCTCGGACGTGATGCTCGGCGATTTTGCCATGGAGGACATCCTGCAGACCCCGGGGTTGGACAACCTGCACTTCGTGACGGCCGGCACCAAGCCGCCCAACCCGACCGAAATCCTGAGCTCCGAGCGTTTTCGGGAATTCCTGCGGGAAGCCAAGCAGGTGTACGATTTCATCTTCGTGGACGCCCCGCCGATCCTCCCGGTGGCCGACGCCACCGAAATCGCCCCGCTGATGGACGGCGTGTTTCTGGTCTACACCGTGGGCCGCATCGGCCGTGGTGTGCTGAAGCGGGCCAAGTCCAACCTCGACAACGTGGAGGCCAAGGTCCTGGGCGTGGTTCTGAACAACGTCAAGCCCGAGGCCGGGCCGGATTATTTCCGGTACCATTCCCACTACTATTACGGGCCCGACACCGCCGGCCTCCACGCCGGCGCGGGCAGCCTGGAAGGCCGCGGTTTCCGCTGGCCGAGCGCCCTGGCCAAGGCCTTCGGCCTCGTCGCCTTTGTGATGGCGCTGTCGGCGTTCACCATCGGGGTCTTCTGGCAGGAGCTGCCCGCCTATCTGCCGGAGTGGTTGCTGCCTTACGCGCGGACGTTGTTCAGCAATTAAACCGGCGACGGGTATGCCGATTCGTGGATTCGGTCGTTTACGCGATATCCTGAAATCGGCATACCCATCGCCGGTTTAATGAATGCGGCTGCGCCGCATATCCCTGGAGCCCTTCATGCGATCGATCGTCTTTGTCCTAGCGCTGGTCGCCATCGCCCTGCTGACGGGGGGAATGGTCGCGCAGGTCACGCCGGCGAAGATGCTGATCGCCATCTGCGCCGTGGTCATTTTCACGGCGGCGTTCATCAAGGTCGACTGGGGGCTGTACATTCTGATCTTCTCCATGCTGCTGTCCCCCGAATTCCTGGCCGGCGAGACCGCCGGCAGCTCGCTCGGCCGGGGCGTGACGCTGCGGCTGGAGGACCTGCTGCTGGTGCTGATCGGGCTGAGCTGGTTCGCCCGCAACGCGGTGACGAAGGATCTGGGGCTGTTCCGCAAAACGCCCCTCAACAAGCCGATCCTCTTTTACATGCTGGCCTGCGTGCTCTCGACGGGCTTCGGCGTCATGGCCGGCCGGGTGGAGCTCAAAACGGGTCTTCTGTTCCTGCTCAAGTACCTCGAGTACTTCATCGTCTTTTTCATGATGGTCAACCACGTGCGCAACGGCGCGCAGGTCAAGCGGTTCGTGGTCTGCCTCTTCCTGACCGCCTTCATCGTTGCGGTCGTCGGCATGTTTCAAATCCCCGGCGGAGAGCGGGTGAGCGCCCCGTTTGAAGGCGACATCGGCGAACCGAACACGTTCGGCGGGTACCTGCTGTTCACCGGCATGGTGGCCGCCGGCATGGCAGCGAAGATCAAAAACCGGAGGGCGATGCACCTGCTGCTGCTGTTGATCGTGTGCATGGTGCCGCCGTTTTTCTTCACCCAGTCGCGCTCCTCCTACCTCGCCTTCGTCCCGGCCCTCATGGTGCTGGGGTTCATGACCGAGCGCCGGCTGATCATCGTGGGCCTGCTCTCGGTGGGGCTGCTGCTGAGCCCCCTGTTCCTGCCGGGGATCGTCAAGCAGCGCATTCTGTACACCTTCAACCAGCCCGAGGAGCCGGGGCAGATCACCATCGGCGAACTCCGGCTCGACACCTCCACCTCCGCCCGGCTGCAGAGCTGGCAGGAAGCGGCGCGTGATTTTACGAAACACCCCCTCCTGGGTTATGGCGTCACCGGGTATGCCTTTATCGATGCCCAGTTCCCGCGCGTGCTGACGGAAACCGGGCTGCTCGGGCTGTCGGCGTTCATCTACCTCCTGGTGTCCGTGTTCCGGATGGCGCTGCAGCGTCTGCGGGAGACGGAGGACCCGTTCTTCAAGGGGCTCATCATGGGGTTCACCGCCGGTTTTGTCGGCCTCGTGGTGCACTCCTTCGGCACCAACACGTTCATCCTGGTGCGCATCATGGAGCCGTTCTGGTTTTTCGTCGGCATCATCGCAGTGCTTCCGATGATCCGGGTGGAGCCGCCCGCCCCCGCGGAAAAAGCCGTCCGGCCGCTCCCTGTTCGTTTTGCCTCGCCGTCGCGGACGCCTTCCCTCCCCTTGATATTTCCACCTCGCCTTGGTAAGGGTTCCCGCATCGACGGGCGCGCCCTGCCGCGGGGCTGAACCGGCATCGCCCTGCAAGGTTAAGCCGTCTGACGCGTCGGAATCGAGGTCCGCCACCGAGCCGATTCTGAATGTCCTGATGACCGAATGCCGAAACCCGGACCTCATCCCGGATTTCGGGTTTGATATTTCGTATTTTTCAAGGAGGGTTCCGTGCGCAGGAAAGAGAAGGAAATCGTCGACCGGGCCGAACTCGAGGCGGTCATCGCCGATGCGCAGGTCTGCCGCATGGCCATGTGCGACGGAGACCATCCCTACGTGGTCCCTTTGAGCTTCGGATACGCGGGCGGCACTTTTTACTTCCACTGTGCCGCCGCGGGGCGCAAACTCGATGTCTTGGAAAAGAACCCCCGAGTCTGCCTGGAGCTGGAGGCCGGCGTCTCGCTGAAGACGGGCGTCAAGGCCTGCGACTGGGGGATGAATTTCCGCAGCGTCATCGCGTTCGGCCGGGCCGAGCGGGTCGATGCGGCCGAACCCAAGCGCCGCGCCCTGGACATCATCATGGCGCACTACGCGCAGGGGCCGTTCGAGTATGTGGAAGCCGCCTTGGCCAAGACCGTCGTTTTTCAGGTGAAGACCACCCTCATGACCGGCAAGAAGGCGGGTCAATAAACTGCGCCTAAAATGCGCTAAAGCGCCTATGGCGCTTGAAGTGGGTCACTCAGCTGTTTTTGGGCCAGCAGCAACGCGCAGATGGACTTGGCGTCCTGGATCTCGCCCCGTGTGATCATGTCCAAGGCCCGGGCCAGGGGCATGCGGTGGACCGCGAGGACCTCGTCGGCATCGAGTTCCTGGCGCGCGGCCGTCAGTTCAGCCGCCAGAAAAAGATGGACGCGCTCGTCCGAGTAGCCGGGCACGGGCGTGATTTCCCCGAGTTTGCGCCACACCTGCGCCGCGTACCCCGTCTCCTCGATGAGCTCGCGCCGGGCGCAGTCCATCACCGGTTCGCCCGGGTCGAGGGTGCCGGCGGGGACCTCCCAGATGTACTGCTTGAGCGCGTGTCGGTACTGCCGGATCAGCAGGATCTCGCCGGGCGCGATGAGCGGGACGATGGCCGCCGCGCCCGGGTGCTCGATGTAATCCAGGTCCGTGCTCACCCCGTTGTCCAGCGTCACGTTTTCCCTGACCATGAGGAACACCCGCCCCTGGTAAAGCGGGGTCCGGCGGTTGACCGTGGCGGTCATAGACGTCTCCTGAGAAAGAGTTGCGAAGGGCTGTCTATCTAATCCGGATCCGCACGCAGGTCAATTGCTTTGTCGCCGCCCGTGTCACGGTCCGATTTTGTGCGCGCTTTCTCGACAGACGCGACCGCACCGTTGACCAGATGGTCCAGGCGGCGCGATCGGGAAAGCAGAACATCATCTGGGAAAATCCTTCATCGAGGAAGGTGGCCTCCGCGAACGCATGACCCGGGCGCGCCTCTTTAAACGCGTCCGACAGGCTGCGGCGATATCGCCTAAGAGTCCTCGAGACCGGAAGGCATGATTGAAGGCTTCAAACCCTGTTCTGCGGCTGTGGGTACTCGCTCGTAACCTCAAAAAATAGGCCCTGTGCGGTACATCCGACCTATCGGCGAAACGTAAAATCTGCGATATGTTAGGCTACGAGTAATAGGCTATATAACAAGGAGATCACCCAGTGGTAACATCAAAAGAACGAGAAGAACTTTCAATCGCTTGAAGTTGAGGAATACACTTCAATCCTGGCCAAGGGGAGGCAAGAGGTGGCTTTATGGCCGTGGTCTGCCTCTTTCTGTATTGCCACGAAGGGAGAGAATATAAAAGGAGGTAAAAACAATCTCGCTATAGTTCAGGTAGGTTCAGTCTACACTTCGGCGGGCGCAAAGCATCTTTGGTTATCCAGTCACGTTTCACACTGGATACCGCAAATGGTGAGTCCTTTTCATCGAAGACAATTTGGAGATCATCCGGGTGCATGACACCCAATCTCAATTCCCTGGCACGCTGGATCGCGACCCAGTCCCAGTTGCTGAATTCCGGATCACAAAGTTTTGCATCGGTCCCCCTAAAAACGTGCTTGCCCTCAGGCCATTTGAGGTCCTTGATTACTCCACTGAAGGCGTCCAGCCACCCCGCGGGTTGAGGTTCATACCGACCATGCAGGCCATCGGAGGCCTTCAACATCCCGTAGCGCAGAACAGCCAGGCCAACGACATCCGCGGTGATGATATCGCGTGCGGCCAGGACAAGGTTGGCTTGGCAAAAGGGGCGATCTGTATCGTCAGGTCCCCCGGTAAGTATGATCTGACTGGCGTCGGCCACGCACAGCCGCTCTTTTTCTATGTGTGGGAGATGCAAATCCGCTAGCTGTTCGTGATACAGTGGCTCATTTCGGATCGGGTCGTCCTCGGCCAGTCCGTTCCTGATATGTCGCCTGTTTTTGAGATAGTTTAGCTGATGCATCCAGACACGATCATCCGGGCGCATTATGCCGACCCAATTTTTGATCGCCATCGTGTAATGAGACCAGACATGGGTCGAAAGGCGAAAGACGTTGATGATGTGGTCCGCTTTGTCCAGCAGATTTGGCACATAAAACCCGGGGGTGGACTTTTTGAATTTCTGATCGAACAGGCGGGGCATGTACCTTCGCCGCGCCTTGCCACCTGCATACTTGTCGGCCCCTTTCAATTGCCAGCGAACCCATTTGTTGTAAAGAGTGGACCCGTTTGAGGAACTTTCGTCAGCACCGGCTGTAAATTCATGCCGCCGCCAGCCCTCCTCTCGAAATGTCGTAATGTGAATGCGATCCCTTGCGTCCAATTCATCGCCTATACTCCTCACAGTTTCATAAATACCGGCTTTTTTGAATGATTTAATAGTATGGTCTTTATCAAACCCTGCAAACTTTCCGGTTTTCCAGTGTTTCGTCATCGTGTGTTCAAAGCCCATTTCGTCTGCCACGTAAACCTTGGCTGCGCCGCGTTCGAGGCACATCCGTACCAGTTCAGAGCAAGATATCGGACTTGCAGTAAATGGAAATTGCCCGGCGGAATTGAGGGAAGGCTTAATTAACACGGTTTGTCCAGGTTCGAGCCACTCCATGCCTCCGGCCAGTTCGACCACCCGACGAATTGCGTCTCCGGTCCGAGATGGATCTGCATTTTCCGCAATTGCTGCGTTGCAATTGATCTCCACTCTTTTACCCGATGGTTCCATGAGTACTCTCCTAAAGGGAAAATGATCCCTGCTGCATGAGCTCGTCCGGCAGGTTGAAAGAGTTTGGGGTCAAGGCGTCCTTAACTTCACTTGGCCAAACTAGGGGCTCTGACAGGGGACTCCTGCAGTTTGAATGTTCCGAAGAAAAATGAAGTTTCCAACGTCGAGAAGTGCTCAAATTCACGAACCAGAGCAGTTTCCATGAAGACTGGAGAAGACAATAAGTCACACGCGCTGGGAATACAAGTGCCATCACCCGGACCAACAAATACCGCAAGCCGGTTTTGACTGGCGAGGCGCCTGTTTGGTTGCCGGAATTGGTACGAAAACCCGCAAAGCCAAAGACGCTGAGCTAAATAAAGGACATATCTCTCGGGATCCTATTCGCATTTTCGTCTCGGCACCGCCTCCCATTTCGGTCAGCGATCTACTCAAGGGCCCTAAAGAGGCGAAACTCGTGGCGGATGCTGATGGACTTTAAGCCGCTGAACCGTCAGTTTCGGGGACGGCACTTTAGGGGCCGAGGCTACTTTGCCGCCGGTTCGGGTAATGTGTACGATGAAGCAGTGATGAAGTACATTGAGCAACCAAATCACGAGCCGCCTGACGGCGACTAGAAAACAGGCGTTGATCCGTAATCATGAATCGGCTTTCAACCGATTCCAAAGCTTCCGGCTTTAGCCGGTGCGCGTTTTACTTTCTTGCCGGGAGCTCATCCCAGCCAGAGAGTCCTGACTGGATTGTATCCGGAGAATATATCCAACGAAAAACCGTCCCCTCGTCCAGGTGATATTTGACAGCTTATCTCTTCGCTCAATCTCCTAGAAAAAGATGAAGATCCTCAAACGATCTTCACACCGACGCTTAATGGTCCGTCATTGGCATGGTCGATTCGAGGCCTACGGTTACTGGTCGATGCGCAACTTCTCAAGCCAGAGACCGGCGGCCTGGCTCATCCCGCAGTCGTCGTTCGTGGCGACGACCGGGTAGCGCTGCCGCAGGTCGGGCGGGGCGTTGGCGGTGACGAAGCAGGTTGCGGACCAGTCGAGCAGGTCGAGGTCGTTGTAGTCGTTTCCGACCGACGCCGTGCGCGCCGGCGGGATGCCGAGCCGGTCGGCGAGCCAGCCGGTCGTGCGGCTTTTCGAGACGCTTGCCGGGAAGATCTCGATCCAGGTCGAGCGGTGGTCGAGCGGCGAGGTGGTGCGGATGACGGTCAACTCCGGGAGCAGCCGGCGCACCTCGGGCAGCGTCTCCGGGGGTCCCTCCGGCGGCAGGATCGCGACCAACTGGGTGGCCGGGCCGAAGCCGGCAGCGTCGCCGTCGAGCGGGAAGGCGAAGCGCGCGTAGAGCGCGATGCGCCGGTCGAAGTCCGGGTTGGTGCGCCCGCTCGCGTGGAAGCCGAACGCGTGCGTCTCCGGGATCGGGCGCTGCACCATGAAGTCGAGTCCCAACGCCCGCAGCACCTCGCAGGCGCAGCGCACTTCGGCCGGGTCGAGCGACTGCGCGCGGACGATGCGGCCGGAGGGCAGCTCGGCCAGGCCCGCGCCGGTCGAGAAGACCAGGTAGTCGAGCGGCAGGTCGGGGGTTCGGACCTTCTCGAACGAGAAGAGCGATCGGCCGGTTGCGAGCACGCGCACGACCCCGCATTCGCCCAAACGCCGCAGCGCCTCCAGGTCGGCGGCGGCGAAGGTGCGGTCGGAGCGCAGCAGCGTGCCGTCCAGGTCGGTGACGAAAAGCCCGGTCGGCCGCAGCGCGGGCGGATGGTTCCATCCGCTGTTTTCGCTGATGATCGGCATGGGTGAACCCCACTCTAAATAACCGGTTGCCCGGAGTCAAACCCAAAAGGCGGTTGTGTTGAAACCACCTCTAAAGTCTTTCGGTGCCGCGGGCGATATATACTACAGCGCCTGAGGGGAAAAACGGGCCGGACGGATCAGATGCCCGGAACGGCAGCGGCCGAATGGCCATGCTGCCGGCAGCGCGCGCAACGGAGGGGGGGCTGCATGGGAAAGGGAGCCATCATCTTTTTCGACAAGCTGGGGTTCGGGTGGGTGGTCGACAGCGCGATTCTGAAAGATGTCAAGCTCAGCATCTTCAGAGAGGAGCAGCTGCCGAGCCGGTCGTTGATCCAAATGATTGAGAACATCCTGTCGGAAAAACCCATCATGTGATGGGACCGCCGATGCCTGCCGTCATGACGAGAGAACCGGACACCCGCCGCTCCGAATTTCCCCGCACCCCGGTGACGGCCTGACGAAGCCGTTGTCCGGTCCCCCCTGCGGACGACCCTCCGGGGGCAGCCAGCCGCAACCAAACAATTTTCGAGACCTGGATAGGCTTCCCGCGTTATAATACCCAAATCGACCCGGGCAAGGACGCCGGCGGGATCATCCGCTTTAGCCCATTTCCGGGACAGGGGATCTTATGAACCACCACACCAAAAACCATCATGCCTTTCGAGGGCTTTTGCAATCGGAGGACGGGGTCATCACCCGGGTGCTCAAGGCCGGCCGCCGGAAAATCGTTTTTGAAACCGCTTTCGGCCTGCGCGGTCCGCTGGCCGGACTGCTGAAGGAGCAGCCCGAGCACCTGCTGTTCAGCGAACGGTCGCGCATCGCCCGGCTGGGAGTCCAGATCGAAAGCGCCCCCGCCGTCGAGGCGCGCGCCGTAAACGGCCGGGCCGTTCTGACCCTGGAGGCGTCCTCGGTCATCCCCGGCTACCCCGGCCTGGATGAACTGAAGGATTTTTTCAGCCCGGGGCTTCAGGTGGGGCGGCTGGTCTACTGCGACCCCGAGGCGCTGCTCTCCTCCGAAGAGGTGCTCGAGGCGGTCGAGCGTTCCGAACTCAAGCTGCCGGCCTCGGCCGCCATCTCCAGCGACGGCAGCGTCGTCATCGCGCCCCACAAGATCGCCTGCCGTCTCAAGCAGCCGCTCACGAAGGATGTCCTCGGGCGCATCCTGCTGCGCGAGGACGGCCGGGAAGTGCTCAACCGCTACCAGGTCCGCCACCCCGTGCCGGCCGTGGCCATCGCCCCCGGGGAAGGGCTGGTCACGACCTGTTCGATGTATCTCAACGAGCACTTCGTGGTGCTGCAGAGCGGGTTTTCCCTCGGCCGCAACCTGGCGGCCACCGTGCTGGACCCGATCAAGACGCGCGGCATCCGCATCTACCTGGAGATCATCAACCAGAGCGAACACCCCATCGTCAACCCGCTAATCACGGCCAAGATCTACCGCGCGGCGCGGCGGGATGCCGCCGCGAACGGCCATCGCCCGAAACCCCAGCAGCGGCTCTCCTACGGGAAGCTGGCGGGGATGGGAAGGCGGTTCCGGAAACTGAAGCGCTCCAACTGTCACTTCATCGACCGCCCGATCGCCGTGGTGCCGAACGGCTCCGGGGGGGCGAGCAGGGCCGAGGTTTTTCTCAACGGCCCGGAGGCGCCCTGCGACATCACCCACGCCATGTGCGCCCTGGCCCGCCGGGATTTTTCATCCCAGAGCACCTGCGCGCACGTGTATGCCACCCACCGGCTGCGGGACGCCTTCCCCAACGGCCCGGCCACCCTGTTGGCGCGGTATTTCCCCAACCTCATCGAGCACCGGGACTTGATCAACCTGACCTGCGACGGGAAGGTCGACGCGCTCTGTTTCCTGGAGCCGTCCAGCGAACACGGCCCGTTCCTGTCGCAGATGGACCACAACCGGCTGCAGGAATACCATGCCTTCGGGCTGGACGTGTACTGGGTGTGCGGGCTGAACCGCCGCCTGATGGTGCACACCATGCGCGACGGCATGGGCTATTTCGTCGCGCCCGAACGCCTGGCGGACTTCCACAAGTCCATGCTGTTCGCCTTCTACGGGTCGAACCAGCGGCTGTCCCGCAAGGGCGAGGCCCGCCTCGGGGAGCTCCTGGACGCCCTGATCGCTTTCTGGGGGAAAAGCATCGGGATCGTCACCGGCGGCGGCAGCGGCGTCATGGAGCAGGCCAACACCCTGGCGCGGCGGCGGGGGATTCTGTCCGGCGCGAACTTCCTGGACATCACCGACCAGTCCATGACGACCGACGTCGACTTCTGCCAGGTGTTCCAGTCCACCTGCCGCCACAGCCGTCAGAAGTGGTTCGAGATCGCATCGTTTCCGATATTCAACGTCGGCGGGCTGGGGTCGTTGGAGGAGCTGGGCATCACCCTGTGCAACATGAAGCTCAGCATCCTGGAGCCGGTGCCCGTGATTCTCTTCGACACCGAGCGCAGCGGGGCGTTCTGGGCGGGGATCCAGGCGCAGATTCTCGAGATGGTGCGGCAGGGAAGGGCCCCCGCCTGGGTG